>NZ_CP015118.1:3960726-4265397 GCF_002116905.1 Piscinibacter gummiphilus
CTGGCGCACCGAGCGGTTGGCTTCGCGGTCCTCCTCGGGCTGCAGGTCGAGCGGGTCGCGGCCGATCAGCTGGTCGGGGCGGAAACCGGTGAACTCGACGTAGGCCGGGTTCACGTGGGTGGTGCGGAACTCCCGGTCCTGCACGATCACCGGCAGCGGGGAATCCCAAAAGAGGCCCAGCAGTTCGCCCGCCCCCGGGCTGTCCGCCGACACGCCGGCCGGCGCCAGGCGCAGCGCCCAGCGTTCGCCCTCGAAGGGCACGAAGGCCACGTCGTAAGCCCGCCCGTCGGGCAGCACGAGGCGTTCGGGCACGGGCGGTTTCGGGGCCCCCAGGCGCGGCACGCCGCGGGACAGGGTCTGGGTCACGGCGTCCACCACGGGGGCGCCGAGGGCGGGCGTCAGTTCACGCAGCGGGGTGCCGGGCACGCAGCCCAGCAGGCGCACGGCGGCGGCGTTGGCGAAGTGGACCAGCGCGCCCCGGTCGAGCACGACCACGGCGTCTGACACCACATCGAGGAATTGACGCAACGCCTTGGGGTCGGCCATGGTCCGGGCATCGAGTGACAGGGAATGGGCGGACCGGCCGTCTCCGGCCGGGGAACCCACCAGTGTACGCAGGGGCGCCGATCGGCGCCCAGCGTCACTCGATCTGGGACGCGGAGGTCAGCGCGGTCAGCACCGAACGGTTGATCTCGCTCACGCTCAGCATCAGCGCGTCGGCCGCGGCGCGGAAGTCGAACAGCGATTCGTTCTCGACCGCCTGCACCACGTTGAAGTACGGCTGGTACGGGCCGGTGTTGTCCACCAGCGCCTGGTAGACGCGCTCGGGCACGGGAATGGTCTTGAGCAGTTCCGAGAACGGCTGCTGGAACATGCGGTCGAGCAGCGAGAACACGCCGCAGATGAACATCTCGTTGCGCATCTCCTCGTCGCCCGAGGAGCGCACCAGCTCTTCCATCAGCAGGCCGCGGCGCACGGCGGCGAACATCACCGGCTTCATGTTGCTGTCCTTGCCCGCGGTGGACAGCAGCAGCGCGAGCCAGCGCTTGAGGCGCTGGTAGCCGAGCATCATGATGGCGTGGCGGAACGAGCTGATCTCGACGCGCAGGCCAAAGGCCGGCGAGTTGATGTAGCGCATCAGCTTGAAGGCGAGCGACGGGTCGCGCTTGAGCGTGGCCTCGAGGCGTTCGATGGGTTCCTGGGCGTCGACGCGCTGGATCAGCTCGACGATGACCTGCAGGTCCGCCGAGGCGGCCTTGCCCTTGCTCTGGGATTCGTTGATGGCGTCATCGATGGGCCAGCCGAGCACCGCGGCCGCACCGCGGTTGAAGCTGCCCTCCATCTCGACCAGCGTGCGCACGCCCGACTGCACGTGCGGAATGCTGCGGCCCATGTTGGTGGGTGCGGTGGCGGCGGTTTCGTTGATCCGGCGGTCTTCCGACAGGTCGACGATGGAGTACGTGAAGCAGTGCAGCACCTCGCGCGGCACTTCCTTGACGGGGCGCCCCTTGATCAGCAGCGTGTTGCCGGCCTTGTGCAGCGCCTGCAGCGCCTCGACGTTCGCCGGGTCGGATGCCATGAACGACGGCACCTCGACCATCAGGTTCGGCGACGGCTCGGCCTTCATCAGGTCGCCGAGCAGGCCTTCGTTGAGCACGTTGAGCGACGCGCGGCCGCCGTCGGCGGGCCAGACGTTGCCGACCGCACCCAGCAGCTGGGCCACGTCCGGGGGGGATTCGGGGCGGAGCGGGAACACCGTCAGGCGCGTGGCCGAGACCGCACGGCTCTTGTCGATGAAGGGCGAGTAACCCAGGGCCACCTGGCCGAGGATGTTGGTGTCGTTCACGCGGACGCTCCGGAATTCGAGGAAAGAAGACTCACGCAGGGGGCCTGGAAGAGGTCACTGAGGGTACCAGCGGGTACCCTGCCTGAGGAAGCAGGCGACTCAACTCACGTAATTGAAAAGCGAAATCTTCTGCACCATCGCGTAACTCTTGAGCGCTGCATCGTAGCCGGTTTGCTTGTTCTGGAACTCGGAGATCGCCTTGACCATGTCAAGTCCTTCCGCCGCCTGGCGCTCCGTCTGGCTCGCCAGCCGGGAATCCTCGAGGCGGCCGGTCACGCTCTCGATGCGGTTCAGGGTCTCGCCCACCTTGCTGCGCGCCCCGGCCAGCTGGCTCATGGAGGCGTCGAGCGCGGCGAGGTTCGTCGAGTTCGACTGGGCGATCTGCCCGGCCGTGCGCATCGGGGTGTAGAGGTCGGCGATGGCGCGGTCCAGCACGTCGAAGGTGCTCTGGTCGGGGCGGGACGGGCTCATCGAGAAGCTGTCGCCGTGGGCCGGGTTGCCGGAGATGTTGGCCGAGATGCCCTCGAACTCGATGGCCTGGCCCGGCTTGAACGGCGCGCCGCTCACCGAGGTGGGCGCTCCGTCCTTCAGGATGGAGTACGTGGTGACACCCGCCGTCACGTCGAAGCTGATGCTGTAGGTGCTGCCCGTGACCTGGGCCGGGTCGGTCACGCGGCCGCTGTCGATCCAGGCGGTGCCACTGTTGGTGGCGGTGCCCGCGGTCTCGAACACACCGTTGCCGCTGCGCGCACGCATCCAGGCGTTCTGGCCGTCGATGGTCAACGGCAGCGATTCGCCGGAGACCGATTCCGCCTCGCCGCTGGACCCGCGGTACTGCACACCGCCCGGGGCGTCGAGGAACGGGGGCTGGTTCGTGCCCTGCCCGCCGAAGAGGTAGGTGCCCGCGCCGTCGGTGCGGTTGGAGACGGCCAGCAGCTGCTTGCGCAGGCCCGCCAGTTCGTCGGCCAGCGACTTGCGTTCGGCGTCGCTGTAGCTCGCGTTGCCCGCCTTCACGATCACGTCGCGCGCCTGCTGCAGCAGGTCGCTCGCGTCGCCCATCGCGCTTTCGGTCAGCGTCATGGCGTTCTGGCTCGCGTCGACGGCGCGCTGGTTGGCGTCCACGCGCTTCTCGTTGGCCAGGGCCCGTTCGGCCCGGGCCGCGCCCGCGGGGTCGTCGCTCGCGCGGTTGATGCGCTTGGTGGTCGACAGCTGCTCCTGGACCGAGGCCAGGTCCGTCTGCCGTTTGCTCAGGGCGTCGATCGACAGGTCGTAGGCGTTGGCGGTGGCGATGCGCATGGTGGAGTCCGGAAAGAAGGGTCGTCAGGACGGGTCACTGCCCGGCGGCTTGCAGCAGCGTGTCGAACAGCGTCTGCGCGACTTGCAGCACCTTGGCCGAGGCCTGGTAGGCCTGCTGGAACTGGATCAGGCGGGCGGCTTCCTCGTCGAGGTTCACGCCGGCCTTGTTGACACGGGCCGATTCGGCGGCTGCGGCGAACGAGCTGGAAATGTTCGACGCCGAGTTGGCGCTCTGCACGCGCACGCCGATGTTCGAGACGGCGGAGGCGTAGGCATCGGTGATGCTCTTGCCGGGCACGAGGGTGCCGTCGGCCAGCGTTTCCGCGCCCACGAAGGCCACCTTGTCGAGGTTGGCGAGGGCCAGCGCGTTGCCGTTGTTGGCGCTCGTCGCGATGGTGGGCTTGACGCTGATCGTGTCGTTGTTCTTCGGCACGCCGTTCAGCTTCAGCTCGAACCCGTTCAGCGAGATGGGCGAGCCCGGCGTCCAGGTGCCGGTGCCGGAGGCGGTCACGGTGCCGCTCGCGTCCACCGTCTCCCAGTTGTAGTCCCCGTTGTCGGACGTGAACGAGAAGTTCGCGGTGAGCGTGCGGTCGATCGACGGGTCCACCGCACCCAGCGACGCGACGGTGGCGGTGCCGGTGTTCGTGACGCCGAAGCTCGCCGACACGGGCGACGCGGCGGCGAGGCCCTTCGGGTCGGTGAGGACGGTGCGCATGTCCTGCGCGGCGTTGGTCACGGTCTGCAGCAGGAAGCGGTCGCCCGCGGCCGGCGTGCCGGCGTTCAGCTGGATCGTCAGGCCCTCGACATCGATGCCCGCGGCCAGGTCGGCGCCGGAGAACGGGCTGCCGGTGACGGGCTTGTCGTCGGACAGGCGGACGATCGAATAGTTGCTGCCGTCGTAGCGCACCTCGTAGTCGCTCGCCTGCGCGTGCGTGAAGTCGCTGATCGTGACACCGATGGACGCGTTGCCGGCGTTGGAGTTGGCCGGCAGCGTCTTGGGGGCGCCCACGGCAAAGAGCGCCGAGCCCATCGACGCGGGGGTGCCGAGGTCGAGGCCCAGGGCCTGCTGCTGGTTCAGCGCGCCACTGATGGCCACGGCCATCTGGCCGAGCAGGTTGCGGGCGTCGGTCAGGTCCTCGTTCTGGAACTTCATCAGCCCCGCGATGGAGCCGCCGGAGATGGCGTCGCCGGGCACGAGGCGGTCCACCCCGCCCTCCTGCAGCGCGAGCTGCAGCTTCGCCGGGTCGTACGGGTCGGTGGCGGCTTTCAGCGTGTTGGCGTTCGCGCCGAGCACGAGCGACATGCCGCCGCCCACGAACAGGCCCACCGAGCCGTCGCTCGCGGGGATGGTGGTGACGTTGATGTAGCTGCTGATCTGGGCGACGAGCTGGTCGCGCTGGTCGAGCAGGTCGTTCGGCGAGTGCGCCGTGCCGTTGAGCGCGGAGATCTGCTTGTTGAGGCCGGCCACCTGCTGGGCCAGGCTGTTGACCGTCTTGACGGACGTCTTCATGTCCAGCGACACGCCGCCCTGCAGCGAATCGAGCTGCTCGCCGGCCGCCTTGAAGCGCGCCGAGAGTTCCTGCGCGCGGGTCAGCACCACCTGGCGCGCCGAGGTGTCGCCGGGGTTGTTGGCCACGTCGACGAACGCGTTCAGCAGCTGGCTGGCGGCCTGGCCCAGGCCCTTCTCGCCGAGTGTGAAGACGTTCTCGAGCTGCTTGAGCTGGCTGGCGCGCGTCGCATCGTACGAGGCGACGGACTGGGCCGCGGCGGACTGCGTCGTGAGGAAGCGGTCGTACGACCGCGAGATGGTCGTGATGTTGACGCCCTGGCCGAAGAAGCCGGCGCCGGTGAACTGGCCACCGGCGGTCTCGAGCTGGGTCTCCTGCCGCGAATACCCCTTGGTGTTCGCGTTGGCGATGTTGTTGCCGATGCTCTGCAGCGTCGCCATGTTGGCGAACATCGCGCGAGTGCCGAGCCCCATCAAGCTGGACATGGTCGTTCCCCGATCAGGCGGTGGCGCGCTGCAGGCGCAGCGTGGTGTTGATCATCCGCGTCAGCTTGTCGGCGTACTGCGGGTCGGTGGCGTAGCCCGCGCGCTGCAGGCCCTTCGCGAACCCGTGCACCGACTCGCTGTTCTCGACGACCTTCGCGTACCGCGGGTTGTTCTTCATCATGTTCGCGTAGTCCTTGAAGGACTCCTCGTAGCTCGCGTAGGCGCGGAACTTCGCGACCACCTTGCGGGCCTGCCCGCCGATCACCTCGGTGGTGACCACGTCGGTGGTGGCGCCCTTCCAGCCCGGGCCGGCCTTGATGCCGAACACGTTGTGGGCGGTGCTGCCGTCGGCGTTCTTGATCTCGCGGCGGCCCCAGCCCGACTCGTGGGCGGCCTGGGCCATCATGAAGGTGGCGGGGATGCCGGTGCTGGCCTCGGCGGCCTTCGCGGCGTCCTCGTGGCGTTTCAGGAAGTCGACCTGCTTCTCGCGGCCTTCGAGCGAAATGGGCTTCTCGGCCGCCTTCGCCGCGGCCTTGTCGCTCGAGAACATGCGGCCGAGGAAGGACGTGGCCTTCGGCTCCGGCTTGGCCGGGTTCGCGGCGGCCTCGCTCGCCATCGTCGACACCGGGTCGCCCATCTGGCGGGACAGCTGCTTCTCGATCAGTTCGGCGAGCCCCCCGGCGCGGCCGGTCATCTCCTTGGCGAACTGCTGGTCCAGCATCTCGGTGCCCATCTTCGTGCCGGCGTTGTCCAGCGTGCCGGGCGACATCGTGGCGTTCGCGTCGCGCATGCCCTTGAGCATCTGCTGCATGAAGATGGCCTCGAACTGCTTCGAGGCTTCCTTGACCGCCGCGCGCGGGTCGTTCGACGCGCTGCTCCGCAGGCGGGCGATCTGGCCGAGGTCGCCGGCCAGCGCGTTGGTGGTGTTGCCGCTGCTGTTGATGGTCATGTCAGATCACCTCGATCTCGGCATTGAGCGCACCGGCGCTCTTCATCGCCTGGAGGATGGCGATCAGGTCCTGGGGCGTGGCGCCCAGCGCGCTCAGCGCCTTGACCACGTCGGCGAGCTTCGTGCTCGCAGGCATCTGGATCAGCGGACCCGGCTCCTGCTTGATGGTGATGTCGGCCTTCTCGCGCGACACGGTCTGGCCGTTCGAGAACGGGGCCGGCTGGCTGATCACCGGGGTCGAGTTGATGGTCACGGACAGGTTGCCGTGTGCCACGGCGCAGGCGTTGAGCGTGACGGCCTGGTTCATCACGACCGAGCCGGTGCGGGCGTTGATCACGACCTTGGCGGCTGCGGGGGCGAGTTCGAGCGCGAGGTTCTCGACGTCGGCGAGGAAACCCACGCGAGCGTCGAGCGACGACGGCATGCGCACGCGCACCGTGCGGCCGCTCAGCGGCAGGGCCGTGCCATCGCCCATCTTCCTGTTGATGGCGCGCGCGACCTCGCGGGCGGTGTTGTAGTCGTTGGCGTTCAGGTCGAACTGCAGGAACTCGCCCTGCATCAGGGGCGTGGGCACCGAACGCTCCACCGTGGCGCCTTCCGGGATGCGGCCGCTCGCGAGCTGGTTGACCTGGACCTTGGAACCACCCGCCGAAGCGCCGGCGCCGCTGATGACCAGGTTGCCCTGCGCGAGGCCGTACACCTGGCCGTCGGCACCCTTCAGGGGCGTGGCGATCAGGGTGCCGCCACGCAGCGACTTGGCGTTGCCCATCGACGACACGTTGACGTCGATCAGCTGGCCCGGCTGGGCGAAGGGGGGCAGTTGCGCGGTCACCATCACGGCGGCCACGTTCTTGACCTGCATGTTGGTGCCCGGGGGCACCGTGACGCCCATCTGCTGGAGCAGTGCGGCGAGGGTCTGGCCGGTGAACGGGGACGAGGTGACCTGGTCACCGGTGCCGTCGAGGCCCACGACGAGGCCGTAGCCCACCAGCTGGTTGGTGCGCACCCCCTGCACGGAGGCCACTTCCTTGATGCGCATCGCGTTCGCATCGAGCGGCCACCAGAACACCCCGCTCAGGATCACGAAGATCAGGCCGATGAGGCCTTGCAGGAGGGTCTTTCGCAGGTTGTCGGACGTCGTTTCCATGTGGTGCACCTCGGGGGCGGCAAACACCCCCCATGCACCGTATTCTGGAAAACTTTAGAACGGCAGAACGTTCAAAAAGAAGCGTCCGACCCACCCAATTCCCTGGGCATCGGCCTGGGCGCCCCGGCCCTTGTGCTCCACGCGCACGTTCGCGATCTGGGCGGACGCCACGCTGTTGCCCGGCTGGATGGACTTCGGATCCACCTGGCCGGAGAAACGCAGCACGTCCACGTTCTGGTTCACGCCGATCTGCTTTTCACCCACGATCACCAGGTGGCCGTTCGGCAGCACCTCGGTCACGACGGCGGTGATCACCCCGGAGAAGTCGTTCGTGTTCTCGGTGCTGCCCTTGCCCTGGAAGTCGTTCGTGGACGACCCGGAGGCGCTGGCGCGGGTCAGCGCCGTGGCCTTCAGCATGGGCAGCGCGGTCACGCCCGCCTCCACCGACCCCGACTTGTTGATCGAGCTGGTGCTCTTCTGGCTGGCGCTCACCTTCTCGACGATCTGGATGTTCACCACGTCGCCGACGAGGCGGGCGCGGTGGTCCTCGAACAGGGGCCGGTACTGGCTGGCCTGGTAGATGGAGCCGTTCGCGTACGTCTGCGGCGGCACCGGCAGCGGGCGGGTGTCGGCCCCCGGGGCCACCGACACCTCGGGCACCGGGTACGGGGTGGCGCAGCCGGTCAGCGCCGCGAGGGCGGCCACGGCGAGGCAGGTGAAGGCGGAGGTTTTCATCGGGCGGTCACTCAAAAATCACGACTGAGGGGGCCTGGGGTGGCGGGGGCCCGGGAGCGGGCACCCACCGTGTCATTCATCACAGCTGCGTCAGGCGCTGCAGCATCTGGTCGGAGGTCTGGATGGCCTTCGAGTTGAGTTCGTAGGCGCGCTGCGTCTGGATCATGCCCACCAGCTCCTCGACGACGTTCACGTTCGAGGTTTCGAGGGCGCCCTGCTGGAGCTGGCCGAAGCTGTCCTGGCCCGGCGTGCCGGTGTTGGGCGTGCCGGAGGCGGCCGTCTCGGTGTAGAGGTTCTGGCCGCGCGGCTCGAGGCCGGCCGGGTTGATGAAGTTGGTCAGCTGCAGCTGGCCCACCTGCTGGGGCTGGGCGTTGCCCGGCACCACCACGCTCACGAGGCCTTCCTGGCTCACGGTGATGCTGGTGGCGTTGGCGGGGATGGTGATGCCCGGCTGCACGGGGAAGCCGTTGTTCGTGACCATCTGGCCCTGCGAGTTCACCTGGAACGACCCGTCGCGGGTGTAGCCGGTGGTGCCGTCGGGCATCTGGATCTCGAAGAAGCCGTTGCCGCGGATGGCGACGTCGAGCGAACGTTCGGTGGTCTGCAGGTTGCCCTGGGTGAAGCTGCGCGACGTGGCGACGGCCCGGGTGCCGAGGCCCACCTGCAGCCCGGTGGGCAGCTGGTTCTGCTCGGTGCTGTTGGCGCCGGTCTGCCGCAGGTTCTGGTACATCAGGTCCTCGAACACCGCGTGCGACTTCTTGTAGCCGTTGGTGGCCGAGTTGGCCAGGTTGTGCGAGATGTGGTCCAGCTGGGTCTGCTGGGCTTCCATGCCGGTCTTGGCGATGAACAGGGAACGCATCATGGTTCGGTACCTCGGTGTCTCTGGGGCCTGTCGGGTGGCGCTGTGGGTGCGGCGGCGGGATCAGCGCGGCGCGTTGGAGAGCAGCTGCGACGCGGCGCGTTCGTCCTGCTCGGCGGTCTGGACCATCTTCATCTGGGCCTCGAACTGGCGGGCGGCGGCGATCATGGAGACCATGGTCTCGATGGCGCTGACGTTGGAGCCTTCGAGCGCGCCGTCCTGCACGCGAGCGTTCGCGTCGGCGTCGAGCGGGTCGCCGCCCTCGGCGCGGAACAGGCCGTCCTCGCCCCGTTCCAGCTTGGTTTCGGGCGTGACGAGCTTGAGCTTGCCGAGCGACGTGGTGCGGCCGTTGCGGTCCTTCGCGCTGACCGTGCCGTCGCCGCCGATGCTGATTTCGGTGTCCTGGGGCACCTGGATCGGGCCGCCGTCGCCCAGCACCTGCAGGCCGCTGCGGGTGACGAGGGTGCCGTCGGCCGTGATGTCGAGCGCCCCGCCCCGCGTGTAGGCCTCGCTGCCGTCGAGCGCCTGCACCGACAGCCAGCTGTTGCCCTGCACGGCCACGTCGAGGTTGCGGCCGGTGCTGGTGATGGGGCCCGAGGCGTCGTTGTAGCCCGGCGTGGATTCGAGCGCGTACACCCGCGTGCTGGCCCCGCTGCCCTGCACCGGCACCGCCCGGAAGGCCTGCAGCTCGGCGCGGAAGCCGGGCGTGGACACGTTCGCCAGGTTGTTGGCGAGCGTGTCCTGCCGCTGCATGCTGGCCTTGGCGCCGGACATCGACAGGTAGATCATGCGGTCCATGGGGAGGCTCCGGGAGGGGCGTTCAGGGGACGGGGGTCGTCAGTTCAGCTCAGGCGTCCGCGGTCATCAGCGCAGGTTCACCAGGGTCTGCATGACCTGGTCCTGCGTCTTGATGGTCTGCGAGTTGGCCTGGTAGAAGCGCTGGGCGGTGATCATGTTCACCAGCTCGGCGGTCAGGTCGACGTTCGACTCCTCGAGGGCACCGGACTGCAGCACCCCCAGGTTGCCCTGGCCCGGCGTGCCCACGATCGGGTCGCCCGACTCGAAGGTGCGCGCCCAGTTGTTGCCGCCCAGCGGTTTCAGGCCCTGGGTGTTGCGGAACGTGGCGAGTTCGATCTGGCCGGCCGGCTTCGACTGGCCGTTCGAGTACGTGGCCATCACGATGCCGTTCTTCTCGATGGACAGGCCCGACAGCTGGCCCGGCGCGTACCCGTTCTGGGCCATGTCGGTGACGCCGAACGTGGCGCCGTACTGCGTGGCGCCCGACAGGTCGAGCTGGATGCCGGCGATGGCCAGCGTCTCGGCACCGGAGGCGTTGGTGCCCGCGGGGATGTCGAGCGTGATGGGCCCGGACGGCGCCGTGGGCGTGCCGCCGTTGGCCGGGAAGTTCATGGTGGTCAGCGGCTGGGGCTGCCCCGTGCCGTCGACGTTGACCGGCGCGCCGTTGGCGGTGACGTAGACGTTCCAGGTGTCGGTGCCGGCCTTCTGGAAGTAGTACGTGAGGGCGACGTCCTGGCCCTTGTCGTCGAACACGGTGACCGACGTGGCGTTGTTGTACGTGGACGCGTCGTTGAAGTTGATCATGGGCGCGGTGGCCGGCAGCGTGGAGCCCACCCGCGAATCGAGGTTCATCTCGATGTTCATCTCGGTGGTGCGCGCCGGGTCGATGCCGGCCGTGGGCAGCTGCAGCGGACGGGCCTGGCCCGGCTGGATGTTGCCCTGGCCGTCGGCCGGGTAGCCGAGGAGCTTCATGCCGCCGCTGGTCTGCAGGTAGCCTTCCTTGTTGACCTGGAACTGGCCGTTGCGCGAGTACAGCGTCTGGCCGTCCGGGGACTGCACCTCGAAGAAGCCCTGGCCGTTGATGGCGAGGTCGAGCGAGTTCGCGGTGGTGGTGATGTTGCCCTGCGTGAACTGCTGCGTGACCGCGGCCAGGTTCACGCCGATGCCGATGTTGCTGCCGCCGCCCCCGGTCATGGCCGTGGCGTACATGTCGGCGAATTCGGCGCGCGACGCCTTGGCGCCGTAGGTGCCGGCGTTGGCGATGTTGTTGCCGATGACGTCGAGGTTCTTGCTCGATGCGTTGAGACCGGAGAGACCTTGTTGGAAGCTCATGGCGGTGTTCCTGGGGTGTTCGGGGGAAAGACGGTGGCGGTGGGGGCGGAGGTCAGGTGAACGAACGCACGTCGCTGTACGCCACGTTGCCGCCGTTCTTCAGGGTGAGGGTGAGCTGGTTGTTCGCCGTGCTGATGGACCGCACGGTGTCGCGCACGAGTTCCGTGGGGGTCAGCGTGGCGCCGTCGGCCTTGGCCGAGACGCGGAAGGACACGGCGCCGGCGGTGGAGTTGGGCTTCCAGTCGAAGTCGTTCACGCCGGCGGCGCGGGCGCCCAGCTTGAACTTCTCGATGACGTTGTTCTGCTTGTCGAGGATCTCGACCTGGACCTCGTCGGCGGCCGAGCTGAGCTCGAAGGTGCCCGTGCCCACGCCGTCCTTGATGGCGAGCGTGTTGCCCGGCACCACCACCTCGCGGCCCACCAGGGCGGCGCCCTGCAGCGCCTGCATCTGCCCGAACTGGGTGGACAGGCCACCCACGGAGGTGTTGAGCTTCTCGATGCCGCTCACGGTGTTGATCTGGGCGATCTGGCTCGTGACCTGCGCGTTGTCCATGGGACTGAGCGGGTCCTGGTTCTGCATCTGCGCGACGAGCAGCTTCAGGAACCGGTCGGCGCTGCCGGCCTCGTTCGCCGTCTGCGTCTTCGTGGTGCCGTTGATGTCGGCGAGCGTTTGCGTGTTGATGTTGCTGACGGCGGCCATGGCGGCTCCTCGGGTTCAGGGAAACGGGGGGCGGACGCGGCGCGTCAGCCCTGGCCCATCTGGAGCGTCTTGAGCAGCAGGCTCTTGGCCGTGTTCATGACTTCGATGTTGTTCTGGTACGAGCGCGAGGCGGAGATCATGTTGACCATCTCCTCCACCGGGTTGACGTTGCTGTACGTGACGTAGCCTTCGGCGTCGGCCGACGGGTGCTTCGGGTCGTGGACGCGGCGGCCGGGGGTCTGGTCTTCGGTGATGTTGCTGACCTTGACGCCGGTGCTGGCCGCGTCGCCCATCTGGCCCATGAGCTCGGACTGGAAGGTGACCTGGCGGGCCTTGTAGGCGGAACCGTCGGGACCGGCGACCGTGTCGGCGTTCGCGAGGTTGGACGCGACGACGTTCAGCCGCTGCGACTGCGCGCTGATGGCGCTGCCGGTGACGTTGAAGACCTGGAACATGCTCATGGTCATTGACCCTTGATGGCGTCGAGCGTGGTGCGCACGTTGCTGTTGATGAAGCGCAGCGTGGCCTCGAACCGGACCGAGTTGTCGGCGAAGTTGGCGCGTTCGCGGTCCATGTCGACCGAGTTGCGGTCGAGGTTGGTCTGGCTGGCGACGGCGTATTCGAGGTTGGCTTCGGCGCGGGCGCCGCCCGGCGTGGCGATGTGGCCCGGGCGGGACGCCTGCATGGCGGTGGTGGAGACCATGCCGGTGGCTTCCTTCAGCGCCTGCGAGAAGTTCATGTCGCGGGCGATGTAGCCCGGCGTGTCGGCGTTGGCGATGTTGCTGGCGATCAGGCGCTGGCGCTCGGAACGCAGGCTGAGGGCCTGTCCGTGGAAGTCGAGCGAGTCGGTGAGTCGGTTCAGCATGCTGCGTCCCTGGCGGGCACCCGGAATGGGCGATGGGACGAATTGTGGGCAGCAGGGCCCGAAACATTAGCGCGAATAACAGGCCCTTTCCTGCCCTTTTCGGAGCCCGTCCGGTCCGCCTCCCGGCCTACAGTGCGGGTGTGAACTCTCCCCTGCCCTCCGTCCGTCCTCTCCCCCGCCGCGCGCCCGCAAGCGCCGCGCTGGCGGTGCTCGCGTGCCTCGCGGCGCCGGGCGTCCGGGCTCAGGCGGCCGAGGTGCCCTCGCTGGCCGAGCCCCTGGCCAGCCAGGTCCGCCAGCTGTTCCTCGAGCGCGTCGTCGGCCCCGCCAGCCCGCGGGCCGAGGTGGTGCTGGGCCGGCTCGACCCCCGGCTGCGCCTCGCGGCCTGCCAGAAGGTCGAGGCCTACATCCCCACGGGCACGCGCGTGTGGGGCGCCAGCCGGGCCGGGCTCCGCTGTGTCGACGGCCCCACGCCGTGGAACGTGTACCTCCCGGTCACGGTCCACGTGTACGGTCCCGGCCTGGTCGCCGCCGGCCCGCTGCCCGCGGGCCACGTGCTGGCTCAAGCCGACCTCCGTCAGGCCGAAATCAACCTGAGCGAACACCGCAGCCCGGCCGTCACCGACGCCTCGGCCGTGGTGGGCCGCACGCTGACGGCGGCTCTGGCCGCCGGCCAGGGCCTTCGCGAGGCGGGCTTGAAGAGCCGCCAATGGTTCGGTCCGGGCGAAACGGTGCAGGTCCGGGCCGTGGGTGGCGGTTTCGCCATCGAAGGAACCGGCGAGGCCATGATGGCCGGCATGGAAGGCCAGCCCGTCCGCGTCAAGACGGAAAATGGCAAGATTGTCAGCGGCATGCCCGTCGGAGACCGTCTGGTGGAGATCACATTATGAAATTCGAGCCTTTCGAGAAGCTTCTGGCAAAAAATCCTAAAGTTGCCGCAGGACGGGTCGAAATACCGTTCATGTTGAAAGGATGGGGGCTCTGAACCCCTCCCAAGGAGCACACCATGAAGATTGGCAACCCTACCGACAAACCCGTCGCCGCCCCGGCACCGGTCGCGTCCGGCCAGACCGCCTCCACCGCGGCCGGCAAGACCCAGACCGCCGCCAAGCAGGAAGTCGCCGCCGAGGCCAGCACGCAGGTCGCGCTGTCCAGCGCCGCGACCCAGCTGATGTCGGGCACCGAAGGCGTCTCGGGCGATTTCGACACCGAAAAGGTGGCGCGCATCGCCCAGGCCATCGCCGACGGCAAGTTCGAGGTCAACCCCGGCGCCATCGCCGACAAGCTGCTGGCCAACGCCCGCGAAGTGCTGGGTGGTCCGCAACACTGATCCGGCGCCCCGCGCCGGCGGTGCTGCGCCCGCCCTTCCCTGACCCCGCGCTGATCCGTCCATTACCGCGTCCCTCTACTGCTTTACGCCAGGCCCCTCATGCCGAATCCGGTGAACCCGACCTCCGTGCAAACGACCACTGGTGCCGGGCTCGAGCTCGAGACCACGCTGTCCGCGGTCGAGAGCCAGCTGAGTTCCCTCGGCGATTCGCTGCGCGCGAACGACATGACGGCGGTCGATCACCATGCCACGGAACTGCACCGCGCCCTCGCGCGTGCCGTCGACCACTTCACGCACGCCGCCCGTTCCGGCCCGGTGCCCCCCGCCCTGCGCGACCGCCTGATGCGCGCGAGCGGCCTGGTCGCCTCCCAGCGCGAATCGCTGGCCCGCGCCACCGCCGCCCTGGACCGCGCCATCGACGTCCTGATGCCGCGCAGCGCGCCAGCCTCCGTCTACGGCGCCGGCAACAACGACCGCGGCTCCCGCACGAACCTGCAAGCGTAGGCCCCCCCAGTCGCCCTTCGGGCTCCTGCCCGCAAGGGGCGCCCCGGGTCGGCCGGGAGACCCGTCCTCGCGGGTGGCTTGATCGGTCGGCTTCGCTTCGCTCGCCTCTCCGCGTTCGCGTTCTCGATTCGGGGCATTGCTCGCTTCGCGTCGCTCGCCCCTCGCTGTCCGCGGCTTCCCCCTCCGCCGCGGCTCCCCCTCTACCGCGCCTTCCCCCCCTCCACCACGCCGTCATCCCGGCGAACGCCGGGATCCACTGCGGAGCGCACGAGAACGCCACTCCATCGACGACCCAAATACGTCGCGTGCAGGCGTGACCGCCTGCGCCCAGCCGGATGTTCCGCCTTCCGCGGAACGACGCGAGTGGCGCGAAGAATCTCGAACGTCCACGACGGCAGCCGCTGAGAGTCCGAGCCTGGCGCCCAAGCTTGCCCCCTCCCGTTCGCCACGGACGAAGAAGAGCGGTCACGCGAGAAGGGAGCGTCGGGCGAGCGAGCGAAGCGAGCAATGCCCCGAATCGAGAACGCGAACGCGGAGAGGCGAGCGAAGCGAAGCCGACCGATCAAGCAACCCGCGAGGACGGGTCTCCCGGCCGACCCGGGGCGCCCCTTGTATGTTTGTCTTGAGGCTTGACTGCCGCACCGAGTCGGCAGAGAACCTCGATTGTGGAGGTTTGCAGCGCCGTGCATATCCAGTCGCCCCTCTGAGACCTTGATCTCGCCCCCAAGCAGTCGTGAGTGCACGGTTCTGCGTTTGTCTCCAAGCCCGAACAGTTACCTGAACGCACTTCGTATGTTGCAAGGATGGGACTATGACAAACGCTGCTGTTTCCGACACTCCGGCAGTCGCCGCAGGTGAGTTCATCGGCATCGATGTGGCCAAGGCCAAGTTCGACTGGAACACTCATGGCTCTGCCGTTTCTCACTCTGCCTGCAACGACTCTGTCGGATTCGAGTTGCTTTGGCAGGATTTGCGCGACCGACAGATCAACTTGATCGTGGTGGAAGCCACCGGGGGCCTTGAAAACGCCCTCATCGGCTTTCTCATCGGCCAAGGCTTGTCCGTGTCCCGCGTGAACCCGCGCGCGGCCAGGGAGTTCGCTCGCAGCCAGGGTCACCTGGCCAAGACGGATGCCATCGACGCCAGGGCGCTCTCGCATTACGCCCACACCCTGGCGCACAAGGCGAATCAGGCCGGCATTCGCTTCGTACCCGTGCCAGAGCAGGTCGAGGCCTTGCGGGTCCTGATTGTTCGCCGTCACCAGCTGCTGGACATGCGAACGGCCGAAAGGAATCGCCGCGCCGGGGCCATGCGCGTGCTACGCAAGAGCATCGATGCCGTGATCCTCACGCTCAACGAGCAGATCGCCGCGCTCAACGACGACATCCACACGCACCTGAAGGAACACTTCCAGGAGTTGGACGCACGGTTGGAGAGCATCAAGGGGGTTGCGCAGACCACCAGCGCGACGATGATCGCATTCATGCCCGAACTCGGCACCGTTGGTAGTCGCCGAGCAGCCAAGCTCGCCGGGCTGGCCCCGTTGAACAACGATTCGGGCAAGCAGCGGGGCAAGCGATCGATCTGGGGTGGTCGCAGCATCGTGCGCTGCGCCCTCTACATGGCCACCCTGGCGGCGGTCAGGTTCAATCCGGTGATCAAGGCCTTCTACGTTCGGCTCGTCGGGGCGGGGAAGCCCAAGAAGGTCGCCTTGACCGCCTGTTCCCACAAGCTGCTGCGCATCCTCAACGCCATGGCCCGTACCGGGCAGACCTGGAATCCGGAGATTCACGGCCTGCCGGCTTGACTTCGAACACAGTTGCTCGGGGGCAGGAGGCGCCAGCCGACTGGGGGGCCTACAAACTCAGCATGCGCTGGCGCTTCTGCGTCTGATCGATGTAGCGCTGCAACCCGCGCAGCACATCGCTGGCCGGATTCACCATCTCGCACCCCAGCCGCACCCCTTTCGAGTCGGGCTGGATGGACGTCACGTGCTGCAGGCGCAGCGCCGTGGTGATGCGGGTGTCGACGTCGAGGTCGATCTGCACGTTGTTGATGGTCACGCCCGGCTGCAGCGGGGGCACGTCGTTCGGCAGGAACAGTGCGCAGCCGCCGATGCTCACGTCGAGCACGCGCAGCGAGAGGGCCATGTCGGGGATCATGGGATGGCGCACGCGCGCCGTGGGTGTGGCACGCAGCAGCGGGCGCACACGGAAGCCGCCGCGGCGCTGGAAGCGGAACATCTCGCGCGGGATGGCGCAGTTCAGCGCGCTGGCGCGGCCGCCGCGCACGAGCACGAGGCCGCTCACGTCGAACTGCACCTTGATGCTGTCGAGGTAGGCCACCGCGACGGCGTCCTCGCCCTCGACCAGGGCCTGCAGCTGGTTGTCGTCGGCATCGGCCGAGAAGCTCAGCGTGCCGCGGCCGGCGTCGATGGCCCACACCGTGGTGGAGTAGACGCCGGAGCTGCCGTTGAGGTTGACGAGCACGTTGCCGTCGGACAACTGCTTGAGCATCGCCAACACCTCCGCCGGGGAGGTGATGCGGAAATCTTCGAGACCACCGTGCGACGCGGCGACGGCGTCGAGCGACATCGGCTGCGTATCGAGGGGCTGATCCAAGGAACCTCCGTGGGCTGAATCCAGGGGAGTCGGTGGCAGAAGGTTCCTCAGTGGATGGACTTCGGCTTGCCCGCGAGCAGGCCGTCCAGGTCCTCGAGCCAGGGTTCGGCGAGTTGCCGGATCTCGGCGTCGTTGATCAGGATGCGCTGCATGATGCGCGACTTCAGCTGGGACTCTTCCGTGCCCAGATTCTGCGCCGAGGCGGCGTGCTTGAGCTGTGAAATCAGCACGGCACAGGCGCCTTCCAGCTTCACGACCTGGTCCCAGTCGCCGTTGCGGGCTGCCGAGAGCATGTCGGCGCTGGCGCGCTCGATGGCTTCGTAGTAGTTCAGCAAGGCGGAGTTCATGGCGGCTCCCGGCGTGTAGAGGGGATGACGGACGTTGCGGAGTTTCTGGTTCATTTGCCGGCCTCGGCGATCTGCGGGCCGATGGCCACCCAGGCGGTGTGCAGCGGCTCGATGAGCGAACGGCATTCCTCGAGCAGCTTGGCGTCGTTGCGGAGGTTGGCCTGGGTCAGGCGCAGGATCACGTAGTCGTACAGGTCGCGCAGGTCGGTGGCCAGTTGCCCACCCTCCTTGACGTCGAGGCCGGCCTTCAGGCCTTCCTCGATGATGCGGACGGCCCGGCCGATCGCCTTGCCCTTCGCCTCGATGTTGCCCTGCGCCAGGGCGCCGCGGGCCTGTGCCACGGCATCCATGAAGCCCTGGAACAGCATGCCGACCAGCTGGTGCGGCGAGCCGGTGGTCACACCCGTCTCGACGCCGACCATGCGGTAGGCATTGGCGGGGTTGTGAGGGCGACCGAAGGGCGTGGACATGGATGCGTACATGGTGTGGAGTGATGTGTGCGTCTGCTGAAGTTATCGACGTGCGCACAGCGAACTTGAGCGAGCGACTGAACCGGGTTTCATCGTCTTTTCGGACCATGCCCCGGGGGCCCGCAGCCGAGCCCCCTGCCCCTGCGTCATCAGGCGGACGGCCCCGGCATCTCGACCGTGAAATCGTCGGCCACGGCCTCGTCGACCAGGCGGTCGATCAGCGTGAGCAGCTGCTCACTGGCGCGCGACGGGTCGGTCTCGAAGATCTTCCCGGCCATCTCGGCCCGCTTCGGGCCCAGGTCGTCGTCGTGCAGCGCCTTGCGCAGCTTCACCTCGAAGTCGGCCTTCGTGAACGTGTGGCGGAACGCCACGTCGGGCACGAGGGAGAAGTCGGGCTCGAAGCGGTGGTGTTCGTCGGGGCCGAGGTCGAGGCTCAGCACCGGTTTGCCGGTCAGCAGGAAGTCGAACATGATCGACGAGTAGTCGGTCAGCAGCAGGTCGAAGCGCCGCATCAGCGGGTACACGTCGACCCCGGGGCTCAACAGGTAGAAGCCGTCCGCCTTCCGCTTCGTGTCCATGTTGTGGATGAAGTAGGTCGGGTGCATCTTGAAGAAGAAGTTGATCTTGTCGCGCTTCGCGATGGCCATCAGCTTCGTGTAGAACTCGGGGTCGTTCAGGTAGGTGTTCTGCCCCCGCTGCCACGTGGGCACCAGCAGCACGTTCTTGCGGCCCGACGACAGCGCGGCCTCCACGTCGGCGTCGATCTCGCTGCCGATCGTCTCGTGCGGCAGCGGGTCGCGCAGCAGCACCTCGTTGCGCGGGAAACCCGCACGCACGAGGCGGCGGCAGCCGAAGCAGTCGCGCCAGAAGCGGTCGAACGTGGCCGCGGTGCTCAGCACCAGGTCGGCCTGCGAGGCCATGTAGAACGGTCGGCGGATCGAGAGGTCGCGCAGGCCCAGGTGCGGGATGAGGCGCAGCAGCAGGTGCTTGACCGACACCCCGTGCCACAGCTGCAGCTTCTTCGCGCCGGCCAGGCAGCCGTTCAGGCTGAACGAGCCCTTCAGGCTTTCCGCCGGGTTGACGCAGAAGACGGCCACGGCCGCATGCAGCAGCAGGTCGATGCTGTGGTCGATGTCGTCGGCCAGGTTCACGCACGGCAGCCCGGCCGCGCGCAGCGAATCGACCAGCGGCGCGTCGAAGCTGCACCAGTACACCTCGTGGTTCCGCTCGCGGGCGGCGTCGCGCAGGTACAGGTACTTGGTGTTGTCGGCGAACGTGGCCCGGCCGAAGTACAGCACCACGCGGCGCTTGCGCGTGTGCATCGAGATCGATTCGAACTCGGTGGACAGGCGCTGCTCCTCGAGCTGGGTGAGCGAACGCTGCACGCGGTCCGCGGCGGACGGCTGGGCCTGGGGGGTGGTCATGGCTGGGGCTCCTCTCGGGTGGGCGCGCGCAGGGGCCCGCCGACACGGTCTGGCAGTGTCGTGCAGGCGCAGGCCGGGGGGAAGCGTTTGTCCCCCGCCGGCGGCACGAAAATGGAAACAGGAAGAACGGCGTTCAGCGGACGTCGGACTGGATGTGGCGCTTGAGGTCGCTGCTGGAGACGCCCTCGGTGCGCGGCAGGTAGACCACGTCGCACAGGGACTTCAGCGAGTCGAAGTGCCCCGTCCAGTCGCTGCCCATCACCATCGCATCGGCGCCGTAGCGAACGATGTCGGTCTCCTTCTGCCCCCAGCCGGCCTCGGGGATCGCGAGGTCGACGTAGCGGCAGGACCGCACCAGTTCGACGCGGTCGGCATAGGGCACCGCGGAGCGCTTGCCCTTGATGGCGTTGAACTCGTCGGTCGAGACCGCCACCACCAGGATGTCGAAACGCTCCTTGATGCGGCGGAACAGGTTGACATGCCCGATGTGGAACAGGTCGTAGGTGCCGTAGGTGATCGCCACGCTCGGGGCCAGCGTGATGCCGCCGGTCTCGGCCAGCACGGCCGGCATGGCCCGCGCGCGCAGTTCGGCCGCGGCCGTGGTCAGGGGACTGGTTCTCATCGGGTCTCCTTCTTCGCCGCCGGAACGGCCAATGCGAGTTCCTCGGCCACCACCGAGACGAGCCGGTCGGCCGAGCCGCCGTCGCGCTGCTCGAACAGGTGCTCGAGCAGGCCCTGGCGGGCGCGCACGCTGGCGCCGTTCTCGGGCTTGCCGAGCAGGTCGACCAGCGCCTGGGCGCTGGTCACCACCGGGCCCGGCGGGGTGGACAGCTTCGCGTCGAACAGCTTGCGTGAACGCGTGGTGTAGGCCTCGTGGTCCGGGCGGAACAGCATCACCGGTCGGTCGAGGTGCAGGTAGTCGAACATGATCGACGAGTAGTCGGTGATCAGCGCCGAGGTCTGCGTCAGCAGCGGGTACACGTCCGTGCGCGGCTTGACGAACGTGACGTTCGGCAGCACCTTCGCGATCTCGGGCACCTGCGGCTGCTCCACCGGGTGCATGTTGACGATCAGGCAGTCGCCCGCGTCGGCGATGGCGCGCGCGATGCGTTCGAGGCCCGCCTTCAGGATCCATTGCCCGCGGTTCGCGTCGCGGAAGGTCGGTGCGTACAGGTAGACGCGCTTGCCGCGCTTCTGGAAGTCCTGGGCGCGGCGGTACGCGTCGAGGTCGACGTTGACGAGGTCGTGGCCCTTCGGCTCGCGGTGCAGCACGTCGTTGCGGGCGTAGCCGATGGGCGCGTAACCGTCGAACGCGAACCAGCGGCGCCACTCGGCTTCCTGGTGCGTGGCCGTGCCCACGAAGCGGCTGAACGGACCGCAGGTGCGCAGCACGCGTGCGAACTGCGGCGACATGCCCTTGAGCGGACCGAGGTTGCGGTAGCCGATCTCCTTGATCGACACACCGTGCCACATCTGCACCTGGCGCGCGCCGGCGAGCAGCGCGGCGGCGTACGGGTTCGCGCCCAGCAGGTGATCGCTGATGACGGCGACCGCGGCGGACAGCGCGACGTGCAGGTGCTCGGCGCTCCAGTCGTTGTGCGTGTGCGGCAGGCACTGGCCGCCGATGGCCTTGACCTGCTGCTCCTGCTCGGCGTTGAACGGCAGGAACCAGACCTGCGCCTCGAGCGCCCTGGCCTGCGCCTGCGCGGCGAGCCACGCGTACTTCACGTTGTCGCCGAAGTAGGTGCCGCCGACGAAAACGACGATGCGCTCCTTCGGGTGCACGCGGGAGACTTCGGCCAGGTCGCGGTTGCAGCGTTCGAGATGCAGTTGCTGCTCGAGCTCGTCCACGCGGGACTGCAGCTTCTGCACGTCGTGGTTGCGCACGTGCAGGATCGTGTCCACCAGGGACTCGACCATGCCGCTCAGGTGTTCGTTGAACCCCTCGATCTGCTGGAGGCGGGCCTCGACGGAACCCGGTTCGTACACGGGCTGATCGGGCACCTCGGGAAGTTCGGGCTCCGGTGCGGAGAAGAGCGCCGGCGCGCCCTGGGGCACCATGAAGGCATCGTCGTCCAACGACGAGATCTGTGGTGTGTAGGCGTTGATCACGGGGCGCTCCTGGAACTCGTTCGGTCGCGGCCCGGCGTGGACCGCTTCACGAAAAGTCTAAGGTTCGCCGCTCCGGGAGAACGCCTGAAGAACGGGCGGAAGCCCGCCCAGTTCAGGGCTCGGCAGCGTCAGCCCAGCGAACTGAGCTGCGTGCTGACGTAGCTGTTCAGCGCGCTCAGCTTGGCCATGTTCGAGTCGAGCGTCTGGTACTGCTTGCGGATGCGCTCTTCGGTGGCCGCCAGGCGCACCTCCATGTCGGCGACGCGGTCGTTGTTCCGCTTGATGCTCGCCTGGATGCCTTCCTGGCGCGTGGTCAGCGGACCTTCGGCGGCCAGCGCATTCGTGGCCATGCTGTTGAAGCGGGAGATGAGGCCCCAGGTCGATTCGTTCGCGCTGTCGCCGCTCATCATGAGCTTCTTCATCTCGGCCGGGTCGGCCAGCGCGGCGTTGAGCTTCTTCGAGTTCACGGCGATGGTGTAGCCGTCCTTCTGCACCTCGATGCCGGCGTCCGACAGCGTGCGCAGCGTCTTCGGCGACGAGTTGACGCCGCGGATGATCTCGCGCATCTGCGCCTGCAGGCCGATGACCGTGCGATCGCCCTGCAGCTTGCCGGCGGTCTTGCTGTCGGCGTTGTACTTGGTCTGGGTCTGGATGAACGACGAAAGGTCGTTGTAGGCCTTCACGAAGTCGTTCACCGCGGTCTTCATCGACTCGGTGTCCTGCGCCACCGACAGGTCGATGGGCGATTCGGACTTCTTCAGCAGCTTGATCGTCAGGCCGTCGGCCACGTCGCTCAGCGTGTTCGAGGCCGAGGTGATGTCCAGGCCATTGAGCTTGGCCTTGGCGTCCTGGGCCTTCATGTTCTCGGTCATGCCGCCGCTGCCGCTCGCCGGGTCGAACGCGAACATCGACAGGCTCGCACCGTCGTCGCCCGGCGCCGTCTCCTCGGCGGAGATGCGGAAGCCGTTGGCCACGCCGGTGTCGGTGGAACGGATCGACAGGCGGGCGCCGGTCGCGTCGTAGATGACGGTGGCCACCACGCCGGCACCGGCCGCATTGATCTTGTCACGCACGGCGGCCAGGCTCGATTCGCCCTCGCCGATGTCGACGGTCACCGAACTCGCCCCGGCCTTCAGGCCGAACGTGGCCGGGTCGCCGGTCCAGCTGCCGAGCTCGATCGTGAGCTTGCCCTGCCCCACGTTGTGGGTCTTCGCCGGGACGGCCGTGCTGCTGGCCGTCTGCGCGACGGCGAGCTGCGACACGGTCAGGCTGTAGCTGCCCGCGGCGGTGTTCGTGCCGGTCGTGACGGATGCCACGGTGGCGTCGCTCGACGTGGCGACCGTCTGGCTCCACAACGTGGTGGACGCCATGGCGCGCGACTTGTCCTGGAGCGCCGACACATAGCTCTGCAGCTGCCCGTACGTGGACAGTTGCGACTTCATCGTGGTGGTCGCGGCTTCGAGCAACGAGGCAGGCTTGCGCTCGACCGCCATCAGCTGCGTGACGATCGATTCCACGGGCAGGTTGCTGCCGATACCAGTCGAGGAGATTGCCATGGCGTACTCCGGTTAGCTCAGGACAAAAATAGAAAACGGATCACCCGGGGGTTTCCCAGATGATCCGTTTTCGACGGGCTCTGGAGTAACTTTAGGCCGCCGTCACAAATTTTTTCGATCAACCGCCGCGGAGCAGTGACAGGACTTGCTGCGGCAGCTGGTTCGCCTGGGCGACCATCGCGTTGCCGGCCTGCTGCAGGATCTGGGCCCGGGACATCGCCGCCGTTTCCGCCGCGAAGTCCGCATCCATGATCCGGCTGCGGGCGGCCGACTGGTTTTCCACCGCCTGCTGGAGGTTGGAGATCACCGCGTCGAAGCGCGACTGCGTGGCGCCGAAGGTGGCCCGCGTGTTGTTCACGGTGTCGAGCGCGTCGTCGATGCTGTTGATCACGTTGGCGATGGCGCCGGCGGTGGCCAGGTGGTCGATCGACGTGCTGGTGCCGGTGACGATCGAGATCGTCGTGTCGTTCGCCATGTTGTTCGTCGTCACCGTGATGGTGTCGTCGGCCGTGGTGTTCGCGCCGATCTGGAACGTCAGCGACGTGGCGTCCGCACCCAGGATGGTCTGGCCGTTGAACGTGGTGCCGCCGAGCACGCGGGCGATCTCGTGCTGCAGTTCCACGAATTCCTTGTTCAGCGAGTCCTTGTCGTCGTCGCTGTTGGTGGAGTTGCGGGCCTGGACCGCGAGTTCGCGCATGCGCTGCAGCGAGTCACCCACCTTGGAGAGCGCGCCTTCGGCCGTCTGCGACAGCGAGATGCCGTCGTTGGCGTTGCGGATCGCGACGTTCATGCCGCGCACCTGCGCGTTCATGCGTTCGGCGATCGCCAGGCCGGCCGCGTCGTCCTTGGCCGAGTTCACCCGGAGGCCGGACGACAGACGCTGCATCGACGTCGCCAGCGAGCCCTGGGAAGCATTGAGGTTCCGCTGCGCGTTCAGCGATGCGATGTTCGTATTGATCGTCTGTGGCATGAAAGCACTCCTTCAAGAATCGAATGACTCCCGGTTCGATGACCGGCATTGCGTTCCGCCGCATCGGGAAACTTCCCCCGTGTGACGGCGCACAAGGCCGGCAATTCGCACCGCAGACCCGTAGACCCGATTCTGAAAGCGCCCCACCAAGACAAAAGGCGGAAATGAAGGGAAAGCCCCCTCCATTTCCGCCTTCGGTGGTTTCGACCCGGCCGGCAGGCCGGGTCACCCCCGGGACGATCAGCGCAGCAGCGACAGCACTTGCTGCGGTGCCTGGTTCGCCTGGGCGATCATCGCGTTGCCCGCCTGCTGGAGGATCTGCGCTCGGGACAGGTTGGCCGTCTCCGAGGCGAAGTCGGCGTCCATGATGCGGCTGCGGGCGGCCGACTGGTTTTCCACCGACTGCTGCAGGTTGGCGATCACCGCGTCGAAGCGCGATTGCGTGGCACCGAAGGTGGCGCGCTTGTTGTTGATCGTGTCGATCGCGGTGTCGATGTCGTCGATCACGGTGGCGATGGCGCCGGCCGTGGCGGTGTTGTCGATCTTGGCGGTGTTGACCGTCACGGCGGTGATCGTCGTGTCCTGGGTCATGTCGGTCGTGTTGACCGTGATGACGTCGTCCGTCGTCGTGTTGGCACCGACCTGGAAGGTCAGGGCCGTGGCGTCGGAGCCGAGGATCTTCTTGCCGTTGAAGGCCGTGCCGCCCAGAACGCGCTTGATTTCCGACTGCAGCTCGACGAACTCCTTGTTCAGCGAGTCCTTGTCGTCGTCGCTGTTGGTCGAGTTGCGGGCCTGCACGGCGAGTTCACGCATGCGCTGCAGCGAGTCACCCACCTTCGAGAGCGCGCCTTCGGCGGTCTGCGCCAGCGAGATGCCGTCGTTGCTGTTGCGGATGGCCACGTTCATGCCGCGGACTTGCGCGTTCATGCGTTCGGCGATGGCGAGGCCGGCGGCGTCGTCCTTGGCCGAGTTGATGCGCAGGCCCGAGGACAGGCGCTGCATGGATTGGGACAGCGACGACTGCGACGACACCATGTTGCGTTGGGCGTTCAGCGAGGCGATGTTGGTGTTGATGACTTGTGCCATGACAATTTCTCCGTTGGTTTCCGATAACTCCCGGCAACAGCGCCGGACGGTTCAGCCACTGCCTCCGCGAGGCGTCGACTGCGACTGAGTGCCCGACGCTAGTCAACCGCTGAATCGAGGTACCGGTGGGGTTCCCTTCATCGGCCGGCTAACCGGACCACGTACTCGCTTGAATGAAAGTTGGCGAGCGCGTTGATGCAGTTATCGGGGGGGTGTGGGAGAACTTGAGGCCGACATGCCGCAGCGGAGCCCTGTCAAGGGGGTCTCGGGGCAAAGTCGTGACGGATTCGGCAGAAGAAACCGGATCCGGAAAATGAGCCCTACATCCATGGAAAAGCCCGCCGAGGGGCGGGCAATTCCGCGGACCACGACACCGGGCCACCCGGGGCGGGGGCCTGGCGTGGGGGGACCTCCGGCGTCTGCGCCGGAGGGTGGCCGTCGATCAGCGCAGCAGCGAGAGGACTTGCTGCGGAGCCTGGTTCGCCTGGGCGATCATCGCGTTGCCGGCCTGCTGCAGGATCTGCGAGCGGGACAGGTTCGCGGTTTCCGCCGCGAAGTCGGCGTCCATGATGCGGCTGCGGGCGGCCGACTGGTTTTCCACCGACTGCTGCAGGTTGGCGATCACCGCGTCGAAGCGCGATTGCGTGGCACCGAAGGTGGCGCGCTTGTTGTTGATCGTGTCGATCGCGGTGTCGATGTCGTCGATCACGGTGGCGATGGCGCCGGCCGTGGCCGAGCTGTCGATCTTGGCGGTGTTGACCGTCACGGCGGTGATCGTCGTGTCCTGGGTCATGTCGGTCGTGTTGACCGTGATGACGTCGTCCGTCGTCGTGTTGGCACCGACCTGGAAGGTCAGGGCCGTGGCGTCGGAGCCGAGGATCTTCTTGCCGTTGAAGGCCGTGCCGCCCAGAACGCGCTTGATTTCGTTCTGCAGCTCGAGGAATTCCTTGTTCAGCGAGTCCTTGTCGTCGTCGCTGTTGGTCGAGTTGCGCGATTGCACCGCCAGTTCACGCATGCGCTGCAGCGAGTCGCCCACCTTCGAGAGCGCGCCTTCAGCGGTCTGCGCCAGCGAGATGCCGTCGTTGCTGTTGCGGATGGCCACGTTCATGCCGCGGACTTGCGCGTTCATGCGTTCGGCGATCGCGAGGCCGGCGGCGTCGTCCTTCGCCGAGTTGATCCGCAGGCCCGACGACAGACGGGTCATCGATTGAGCCAGGGAGGATTGCGCTTGCACCATGTTGCGCTGAGCGTTCAGCGAACCGATGTTGGTGTTGATGACCTGTGCCATTTTGAAAGTCCTTCAATTCGGTAGAAACCCCGGCGGCATCTGCCTGACCGGACCATCGCCCCATACACGTGATTGCGAGGGCCGTGGTGTGAATTTCGGAGACCGATCGCTTTACTTGAGCGCTTTTTTGACCGCTTTTCAATCGATCACATTTCTCGCCACTTGATCCACGTGCCGCACCCGGGAACTGCTCGGCATTCCGGCGCCTTCTCCGGCCTTGACCGGGAGGGGGACTGCCTAGACTCCTCGCATCCGAAGATCTTTCGACGACGCCCCCGAATGGACGCACAACGCAGCACCCACCGCGCTCACAAGCACTGGCAGGCCGGCATGGCCCACGCCCAGGCCCGACGCTGGCCCGCGGCCGCGGAGGCCTTCGAGCGCGCCACGGCGCTGTCGCCGCTCGACGCACTGGTGTGGCTGAACCTCGCTCGCGCGCAGAGCCGCATCGGCAAGCTCGACGAGGCCATCGCCTCGGCCACGCGGGCCTTCGAACTGGATCCGGCCTCGCCGCTGGCGTGCCGGCTGCTCGCCGACTGCCTGACGCTGCAGCACCGCCACGCCGAGGCCGCGGACTGCTACGGCCGGCTCTCGCCGGACGCGGTGCGCGACCATGAGTTCTTGTCGGCACACGGCATCGCCCTCTTCAGTGCCGGGCGCCTCCGCGAGTCGATCGACGTGTTTTTTCTCTCGCTTGCGCAGAAGATCGACGCCCCGCTCGTGCACTACCGCCTGGGCCTCGCCTTCAAGGACCTGCTGATGAAGGAGGAGGCCTCCGAGTGCTTCCGCACCGCGGTGTTGCTGGACCAGGGCAGCGTGCGTGCGATGGCCCTCGCGCTGCTCGTGCACGAGAGCGCCCAGGCCTGCCAGTGGGAACACCTCGCCGAGGAGACCCGCCAGCTGCGCGAGGCCATGAACACCCTCCACCGGTCCGAGGGCAACCTGCTCTCGCCGTTCGCCTTCATCGCCATCGAATGCTCGCCCGCCGAGCAGCGCCAGGTGGGCATGCTGCGCGCGCAGGCGCTCGGTGCCGCGCTGCCGAAGCTGCCCGCGCTGCCGAAGCAGCGCCAGCCGGGCCGCATCCGCGTCGGCTACCTGTCGAGCGACTTCCACAACCACGCCACGGCACTGCTGATGGCCGAGCTGCTCGAGCAGCGTGACACGGAACGCTTCGAGGTCACGCTCTACTCCCACAGCCGCCACGACGGCTCCGCGCTGCAGCAGCGCGTGATGGCCGCCTGCGACCACTTCGTCGACGTCTCGTCGCTCGGCAACACCGCCGTGAGCGAGCGCATCCGCGCCGACGGCATCGACATCGCCGTGGACCTGAAAGGCCACACCCGCGACAGCCGCTTCGAGGTCCTCGCGGCCCGCCCCGCCCCCGTGCAGGTGAGCTACCTCGGCTACCCGGGCACCACCGGCGCCGACTACATCGACTACATCGTGGGCGACCCCGTGGTCACGCCCCTGTCCGCCGAGGCCGACTTCAGCGAAAAGATCGCCCAGATGCCCTGGTCGTACCAGCCCAACGACCGCCAGCGCGCGCTGCTGCCCTCCCCCGGGCGCGAGGCCTGCGGCCTGCCGGAAGACGCGCTGGTGCTCTGCTGCTTCAACCAGGCCTACAAGATCCTGCCCGACACGCTCGACGCGTGGGCTCGCATCCTCCACGGCGCCCCGCATGCGGTGCTGTGGCTCCTCGCCTGGAACGAGCAGGCCGAGCGCAACCTGCGCGAAGAACTCCGCCTGCGCGGCATCGACCCGTCGCGCCTGCATTTCGCCCCCAAGGTCGCGATGCAGGACCACGTCGCCCGCCTGCGCTGCGCCGACCTGTTCCTCGACACCTGGCCCTGCAACGCCCACACGACGGCCAGCGAGGCCCTCTGGGCCGGCGTGCCGGTGCTGACCTTCCCCGGGGCGACCTTCGCCTCCCGCGTGGCCGCGAGCCTCGCCCGCGCCACCCACACCGGCGAGCTGGTGTGCGACAGCGTGGACGCGTACGTGGCCAAGGCCCTGGAGCTGGCCGGCGACGGCCCGGCCCTGCAGGCCCTCCAGCAGACCCTCCAGGCGCAACGCCTGGAACTGCCCCTGTTCGACAGCCAGGCCACCACCCGCGCCCTGGAAGACCTGTTCGTGCGCATGCACGAGCGCCGCGAGGCCGGGCTCGCCCCCGACCACCTGCCCGCCAGCCTGTCAGCCTGACCGTGGCCTTGTAGGGCATGTCATCCGCCTGACCCGGGTCAACCCGGGTCCGCGGGCCCCAAGGGGCACCATCCGTGAACCAGTGCACGCCGCACCCCGAACCCTCCCTCCAAAAGGGCGGATCGGGATGACGGCGTGTAGGTGTTTCCCTGACACGACCCACGGAAGAAGCTGGACTCAAGCGACAGAACTGCCCTGATGTCGGGTTGCTTCTCCGAACTTCACAATTCGTTCCACGTTGAGACACAAACCCAACGACAGACAAGTCCGAAACACCTGCCGCCTTAGGAACCCAACATGAACGCCGACCAGATCCTCTCCGAAATCCGTGAAGCCAACCTGTCCTACCTGATGCTGGCCCAGAGCCTGATCCGCACGGACCGCGAGCAGGCCCTCTACCGCCTCGGCATCAGCGAGGAAAGCGCCTCGATGATCGCGCTGCTGAGCCCGGCCCAGATGATGAAGATCGCTTCGGGCAACACCCTGCTGTGCCGCTTCCGCATGGACGACGACCTGGTCTGGGGCCTGCTGACCAACCACGGCAAGACCGCGTCGAACGACACGACCAGCCGCCTGCACGCCAGCATCCTGATGGCCGGCCGCCATCAAGAAGCCGCCTGACAGACAGAC
This sequence comes from Piscinibacter gummiphilus, assembly GCF_002116905.1. Classification (NCBI taxonomy): domain Bacteria; kingdom Pseudomonadati; phylum Pseudomonadota; class Betaproteobacteria; order Burkholderiales; family Sphaerotilaceae; genus Rhizobacter; species Rhizobacter gummiphilus. The sequence goes on from NZ_CP015118.1 coordinate 3,989,781, forward strand.
CCCGATTTCCGCGACACCCCGTTCGACCCGAGACCAGGAGCAAAGACCATGACGCGCACCAAGAGCATCCTCACCGAAGCCAAGCAGATCGAACGCGCCGTCACGCTGATCAACCTGGGCGCCCGCCTGCAGGTGCTGGAATCGGAGACGGACCTGAGCTACGAGCGCCTGCTGCGCCTCTATAAAGAAGTCTCGGGCAAGTCCCCGAGCAAGGGCCAGCTGCCCTTCTCCACCGACTGGTTCATGACCTGGCAGCCGAACATCCACGCGTCGCTGTTCATGAACATCCACGAGTACCTGAACAAGGTCGCCGAGATGGACGAGATCGACACCGTCATCAAGGCCTACCAGCTGTACCAGGAACAGACCCAGGCCCAGGGCCTGGAAGCCCTGCTGTCCGTGACCCGCGCCTGGCGCCTGGTCAAGTTCGTCGACAACGGCATGCTCACCCTGACCGAATGCAACAAGTGCGGTGGCCGCTTCGTCACCCACCCGCACGAGATCGCCAAACACTACACCTGCGGCCTGTGCAACCCGCCCGCCCGCGCCGGCAAGGGCAAGGCCGCCGGCGGCATCCAGATGCACTGATCGAGGGCCGTCCTCGAGTCTCCTCAAGTTCTTCGTCCCCCTGCCGATACACAGGGGGACCGGCAACGGTTTCTTGCTTGTCTCCTCCTGGCACCCTGAAAAGTGCTTTGACGGGTCCCCTGCGGGACCCGTTTCTTTTTGTGGTGCCGCCCAGGGTCCCCGTTTCGTTTATGCGCCGGGATCGCCCCGCTGTTGCGGGGATCGGCACCCATCGCCCCGGGCGACACTCAAGACACTTGGAGCGACGCCGATAAAGGGCGTCAGGGACACGGACTTCCAACACCATGTTTGTTCTCATCGGCTACGCAGTCGCCCTCGGGTGCATCTTCGGCGCGTACATCATCCACGGCGGCAACATCTCCGTGATCATCCACGCCTTGCCGACGGAACTCATGGCCATCCTGGGCGGCGCGCTCGGCGCCTTCGTGGTGAACAACCAGCCGAAGGTGCTCAAGGCCACCATCGCCGCCCTCCCCACGCTGCTCAAGGGCTCGAAGTACTCGAAGGCCCGGTACATGGAGCTGCTCGCGCTCATGTACGACATCCTCCAGAAGGCCCGCAAGGAAGGCCTGATGTCCATCGAAAAGGACGTCGACGCCCCGCACGAGAGCGCGGTCTTCAAGAAATACCCGACGGTCGGCACCGACCACCACGTCGTCGAGTTCATCACCGACTACCTGCGCATGATGGTCTCGGGCAACCTGAACGCCCACGAGATCGAAAGCCTGATGGACAACGAGATCGACACCCACCACCACGAGGCGCACGCCGTCGTCTCCGCCATCGCCCGCCTCGCCGGCGCGCTGCCGGCCTTCGGCATCGTGGCCGCCGTGCTGGGCGTGGTGAACACCATGGGTTCGGTGGGCCAGCCCCCCGCGATCCTCGGCGGCATGATCGGCTCGGCCCTCGTCGGCACGTTCCTCGGGATCCTGATGGCCTACGGCGTGGTCGAACCGCTCGGCGGCCTGCTCGAGCAGAAGAACGACGAATCGCACAAGGAACTGCAGTGCATCAAGACCACGCTGCTCGCGAGCATGCAGGGCTATGCGCCGCAGGTGGCGGTGGAATTCGGCCGCAAGGTGCTGTACTCCACCGAGCGCCCGACGTTCTCCGAACTCGAAGGCCACGTGAAGGGCAAGAAGTGACCCCCTTCCCTGCCCGCCCCGCGGAGGTGAACCGTGGCCGGTGATTCCAAGAAACTCCAGCCCATCATCATCAAGCGGGTGAAGAAGGGCGGCCACGCGGCGCACGGCGGCGCGTGGAAGATCGCCTACGCCGACTTCGTGACCGCGATGATGGCGTTCTTCCTGCTCATGTGGCTGCTCGGCTCCACCACCGAGGGCGACAAGAAGGGCATCGCCGACTACTTCCAGAACCCGCTGAAGGTCGCGCTGCTCAACGGCGGCAGCGGCTCGGGCGATTCCTCCCACGTCATCAAGGGCGGCGGCACCGACCTCAGCCGCTCCGGCGGCCAGGTCAAGCGCGGCGACATCGACAACACCCGCAGCACCGTCAACCTCGCGGCGATGAAGGCCGAGCAGGCCGCGGCCGAGGCCGCCAAGCTCGAGGCCGTGCGCCAGCGGGTGCAGCAGGTGATCGACAACCACCCGAAGCTCTCGGGCATGAAGTCGCAGATCCTGCTCGACATGACCAAGGACGGGCTGCGCATCCAGATCGTGGACGACCAGAACCGCCCGATGTTCGACAGCGGCAGCGCGGTCGTGAAGCCGTACATGCGCGAGCTGCTGCGCGAGATCGGCGGCGTGCTCGACGAGGTGCCCAACCGGCTCACGCTGGAAGGCCACACCGACTCCACCCCGTTCGGCTCCGGCGTGACCGGCTACAGCAACTGGGAACTCTCGGCCGACCGGGCGAACGCATCTCGCCGCGAACTGCTGGCCGGCGGCCTGCCCGACGCCCGGGTGCTGCGCGTGCAGGGCCTCGCCTCCAGTACACCCTTCGACAAGAAAGACCCCTCCAGCCCCTCCAACCGGCGCATCAGCATCATCGTGATGAACCGCGACGCCGAGGACCGCCTGTTCCACGCCGAACAGCTCGCGGATGTGGAAAGTGTCACGCCCGACCCGAAAACAGACGATTCCAACGACAACCAGCGCGCGGAGGCCTCAACCTCCGGCACCGTTTCCCGATAAACCCAGCGGACACCAGCGAGGTACGCCATGAGCACCGATATGAAATTTCTGATCGTCGACGACTTCTCGACCATGCGGCGCATCGTGCGCGGCCTGCTCAAGGAGATCGGCTACAACAACGCCGAAGAAGCCGAAGACGGCGCCGTCGCCCTGAACATGCTGAAGAACGCGAAGTTCGACTTCGTGGTCTCGGACATCAACATGCCCAACATGAACGGCTTCGAGCTCCTCGCCGCCGTGAAGGCCGACGCGAGCCTGAAGCACCTGCCGGTGCTGATGGTCACGGCCGAAGCCCGCAAGGAAGACATCGTGCGCGCCGCGCAGGATGGCGCCGCCGGCTACATCGTCAAGCCCTTCACCAAGGCCACCTTGGAAGAGAAGGTCCAGAAGATCATGCAGAAGCTGGCCACGGCCGCCTGAGGAATCGCCACATGAAAATGGAATCTGCGGCGACCCTGACGCCTGCCGCTGCGTCACCCGAAGTCTTCCAGCAACTGGGTGCCATCACCCGCCAGCTGCACGACGCCCTCACCCAGCTGGGCGTGATGCCCAAGCTCGCGAAGACGGCCGAAGGCCTGCCCGACGCGCGCAGCCGCCTGAACTACATCGCCGAGAAGACCGGCGCGGCCGCCAACAAGGTGCTGAACTCCGTCGACCAGGCCAAGGCCGAACACGCCTCGATCTCGGAAGACACCCGCCGCATGGCCGCCGCCATCGTCGCCGACCCGGTCAAGGCCGTGGCCACCGGCGCCGTGATGAACTTCGTGGGCGACGTCGAGGCCGCCACCGCGCGCATCGACCAGCACCTGACGGACATCATGATGGCCCAGGACTTCCACGACCTGACCGGCCAGGTGGTCGCCAAGGTGGTGGCCCTGGCCTCCGACCTGGAAGACAGCCTCGTCAAGCTGCTCGTGCAGGCCGCCCCGCCGGAAGCCCAGAAGGTGGTCGAACACGCGAACGTGCTGAACGGCCCGGTGGTGAACCCCGAAGGCCGCACGGACGTGGTCTCGAACCAGGGCGAAGTGGACGACCTGCTGGCCTCGCTCGGCTTCTGACCGTCCCCTTTCGGAACCTCGCAGGAAAGGCGGCCCTCGGGCCGCCTTTTTGCATTCCATTCAGGCGGACTTCGTGTGTTCCACCGGCATGTGCTGCTCGGTGGCGTCCAGCACCACCTCCGGCTCGTCCGAGGTGAGCGGCAGGCGGTTGTCGAGCACGGCCAGCAGGCGGGCGTTGTCGACGTCGCCCGTCCACTTGCCCACCACCACGGTCGCCACGCCGTTGCCGATCAGGTTGGTGAGCGCCCTCGCCTCCGACATGAACCGGTCGATGCCCAGGATCAGCGCCAGGCCCGCGACCGGCACGCCGCCCACGGCCGACAGCGTGCTCGCGAGCACGATGAAGCCGCTGCCGGTGATGCCCGCCGCGCCCTTCGACGTGAGCAGCAGCACGGCCAGCAGTGTCAGCTGCTGCGTGAGGGTCATGGGTGTGTTCGTGGCCTGGGCGATGAACACCGCGGCCATCGTCAGGTAGATGGACGTGCCGTCGAGGTTGAACGAGTAGCCCGTGGGGATCACGAGGCCCACCACCGACTTGCGCACGCCGAGGTTCTCCATCTTGGCCATCATGCGCGGCAGCACCGACTCGGAGGACGACGTGCCCAGCACGATCAGCAGCTCCTCCTTGATGTACTTGACGAACTTCCACACCGAGAAGCCGTGGAAGCGGGCGATCAGCCCCAGCACCACGAAGATGAAGAACAGGCACGTGAAGTAGAACGTGCCCATCAGCTTGCCGAGCGACAGCAGCGAGCCCGCCCCGTACTTGCCGATGGTGAACGCCATCGCGCCGAAGGCGCCGATGGGGGCGGCCTTCATGATGATGCCCACCACGGCGAACAGCACGTGCGAGGTCTTCTCGATCAGGTCGAACACGAGGGTGCCGCGTCCGCCGAACTTGTGCAGCGCGAAGCCGAACAGCACCGAGAACAGCAGCACCTGCAGGATCTCGCCCTTCGCAAAGGCGTCCACCACGGTGTTCGGGATGATGTTCAGCAGGAACTCGGTGGTCGACTGCATCTTGCCCGGCCCCGTGTAGGCCGCGATGGCCTTGGTGTCGAGCGTGGCCGGGTCGACGTTCATGCCGTGGCCCGGCTGCAGCAGGTTGATCATCACGAGCCCGACGATGAGCGCCAGGGTGCTGACCACCTCGAAGTACAGCAGCGCCAGGCCCCCGGTGCGGCCCACCTTCTTCATGTCCTCCATGCCGGCGATGCCGAGGACGACGGTGCAGAAGATGATCGGCGCGATGATCATCTTGATGAGCTTGATGAACGCGTCGCCGAGCGGCTTCATCGCCTCGCCCGTGTGGGGCCAGAAGTGCCCCAGCAACACCCCGATCACGATGGCCGTGATGACCTGGAGGTACAGCGACTGGTAGAAGGGTTTGCGGACCGGGGACGTGGACATGGGAAGCTCCTCGTGGATCGCACCCCGGCATCATCCTCCAAAAGCCGATTGTCATCCCGTCGGAGGCCGGGGACCTCCGACGCAGGCCCAGGGTCCCGGCCTTCGCCGGGACGACGCCCTTCTTCCCTATTCCCCGACCAAGCCGTTCCGGATGGCGTAGACGGTCAGCTCCGAGTTGTTCGACAACCCCAGCTTCTCCAGCACCCGCGCCCGGTAGACGCTGACGGTCTTCGGGCTGAGCGTGAGTTCGTCCGCGATGTCGGACAGCCGCTTGCCCGAGGCGATCATCACCAGGGTCTGCAGCTCCCGGTCGGAGAGCTTCTCGTGGGCCGCCTCGCTGGTGGGCGTGGTCAGGCTCTCGACCAGCATCTGGGCGATCTCGGGGGTCACGTACTTGCGGCCCTGCCCCACGGTGCGCACCGCGGTGACGATCAGACCCGGGTCGCCGCCCTTGTTGACGTAGCCGTACGCCCCGGCCCGCAGGGCGCGGATGGCGTACTGGTCTTCCGGGTACATCGAGACGACCAGCACCCGCATCGTGGTGCCCTCGTCCTTGAGCACGTGCAGCACGTCGAGGCCGCTGCGGCCGGGCATGTTGATGTCGAGCACCAGCACGTCGACCTCGCCGGCGGTGCGCAGCAGCGTGCGCAGCTCGCCGTAGTCGCCGGCCTCGCCCACGACCTGGATGTCGGGCGCGTCGGAGAGGGTGTCGCGGATGCCGCGCCGGATCAGTGCGTGGTCGTCGCAGAGAATGACTTTGATCATGGGGTGGGCATCAGAGTTCGCCCCACGAGGTGGGGTCGTAGTCGTCGGCGATCGGTTCGGGCGACGCCGGCTCGGGCAGCTCCAGGTGGGCGGCGTCCTCGGTCTCGTCGACGATGTCGAGCGGGACGGACAGGATCAGCGTGGTGCCGCCCGGGCTGCTGCTCAGGTCCACCCAGCCGCCCACGGTGCCGGCACGTTCGTGCAGGCCGCGGATGCCGAACGAGCGGGCCTTCGCGAGGTCTTCGGGGTTGAGGCCGCGGCCGTTGTCGCTCACCTCGAGCGACAGCACCCCGCCGGCCAGCGAGAGGTCGATGTGGACCTCGGACGCGTTGGCGTGTTTGCTGACGTTGGTGAGCGCCTCCTGGGCCGTGCGGTAGGCCACGAGGGGCACGCCGGCCGGCAGCGACAGGTGGGCGTGCCGCGAGCGGAACTGGCAGGCGATGCCGGTGCGGCGCTCGAAGCGGCTCGTCATCCACTGCAGGGCCGCCACCAGCCCCTGCTCCAGGATGGCCGGCCGCAGGTTGTGCATGATGCGCTGGCTCGCCTCGATCGCGTGGGTGACGGTCTCGAGGGCGGAGTTCACCCGGGACAGCACGTCGGGCGAATCGGTGTGGCGGGCGATCCAGGCCAGGTCGAACTTGAGGGCGGTGAGCGAGCCGCCCACGTCGTCGTGGATCTCCCGGGCGATGGCGGCGCGTTCACCCTCCACGCTCGTCTGCAGGTGCTGCACCAGCTCGTGCACCCGCTGCTTGGACGCCCCGAGCTCCTGGTCGGCCCGCAGCCGGGCCAGGTGGACCTCGTGCACCTCCACCGCGTGCATCACGGCCGGCACCAGGCGCGAGAGGTTGTTCTTCAGCAGGTAGTCGCTGGCGCCGTTGCGCATGGCCTCCACCGCCGTGTCCTCCCCGATCTCGCCCGAGACCAGGATGAACGGGATGGGACGGCTGCTCGCCTTGAGCAGGTCGAGGGCGATCAGCCCGGAGAAGCCGGGCAGGTTGTAGTCGGAGACGATGACGTCCCAGTCCTCTGAGGGGTCGAGCGCGGCGAGGAACTCCGCCTCGGAATCGATGCGCACGGCATCGATCTTCAGGCCGCCCCGACGCAGGTGGGCCATGGTGAGGACGTGGTCCGCCTCGGAATCCTCGAGGTGAAGCAGGCGGAGCGTCTTGGGCTCGGAAGGCTTGGAGGACATGGCCGGAGTATGCCCGCAACGTGGCCAGAGGGTGCCCCTGCGGCCGTTTTTCACGACCGACCGGCGCTTCGTGCGATTAGAGCGGGGTTTCGGCGCGTCATTCCCCTTATGTCGCCCCCCGAACTGCCGAAGAATCCGGGCAGATGACTTCCCGTGCACCGAGGTGTTCCTTCCCGGTGGCGGCCCGTCTCCAACCTGAGTGGAGCTATATGAACGACGCGATCGACGCGAACGGCATGCCGGAATTCCCGGGCAGCGACGGCGGGGCCTGGCCCCTCGAGGCCGCCGCCGACCTGCAGGACCACCTGATGACGGCCAGCAACGACCTGGACCGCCTGCAGACCCTGCTGTCGGACGCCTGCGACACCCTGATGCAGCGCTTCTACGGCGCCTCCGAGCAGATCCGCCTGCTGCGGTCCCATCCGCACGGCGCCGAGGAGAGCGAAGAGGTCATCTCCGGCGTCATGCAGGACCTGGGCGGCGCGGTGACCGCGCTCCAGTTCCAGGACATGGCGTCCCAGCTGATCAACCACACCCACAAACGCCTGCGCAGCTGTGTCGACCGGCTGGCGCGCGAGGCGTTCGCCGACGACGAAGACGGCGAGGCCGCCGCCGAGGAGCCCCCGCTCCGCCCCAATCCGGTCACCCAGGCCGAGATGGACGTGGGTTCCATCGAGTTGTTCTAAAGACAGCCTCGTTTCAACCGAAATCAACCGAGCATTCCGGAGAAAGCCATGCATTCAATCCTCGCGGTGGACGATTCTGCTTCCATGCGCCAAATGGTCTCGTTCACGCTGAAGAGCGCAGGCTACAACGTGGTCGAGGCCGTCGACGGCCAGGACGCCTACGAGAAGTCCAACGGCCGCGACTTCGACCTCGTCCTGACCGACCAGAACATGCCCCGCATGGACGGCATCAGCCTGACCAAGAAGCTGCGGGACAACCCGAAGTTCAAGACCACCCCGATCCTGATCCTGACCACCGAGTCCAGCGACCAGATGAAGCAGGCCGGCCGCTCCGCGGGCGCCACCGGCTGGCTGGTCAAGCCCTTCGACCCGGCCAAGCTGATCGAAGTGATCAAGAAGGTCGTGCGCTGACGCGCTGACACCTTCCCCCGAAACGAATCGAATCCATCCAGGAGCACGCCACCATGGGCGAGATGTCCTCCGAGAGCTCGTCGTCGAGCGCCGGCATCGACCTGAGTCAGTTCTACCAGGTCTTTTTTGAAGAAGCGGGCGAAAACCTCGACCGCATGGAACAGCTGCTCCTCGAGCTGAACATCGAATCGGCCGACGACGAAGAGCTCAACGCGATCTTCCGTTGCGCCCACTCCATCAAGGGCGGTGCGGCCACGTTCGGCTTCAAGGACGTCGCCGAGCTCACGCACCAGATGGAGACGCTGCTCGACAAGCTGCGCCGCCACGAGCTCGCGCCCACCTCGGCCATGGTCGACGTGCTGCTGCAGTCGGGCGACGCGCTGCGCGCCCAGCTCGCCCGCCACCAGGGCAACGACGGCGACGAACTCGACACCACCGAGCTGCTGTTCAACATCCGTGCGATGTCGTCCGGCGAAGCCCCGGCCGTCAAGGCGCCGCCGGTGGTCAACGTGCCCATCGCCGCCCCGTCCGTGCTCGCCGAGCCCGTCAACGAATCGGCCGCCCGCGTGATCGAACTGCGCGTCGGTCCGCTCGACAAGCCCGAACAGGCCGACGAACTCGTCGAGCTGTTCAAGGAAATCGCCGACCTCGGCACCATCGAGCCGCTCGACAACGGCATGCCCGCCGACGGGATGCGCCGCTTCAAGATCTGCACGACCAGCACCGACAGCGACCTGCTCGACCTGTTCACGTTCCACGTGACCCGCGAACAGGTGGCCCTGCTGCCGCTCGGCCCCGGCTTCGGCTTCCACAAGGACGCCCCGGGCGCCCCGCCGGAAGAGGCGCCGGACCCCGGCTACGGCTTCTTCGACAACGCCCCGGGCGTGCCCGTCGGCGCCGCCGAGACCTCCGCCGCCCCGGCTGGCGACGTGGCCCCGGTCGCCGCGCCGGCCGCCCCGAAGGCGCGCGCCGAGAAGCCGGCCGCTGCCGCAGAAGCTTCCACGCTGCGCGTGTCCGTCGAGAAGGTCGACCAGCTGATCAACCTCGTCGGCGAACTCGTCATCACGCAGGCCATGCTCGCCCAGAACAGCCAGGGCCTCGACCCGGCGCTGTACCAGCAGCTGGCCGCCGGCCTGGCCGACCTCGACCGCAACACCCGCGATCTGCAGGAATCGGTCATGTCGATCCGCATGATCCCGATGTCGATGGTGTTCAGCCGCTTCCCGCGCATGCTGCGCGACCTGGCGGCCAAGCTCGGCAAGAAGGTCGACTTCGTCACGCTCGGTGAAGCCACCGAACTCGACAAGGGCCTGGTCGAGAAGATCACCGATCCGCTGACCCACCTCGTGCGCAACAGCTGCGACCACGGCATCGAGTCGCCGGCGGACCGCGTCGCCAAGGGCAAGCCCGAGACCGGCACCATCACGCTGTCGGCCTCGCACCAGGGCGGCTCCATCGTCATCGAAGTGCGCGACGACGGCCGTGGCCTGTCCCGCGAGAAGCTGCTGAAGAAGGCCCGCGAGCGCGGCATCCCGGCTCCGGACACGATGAGCGACTCCGAGGTCTGGAACCTGATCTTCGCCCCGGGCTTCTCCACCGCCGACGTGGTCACCGACGTGTCGGGCCGCGGCGTGGGCATGGACGTGGTCAAGAAGAACATCACGGCGCTGGGCGGCACGGTCGACATCGACTCGGCCGAAGGCTACGGCATGCGCGTTTCGGTGCGCCTGCCCCTGACGCTGGCCATCATGGACGGCATGTCCGTCGGCGTGGGCGAAGAGGTCTACATCCTCCCGCTGTCGTCGGTGGTCGAGTCCTTCCAGGTGCAGGGCGACATGGTCAAGACCATCGGCGGCTCCGGCCGCGTGGTGGAAGTGCGCGACGAGTACATGCCCGTCCTCGAACTGGAGCGTGTGTTCGACGTGCCCCGCTTCGACTTCGAGCACGTCAGCGGCATCATGGTGGTGGTGGAAGCCGAAGGCGGGCGCGTCGCGCTGCTCGTCGACGAACTCCTCGGCCAGCAGCAGGTCGTCGTGAAGAACCTCGAGGCCAACTACCGCAAGGTGAACGACGTCTCGGGCGCCACGATCATGGGCGACGGCCGCGTCGCGCTGATCCTGGACGTGGGCAGCCTGGTGCGCAAGTCGCGCCACTGATCTCCCCGCCTTCCCGGCCCCCGACGGCCCGCGCTGCTCCGGCATCGCGGGCCGTCGGCATTTCAGCCTCGCCCCCTGTGAACAGGGCCGGTTTTCCCTCGGTGATGCGGTGACCGCGCACGGGTGCCGTGCGGAAAATTGCCACATCGGCCCTGCCCGTCCGGGCAAGCCCTCTCTACAGGCCGCACCCCGCAGGCCGATAGCCGGTTAGGCCGGTCGCCCGATGTCGGGCAGCCGACGCCTCCATCGAAAAGGATCCACCATGTCCCTGCACTCGCTCCTCCGCACGAGCCTCGCCGCGGCCCTCTTCGCCGCCGGTGCCGTCCATGCCCAGACCGGCAACGCCACGGCCGAACAAGCCACCGCGATGGTCAAGAAGGGCGTCGCGTTCATCAAGGCCAACGGCAAGGACAAGGGCTACGCCGAGGTCTCCACCAAGGGCGGGCAGTTCACCGACCGCGACCTGTACCTCGTCGTCTACGGCCTCGATGGCGTCGTGCGCGCACACGGCGCCAACGAGAAGATGGTGGGCAAGAACCTCCTCGACCTGAAGGACGTGGACGGCAAGCCGTTCGTCAAGGAACGCGTCGACCTGGCCCAGTCCAAGGGCACGTTCTGGCAGGACTACAAGTTCACCAACCCGGTCAGCAAGAAGATCGAACCGAAGCGGATGTACTGCGAGAAGCTGGACGACGCGGTCGTCTGCGGCGGCATCTACAAGTGATCCCGCGCCTCCAAGGAACACGATGAAACTGAGCGCAAAACTGATGGTGGCGCCCGCGGTGAGCGGGGTGATGCTGATGGCGGTCCTCGGCGCGTCGCTGCTGGTCCTGCACACCTACAAGAGCAAGAGTGCGATGGCCCATGCCGTCGTGCTGCAGAGCCATGCGAAGGCGTCGGGCGTGCAGTCCGAACTGAGCGACGTGCGGGCCCAGGTGTTCCGCACCGTGGCCATCGTCGGGTCGCTCGACGAGATGATCGTCACGTCCACCCGCAAGCAGCTGGGCCGCCGCCTGGAAGTCATCGGCGAGGCCGTCGCGAAGGCGGCCGAGGAGTCGGTCGACCCGGTCGTGAAGGAGCAGTTGACCTCCTTCGGCGGCGAGATGGCCAAGTACCGGAAGGCCTCCGACGCCGCCATCGACATGTCCACCGTCGACCCCAACACCGGCATCGCCGCGCTGGAGACGGCCGAGGAACACTTCCGCACGCTGAGCCGCACGCTCGAAACCGTGCTGGCCCGGGTCGAGGAGCGCACGGTCGAGGTCAACCAGCAGCTCGAACGCGCCGCACTGATCGCGGCCGCCGGCCTGCTCGCGCTGGGCGCGCTGGCCATCGCCGGCACGCTGGGCTTCGCCTGGATCACCCAGCGCCGCATCACGAAGAACATCCACGCGGCGGTCGACGCCACGGGCCAGGTGGCCGACGGCCGCCTCGACATCACGCCCGACAGCCGCGACACCGACGAGGTGGGCGACCTGATCCGGGCGCTGGGCCGCATGGTCACGCAGCTGCGCTCGTCGCTCCAGACCGTGCAGCAGGCGTCCGACTCCATCGGCACCGCCAGCGCCGAGATCGCCACCGGCAACCAGGACCTGAGCGCCCGCACCGAACAGACCGCGTCGAACCTGCAGCAGACCGCCTCGTCGATGGAGCAGCTCACCGGCACCGTGCGCCAGAGCGCCGATTCCGCGTCCCAGGCCAACCAGCTCGCCGCGTCGGCCGCCGAAGTGGCCGCTCGCGGGGGCGCGAAGGTGTCCGAGGTGGTCACCACCATGGACGAGATCAACGCCAGCTCGAAGAAGATCTCCGACATCATCGGCGTCATCGACGGCATCGCCTTCCAGACCAACATCCTCGCGCTGAACGCGGCCGTGGAAGCCGCCCGGGCGGGCGAACAGGGCCGAGGCTTCGCCGTCGTGGCGTCCGAGGTGCGCAGCCTGGCACAGCGCTCGGCCAACGCCGCCAAGGAGATCAAGGGCCTGATCAACGCCTCGGTCGAGAAGGTCGAGTCGGGCTCGCGCCTGGTGGCCGACGCCGGCGAGACCATGAACGAGATCGTGGGCAGCGTGCAGCGGGTGTCCGACATCATCGGCGAGATCACCGCCACGTCGGCCGAGCAGAGCGACGGCATCGGCCAGGTCAGCTCGGCCGTCACGCAGCTCGACCAGATGACGCAGCAGAACGCCGCGCTGGTGGAAGAGTCCGCCGCCGCCGCCGAGAGCCTGAAGGATCAGGTGGTCCGGCTGCGCCAGATCGTGAACAAATTCCAGTTGGGCGCCTGAACCGGCCCCTTTCCCTTCAGTTGCACAGAACGGTGCCGATAGTCAAGGCCATACGCCCCACCGGCACCCCACCCATCCCAGAGGATTTCACATGGACATGATTCACGAAGCCGCCCACGTCGCCCGCAGCGAAGCCGCTCGGGCCGCACTGGCCTCCCAGTCGGGCAGCGAGTTCCTGACCTTCCGCCTCGGCGCGGAAGAGTACGGCATCGACATCCTGAAGGTCCAGGAAATCCGTTCGTACGAAGCCCCCACCCGCATCGCGAACGCCCCGTCGTTCGTCAAGGGTGTGGTCAACCTGCGCGGCGTGATCGTCCCGATCGTCGACCTGCGCCTGAAGCTCGGATGCGAATCCGCCGAGTACAACGACTTCACCGTCGTGATCGTGCTGAACGTGCGCGGCCGCGTGGTGGGCGCCGTGGTGGATTCGGTGTCCGACGTGCTCGAACTGAACCAGGACTCCATCCGCCCCGCCCCGGAGATGGCCTCCGCCGTCGACACCTCGTTCATCACGGGCATCAGCAACGTCAACGAACGCATGCTGATCCTCATGGACATCGAAGCCCTGATGGCCAGCGCCGACATGGGCCTGTTCGACGCGTAAGACCTCTTCGTCCTCCGTCCCCGCGCCAGCTCCAGGGCGCCAGCCACCTTTCGGAACCGGGCTCGCGCCCTGTTTCGTTCATCGGTGGCATTTTTTTGCCGGCATTTTCACGATGAACCTGAACAACCTTCCGATCGCACAGCGCCTGTGGGGCGCCATCCTCTTCCTGCTGGTCGCCATGCTCGCCATCGCGGGCGGCACCATCTGGCGCGCCAACGCCATCGCCGCGGCCAGCACCGCCGAGATCGACCAGCGCCAGGACGTGCTCGCCAAGGCGCTGATCTGGCAGGGCCTGACCGACACCGCCGTCACCCGCGGCATGGCGTCGTCCATCAGCGCCGACGGCGCCGTCGGTGAACTCTTCAAGGAGAACCTGGCCAAAGACACCCCGCGCATCGCCAAGCTGCGCAAGGAACTGACCGACCAGGCGTCCGACGCCGACGACATCGCCGCGCTGAAGGAAATCCAGGGCCTCGGCGGCGCCCTCGTGGCCGCCAGCAAGAAGGCCAGCGAGCTCAAGGCGAATGGCGACTTCGCCGGCGCGGCCGCCCAGGTCCGCGGCGAGTACACCGCCACCGCCCTCGCCTACACCGGCGCCATCGCCAAGTTCGGCGAACTGCAGCAGGCGAAGGCCGACAAGGCCGCCGCCGACAGCGTCTCCGCCCGCCAGCAGACCCTGGTGCTCGGCACCGTGGGCGCCGTCGTGATCATCGGCCTCGGCATGTTCGTGGCCGCCATGCTGGTGCGCTCGATCCGCGTGCCGCTGCAGCGGTCCATCGAAGTCGCCGGCGCCATCGCCGAGGGTGACCTGACCCGCCGCATCGCCACCGACCGCACCGACGAGTTCGGTGCGCTGATGAAGTCGCTGCAGCACATGAACGAATCGCTCGGCCGCGTGGTGGGCAACGTCCGTTCGTCCACCGACAGCATCACCACCGCCTCGAGCGAGATCGCCAGCGGCAACACCGACCTGTCGAGCCGCACCGAGCAGACCGCCTCGAACCTGCAGCAGACCGCCTCGTCGATGGAACAGCTCACGGGCACCGTGCGCCAGAGCGCCGACGCCGCCCGCCAGGCCAACCAGCTCGCCTCGTCGGCCGCCGAAGTGGCCGCCCGTGGCGGCACCGTGGTGTCCGAAGTGGTCAGCACGATGGACGAGATCAACGCCAGCTCGAAGAAGATCTCCGACATCATCGGCGTGATCGACGGCATCGCCTTCCAGACCAACATCCTGGCGCTGAACGCGGCCGTGGAAGCGGCCCGCGCCGGCGAACAGGGCCGCGGCTTCGCGGTCGTGGCCTCCGAAGTGCGCAGCCTGGCCCAGCGCTCGGCCAACGCGGCCAAGGAGATCAAGGGCCTGATCAACGCCTCGGTCGAGAAGGTCGAGTCGGGTTCGCGCCTGGTGGCCGACGCCGGCCAGACGATGAGCGAGATCGTGGGCAGCGTGCAGCGCGTGACCGACATCATCGGCGAGATCACCGCCGCGTCGTCGGAGCAGTCCGAAGGCATCGGCCAGGTCAACACCGCCGTCACGCAGCTCGACCAGATGACGCAGCAGAACGCGGCGCTGGTGGAAGAGTCCGCTGCGGCCGCCGAGAGCCTGAAGGACCAGGCGCAGCGCCTCGCGGAAGTGGTGGCCGTGTTCAAGCTCTGAACCGGGCACCCCCTTCAAGACGAAAGCCCCGGCGTGCCGGGGCTTTTTTCATGGATGGCGCGCTGTGGCCGCAGTGGATCCCGTCGTTCGCCGGGGCCCACTCGTCCATCGACGCACCGTTGCGGGCGCGAATCAGGCGTCGACAGCCTGCGCCTCGCCCACCGCCGCCATCAGCCGGTCCAGGCTCAACACCGTCAGCATCCCCGCCTGCCCGCCCACCTCCCCCGACAGCAGGTGCAACGGCGACCCATCCACCGGCGACTGCCACGCCTGCAACGACGCCGACGCCACCGCGAGGACGTCCCCGAGCGCCTCCACCCGCAACGCGATGCGCCGCCCTCGCGGCGCACGGCACACGATCAGCGGGCCGTCGCCGCGCGGCGCGGGCCGGTTCGTGAGCCAGGCGGCGAGGTCCACCACGGCGATCATCTCGTCCTGCCAGGGCACGAGGCCCAGCACGTGCGGCCGGGCGTTCGGGAGCGGCGTGACATGGCGCGCGGACAGGCCCTGCTCCACCGATTCGGCGGCCAGCCCGTGCCAGGCGCCGGCGACCACGAAGGTGGCGATGTCGCGCGGATTCGCCACGGCGGCCGGGCCACGCGCCTCGAACCCGCCCATGTCGCCGGCCTCTCCGGATCGCCGCTGGCCGAGGCGCATCAGCACCACGGCCATCAGCTCGTCCGGACGGCGGTCGCCGCCACTGCGGTACTCGCGGTAGCCGCTCGACTGGCCGACTCCCATCGCGTACATCACGCCGTCGATCTCGACGACCTCGTGGACCGAAGCCCCCCGTTCGCCGGACAGCAGGGCCGCGGGCACCGGGGCCACCGATCCGACGGCGAACCGCTCGTCCGTGGTGGCAACGACCCGGCCGGCGCGGTCGACCAGCAGGCCGCTCGCACCCGGCACATCCGGCAGTGCGTCCTTCAGCATCGCGGTGAACTGCGCGGCGCCGTCGAAGACGATCGCCACGCCGCCCGCGGTCCCGAGGGCCGCGGTGTAGACCAGGGTCGACGCGCCGCCGGCCAGCGGCGTGGGCTCGTGCGGGGTCACGTGGTACGCCTGCGGATCCCGCAGCGCGAGCGTCGCACGCACGAGCGAGGCGTCGAGCGGCTGCCCGACGAGGTCCGCGCGGGACGGGTCCGACACCGCGACGACCGTGCCCTGCGCGTCGAACAGCACCAGCAGCGAGTAGACGGTGTAGAGGCCGTTGATGTGCCTGAGGACGTCGCCGGCCCGGGCCGCGGCGGCGGGGTCCTTCAGTGCCTGGCCGAGGTCGTCGCTGAGCGCCCACCAGCGGCAGTCGTTCGCACGTTCGTAGAGGTTGCGGTCGACGATCTCGATCGCGAGCCCCGCCTGGAAGCGGGCCTGCGACAGGATGGACGACAGCGCCGTGGCCTGCAGCCGGGCGATGGCGTCACGGAACACGGTGCGGATGCGGTCGCCGGTGGCGCTCACCTCCTTCAGCAGCGCGGCGGCCAGCCCGTTCGCGGCCTGGCCGGCGGCGCCGCGGCCGAGCTGCAGCTTGCCGTTCCACACCGACTGCGCGAGCGCCCGCTGGATGCCCTCGGCCTGCAACGGGATGCCACGCAACTCCTCGTCGAAGACGTCGCGGGTGTCGAGGTCGCGCGCGAGCGGCGTGCCGCTTTCCTGGCCCACGTCCGGGAACGCGAGGTCCGCCGGCACGAGCGCGAGGCCCGTCCAGCCGGGGCCGTCGTAACCCTGGAAGCCGGTGGCCGGGGCGCGCACGGCGAGGTAGTCGCGGCCAGCCAGGCGCACGACGTGGCGGCCCTCGGGCACCGGCGGCACGGTCACGCCGACCGGCAGCTGCCACGTGTCGGAGCTGGCCGTGACCCGGCCCTGCCCGTCCAGCAGGGCGACCACCGAACCGCCGTGGTCGTCGGAGAGGCGCGCGAACAGGCGCGCCATCTCGTCGTCGAAGCGGAACGACAGGCACAGCACGCCGCCACCGGGGATCGCCGCGGCGTACAGCAGGCCGCGGCGGCCGTCGAGCAGCGACGTCGTGCCGAAGCGCTCCACGTACGGCACGCCGGGGCGCTGCGCCTCGGCGACCCAGGCCTCGTCGCACCGCGTGCCCGCGGCCGAGCGATCCAGCCGGGCCAGCACCGAACCGGCGCCGTCGAGCACGACCACGTCGTCGTACACCGAGTACTTGGCGACGTAGGCGGCGAAGCGGGCCTCGAGGGCCTCGCGCTCGAGGCGGCCAGCCACCAGGTCGCGCACCGCGGCGTCGGTCGACAGGAACCCGACGTCGGCCGTGCGCTCGAAGAGATTGCGCACCAGCACGTCGATGGCCACCTGGGCCGTGCCCCGCAGCGACTGCAGCGCGTCGCGCAGCTGCTGGCGCGCGAGGCTGTCGAGCAGCACGTGGCTCAGCGACTGGAACTGCTCGCGGGTCTGGGCGATCTCGGCCATCGAACCGCTCATCTGCCCCAGCAGCGCGAGCGTGTCCCACGTACCGTGCAGGCGCTGCAGCGTCTCGCGGTATTCATCCACCAGCCCCATGCGGGCCACCAACGGGGCCACGCTGGGATCGAACGGCACACCCTTGCGCCAGACCTTGCTCATCCACCACTCCTTGCGGAAAGGAATCTTTTTCGGAATCCGGAGGCGACAAACCCCGCGAGGCGAACCGCGCGGGGTTGTCGGGGCCATCGGGACCTCACGGTCCCTCCGGAAATTTCGGCCCGAAACGGGCCGTCTTGATGTCGTCAGTGCCCGGACGTTCCCCGATGTGCCCACCCGGTCGTGCGTTTTTCCACCACCGCGAAGAGTTCGTACATCAGCATCGCCATCGCACCGACGACCACGAGGCCGGCGAACGCGAGGCCCATCTGCATCGACGACCCGGCCGAGATCAGCAGGTAGCCGATGCCCTCGTTGGCCGCCGTCATCTCCGACACCGTGGTGCCCACGAAGGCGAGCGTGATCGCCACCTTGAGCGACGCGTAGAAGTACGGCATCGAGCGCGGCAGGCCCACCTTGATCAGCACGTCCCAGCGCTTGGCGCCCAGCACCCGCAGCACGTCCTCCAGCTCGGGCTCGAGCGTGGCGAGGCCCGTGGCGATGTTCACGGTGATCGGGAAGAACGAGATCAGGAAGGCCGTCAGCACCGCCGGGCCCACGCCGATGCCGAACCACACGACGAGGATCGGCACGAAGGCCGCCTTCGGCAGTGCATTGAAGGCCGTCATCAGCGGGTACATGGCGGCGTACGCGAGGCGCGAGCTGCCGATCAGGAAACCGAGCAGCACACCCACCACGATCGACAGGCCGAAGCCCACCATCGTGACCCAGAAGGTGCGCCACGCGTGCGCGCCGATCACCGAGTGGTGTTCCCACAGCTGGCGCGCGATGGTCGACGGCGACGGGAAGATGAAATCGGAGATGTCGAAGCCGCGGCACAGCAGCTCCCACAGCGCGAGCACGGCGACGAGCAGCACCCACGGCGCCCACTGTTCACGTTGCTTGCGGGTCATTGCGCCACCTCCACCGAGGCGTTGCCCAGGGGCTTGCGGATGGCACCGATGTGTTCGCGCAGCTCGAGCACGATGTCGGTGAACTCCTTCGAGTACGTGACGGCCAGCTCGCGCGGGCGCGGCAGGTCGATCTCGCGGCGCACGAGCAGGCGGCCCGGGCTGCGGCTCATCACGTAGACAGTGTCGGCGAGGAACACGGCCTCGCGCAGGTCGTGCGTGACCAGGATGACGTTGAACTTCTGCACGGTCCACAGGTCGCGCAGGATGCACCACAGCTCCTCGCGCGTGAACGCGTCGAGCGCGCCGAACGGCTCGTCGAGCAGGAGCATCTTGGGTTCGTGGATCAGCGCGCGGCAGATCGACGCGCGCTGCTGCATGCCGCCCGACAGCTGCCACGGGAACTTGTCCTCGTAGCCGCCGAGGCCCACGCTCTGCAGCAGCTTGCGGGCCTTCTCTTCATACTCGGCTCGGCGGGCGCGGAACTGCGACCGGTGCGGCTCCACGATCTCGAGCGGCAGCAGCACGTTCTGCAGCGTCGTGCGCCAGGGCAGCAGCGACGACGACTGGAAGGCCATGCCGGTGATCTTGAGCGGGCCGGTGACATGCTGGCCGTCGATCAGGATGTTGCCCCGCGACGGCATCTTGAGCCCCGTCGCGAGTTTCATGAAGGTGGACTTGCCACACCCCGACGGGCCGACGATGGCGATGAACTCGCCCTGCTCGACCTTCATCGAGATGTCTTCGACCGCGAACTGGGACTTCGCCAGCAGCTCGTCGTTGTACGCGAGCCAGACGTTGCTGAAATCTACGAATGCCATGGGGAAATCCGGAAGGGGGAGCCGGTCGCGCGCGAGCGACCGGCAGGGCCTTGCTTACTTCTTCTTGAAGATGTCGCGTTCGGCGGCCGACGGCAGGAAGGCATCGGTCCACACCGCCGCCGCGCTGACACGCTCCTTCGTCCCGAAGGCATCGGACACCTGGCTGGCCATCAGGCTCAGGCGGCCCGGGTTGACGGCGCCGAAGCCTTCGGCGCGCGCGTCGGGCGTGACCACCGTCGCGTCGAGGGCCATGTTCAGGCGGCGCAGTTCCAGGGCCTCGTTGATGATGCCGTCACGCGCCTTGACCGTCGCGATGCCGGCCTTCGGGTCGGCGATGGTGTCCTTCACGCCCTTCGTGAACGCGCGCAGGAACGCCTTCACGGCCTCGGGGTTCTTCTTCAGGAACGACTCGGAGGCGATCACCACGTTGCCGTACAGCTTCACGCCGTACTGCGGGTACGGCAGGATCACCACGTCCTCGGCCTTCACGCCACGGGCCTCGAGGTTCAGCAGCGACGTGAACGAGAAGCCGGTGATGGCGTCGATGTCACCGCGCACGAGCATGGTCTCGCGCAGCGGCGGGTCCATCGCGGTCCAGGCCACGTTGGTGACCTGGTTCGCCTTCGCGAAGATGGGCCAGGCCTTGCGGCCGGCGTCGAACACCGGGGCGCCGAGCTTCTTGCCGCTCAGGTCGGCCGGCGTCTTGATGCCCGACTTCTTCAGCGCGAGCACCGCGGCCGGCGTGTTGTTGTAGACCATCATCACGGCCACCGGCTTGTTCGGCGCCGTGGGGTTGTTCGCGTGGAACTCCATCAGCGCGGCCAGGTCGGCGAAGCCCATGTCGTACGTGCCCGACGCCACGCGCGTGACCGTGCCGCCCGAGCCGTTGCCGGCGTCGATGGTGACGTCGAGCTTCTCGGCCTTGAAGTGGCCCTTGGCCGCCGGCACGAGGAACAGGGCCGCGGGGCCTTCGAAGCGCCAGTCGAGCTGGAACTTGATCGGAGTTTCCTGGGCGTGGACGACGGGGGCGGCGAAGGCGAACAGCGAGGCAGCGAGGGTGGCGAGCAAGCTGCGTTTGGTCAGGGCCATTGCGGGAGAACTCCAACGAGGGTGGGAAGAATTGTTGGAGCCAACCTTCTGCAAGAAGCATGCGCACGTTAACGCACCGTCACAGTGCGCGCCATGGTGGTGCGATGCTCGGACGCCGGGCGTGCCGCCCCACGATGCAGCGCCATCGACCCTGACGGCGTCGTGTGCACCCCGGCACGCCTACAGTCCGGCCCATGGGCATGCTCGTGTGGGAATGGCTGGAACGACCCGGACTCGACGTGGCGGTGGTGTCGCGCGAGCCGGGCGGCTTCCACGTCGTCGAGGGCCACGCGGTGGTCGCCTGGGACGGCGACACGCTCGACCTGCGCTACCAGCTGACCTGCGACCCCGACTGGGTCTTCCGCGACGTCACGCTGCGCACGGCCCTCGGCAGCACCATGCACCACCTGACGCTGTGCCACGACGAGGCCGGCTGGTGGGCCGACGGCCAGGCGCGGCCCGACCTCGCCGCGGCGGTCGACATCGACATCATGGCCACGCCGCTCACCAACACGCTGCCGATCCGCCGCTCGGCCTGGACACCGGGGCAGCGCCACGACTTCACGATGGCGTACATCCGCCTGCCCGAACTGGTGGTGGTGCCGGTGGCGCAGCGCTACACCGCGCTGGAGCCAGGGCACTTCCGCTACGAACTCGTGCCGGGGGCCTCGTACGCGGCGCCGTCGGAGGCACCGGGCTACCACCGCGTCGACGACGGCTTCACCGCCGAACTGGAGGTCGACGCCGACGGCTTCGTGCTGCACTACCCGCCGTACTGGCGGCGCCGTCCGGCGGCCTGATCAGGCCTCGCGCGACTGCTTCCATCGCACCGCCCAGGCGGTGAGCGGCGAAAAGGCCGTGGTGAGCTCGACTCCCATCGACGTCAACGCGTAGCCGCCCTCCCCACGCTCGACCAGCCCCGCCTCGCGCAGCTCGGCCAGGCGCTGGTTCAGCACGCTCGGCGACACCTCGCCGCACTGCGCCTGGAGCGCGCGGAAGGTCAGCGTCGCGCCCTTCAGCTCCCACAGCAGGCGCAGCGTCCAGCGGCGCTGCAGGATGTCCATCGCCTCGTTGATGGCGGATTTGGCGAACTGGACGGCTTCGGGCGACGGGGTGCTCATGGCCCCGATGCTACCAAAACAGTAGCAAATCGGACGGATGCGTGTCATGCTACGAATTCCATAGCAAACGGAGACACCCATGACCCGCATCGCCCCCGCCACACCGCCGCATCCCCCGCAAGTTCAGGCGGCGCTGGACCACCTCACACCTCCCGGCGTGGAGCCGCTGGTGCTCTTCCGAACGCTGGCCCGTTCGCCCCGGGTGTTCGGCAAGTTCCTGGCGGGATCGTTGCTCGACCCCGGACCGCTGTCGCTGCGCCACCGGGAAATCGTGATCCTGAGGACCTGTGCCCTGAACTTCTGCGAGTACGAGTGGGGCGTGCACGTCCGCTTCTTTGCCCAGAAAGCGGAGCTGACCGACGTTCAGATCGCCGCCACCGTGCTCGGTGGACCGGCCGACTGGACCGACGCCGAAGCGGCGCTGCTGGCCAGCTGCGACCGCCTCCACGCCGCCAGCCGCCTGGACGACCCTGCGTGGGACCGCCTCCACAGCTTCTTCGACGACACCCAGGTACTGGAAATCCTTGCATTGGCCGGGTTCTACCGCACCGTCAGCCTGGTGGCCAACGGCTTGCAACTGCCGCTGGAACCGGGGGCGGCACGCTTTCCGACTTGACCCATCCAGATCCAGAAGTTATCATTAACACTCGCAAGTCGATCCAACGGTTATGTTGGATCGCCCTCGCACTACTCGCGGATCTCCGAATCCCGTCGCGGTGCAGGTCTCTGTCGTTTCTCTCCGGCTGGTGCATCCAGCCCCATTGCCACGCCAGGCTCGCCCGGGCGGCGACCCTTTGACCAGGCCCGCCGTCCGTCCCCGAAGCCTCCCGCGGGCACTGGCTTCGCCTTTCGTGTCTTCAGTGCCCGTCGGCAGCCCTCGCGGCTGATGGCGTGACCGCCGCCGTCCGTGCACCGGGCGGTGTCCTGTCCACCCTTCACGAAAGGAGCCACGGCACATGGCCAAGTCCATCCACATCGATCACGTCTTCAAGGTCTTCGGCGACCACCCGGAAGACGCCCTCGCGCTCGTGCGCCAGGGGCTCTCCAAGCAGGAGATCCTCGCCCGCACCGGCCAGTCGATCGGCGTGTTCGACGCCTCTTTCGAGATCCAGGCCGGGGAGATCTTCGTGATCATGGGCTTGTCGGGCTCGGGCAAGTCGACCCTCGTGCGGCTGCTCAACCGGTTGATCGAACCCACGGCCGGGCGCATCGTGATCGACGGCGACGACATCAACGGCCACACCGATGCGAAGCTGCGCGCGCTGCGCCGCAAGGACATCGGCATGGTCTTCCAGTCCTTCGCGCTGATGCCGCACATGACCGTGCGCGACAACACCGCCTTCGGCCTCGAACTCGCCGGCACGGGCCGACAGGAGCGGCTCGTGGCGGCCGACCTGGCGCTGGCGCAGGTGGGCCTCGCCGGCTGGGGCGACAGCTATCCCGACGAACTCTCGGGTGGCATGCAGCAGCGCGTGGGCCTGGCCCGCGCGCTCGCGTCGGACCCCGCCATCCTGCTGATGGACGAGGCCTTCTCGGCGCTCGACCCGATCATCCGCTCCGAGATGCAGTCGGAGCTGCTCCGGCTGCAGCAGGTGCGCCGCCGCACCATCGTCTTCATCTCGCACGACCTCGACGAGGCCATGCGCATTGGCGACCGCATCGCGATCATGAAGGACGGCGAGGTGGTGCAGGTGGGCACGCCCGACGAGATCCTCCGCCACCCGGCCGACGACTTCGTGCGCAGCTTCGTGCGCGGCGTCGACGCGGCCGCGGTGTTCAAGGCCTCCGACATCGCGCGCCAGCCGCTCACGCTGATCGCCGAACACCAGGATCGCGGCGCCCGAGCGGCGCTCAAGCAGCTGGAAGACCAGGACCGCGACTTCGCCTACGTGCTGAGCCCGTCGAAACGCTACCTCGGCACCGTGTCCGCCGACACGCTGCGCTCGGCCCTCGATGGCCATGTGGGCCCGCTCGGCCTGCAGCACGCGTTCCTCGACGGCCTGGAGCCGATCACGGCCGACGCCGCGGTGGCCGGCCTCGTGGGCCAGGTGGCCCAGTCGCCGTGCGCGGTGCCGGTCGTCGCCGGTGACGGGCGCTTCTGTGGCGTGATCAGCAAGACCACGCTGCTCAAGTTCCTCGACCGCGACACCCCGCCGATCGACCCCGCCACGCGCCCCGCCGCGGCCCTCGCCCACTGAACCGAAGGAGTCCCCCGATGAACGACATGCCCCAGACCGTCGACCTGGCGACCCCCTCCCAGTTTTTCGTCCCGACACCGCAGCCGCCCGCGCTCGATCCGTGGGAGGCGCTGGCCGCCGCGCCCGATGCCACGACGTCCACCGCGTGGCTGGACGCGCCCGCCGACCCGACGGCCCTCGCCACCACACCCACCCACCCGCTGCAGCAGCTGCTCGACGGCTCGCTGCCGCTCGAAGCCTGGATCAACCAGGGCCTCGGCTGGACGGTGGAACACCTGCGCCCCTTCTTCCAGACCGTGCGTGCGCCCATCGACGGCACGCTGACCTCGGTGCAAGGCCTGCTCCACGCCCTGCCCCCGCTGCCGATGCTCGCGCTGATCACGCTGCTGGCCTGGCAGTTCGCCGGCCGCAAGATCGCGGTCGGCACGGGACTCTCGCTGCTGGCCGTGTCGGCCCTGGGCATCTGGTCCGAGGCGATGGTGACGCTGTCGCTCGTGCTGACCTCGCTGCTGTTCTGCCTGCTGGTGGGCCTGCCGCTCGGCGTGCTGCTGGCCAGCAGCGACCGCGCCCAGCGGTTCATGCGCCCGGTGCTCGACGCGATGCAGACCACGCCCGCCTTCGTCTACCTCGTGCCGGTGGTGATGCTGTTCGGCATCGGCAACGTGCCCGGCGTCATCGTGACCATCGTGTTCGCGATCGCGCCGCTCGCGCGCCTGACGAACCTGGGCCTGCGCCAGGTGCGGCCCGACCTGATCGAGGCCGCCCGCGCCTTCGGTGCGTCGCCGTGGCAGATGCTGGTGAAGGTGCGGCTGCCGCTCGCGATGCCGTCGATCATGGCCGGCATCAACCAGGCGCTGATGCTGTCGCTGTCGATGGTGGTGATCGCGTCGATGATCGCCGTGGGCGGCCTCGGCCAGATGGTGCTGCGCGGCATCGGCCGTCTGGACATGGGCCTCGCGACCGTGGGTGGCCTGGGCATCGTCCTGCTCGCGATCACGCTCGACCGCCTGACCCAGGCCATGGGCCAGCCGCGCCGCGGCGGCCACCGCTGGTGGCACGGCGGCCCGGTGGGTTTCCTGCTGCGCGGGCTGCAGCGCCTGCTGCGCCCGGCCCGTCCCGAAGAAGCCGAACCGGCGCCCGCGCTGAAGGAGTCCTGAACATGCAAGCAACCCGTTCCCTCGTGCGCCACCTGCTGGGTGGTGCCCTCCTCGCTTTCGGCATCGCCACGCAGGCGCTCGCCGGGTCCCTGCCCGGCCAGGGCATCACCGTGCAGCCACTGAAAAGCTCGCTCGCGGAAGAGGCGTTCCAGACGCTGCTGGTGAACCGCGCGCTCGAGAAGCTCGGCTACACCGTGCTGCCGATGAAGGACCTGGAACCGGCCACCGAACACCTGGCCATCGCCAACGGCGACGCCACGTTCATGGCCAACCACTGGCACCGCCTGCACGCCTCGTTCTACGAGAACAGCGGCGGTGACGCGAAGCTCGTGCGGGGCGGTGTGTACGCCGAAGGCGCGGTCCAGGGCTACCTGATCGACCGGGCCACGGCCGAGCGCCACGGCATCACGCACATCGACCAGCTCAAGGACCCCGCCATCGCGAAGCTCTTCGACACCGATGGCGATGGCCGCGCCGACCTCACGGGCTGCAACCCCGGCTGGGGCTGCGAGCAGGCCATCGAGCAGCACCTCGCCGCCCACGGCCTGCGCGACAGCATCACGCACCGCCAGGGCAGCTACGCGGCGCTGATGGCCGACACGATGACCCGCTACAAGCAAGGCCAGCCCATCCTCTACTACACGTGGACGCCGTACTGGGTCAGCGCCGTGCTGCGCCCGGGGTCGGACGTCGTGTGGCTGCAGATGCCGGCCGGCGGCGCGTCGGACACGCGCCAGCCGAACGGGAAGGACTACGGCTTCCCCGCCGACCAGCAGCAGATCGTGGCGAACCGGGCCTTCATCGAGAAGAACCCGGCGGCCGCGCGCCTCTTCGAAGTCATGCGGCTGCCCATCGCCGACATCAACGCGCAGAACCTGCGCATGAGCCAGGGGGCCAACACCCAGCGGGATGTCGAGCGCCACGCCGACGGCTGGATCCGCGCGCACCAGCCCGTGTTCGACGGGTGGATCGCGGAGGCCCTCGCCGCGGCGCGCTGACGCCAGGCGTCAGAAGGTTTCCCAGTCGTCGCTCGCCGGGGCCGAGACCGCAGGCGCCGGGGACGGCGCTGCGGACACCGGAGCCGGCGCCGCCACGGGCTTCGGCTTCAGCACCGGCTTCGGCTCGGCCACACGAACCACGGGCGTGACCGCCGCGGGACGCACCGGTGCCGGCGCCGGCGCCAGGACCGGACGTGCTTCGCCACGCGCCAGCTGGAACACGCTCACCAGCTGCACCAGCTTGTCGGCCTGAACGCTCAGGCTGCTGGCAGCCGCGGCCGATTCCTCGACGAGCGCGGCGTTCTGCTGCGTCATCTGGTCGAGCTGGTTGACCGCCTCGTTGACCTGCGAGATGCCCTGGCCCTGCTCCTGCGTGGCCGTGCCCATCTCGCCGATCAGGTCGGCGACGCGGCGCACCTGCCCCACGAGGTCGTCCATCGTGCTGCCGGCCTCGTTGACCAGCTGCGAGCCGGCCTCGACCTTCGTCACGCTCTCGCCGATCAGCGACTTGATCTCCTTCGCGGCCTCGGCGCTGCGCTGCGCGAGCGAACGCACTTCACCCGCGACGACCGCGAAGCCGCGGCCCTGTTCACCCGCACGCGCGGCTTCCACCGCGGCATTGAGCGCGAGGATGTTCGTCTGGAACGCGATGCCGTCGATCACGCCGATGATGTCGCCGATCTTGCGCGAGCTGCCCGTGATCTCCTCCATCGTCTGCACGACGTTGCGCACCACCTCGCCGCCGCGCGTGGCGGTCACGCTCGCGGACTGGGCCAGCTGCGAGGCCGCCCCCATGGTGTCGACGCTCTGCTTGATGGTGGAGTTCATCTCCTCCATCGACGCCGCGGTCTCCTCGAGGTTCGAGGCCTGCTCCTCGGTGCGCTGGCTCAGGTCCGCGTTGCCCGAGGCGATCTGGCTCGCGCCCGTGGCGATCGATTCGCTCGACTGGCGCACCTGGCTCACCAGGTCGGCGAGGCGGGCGCGCATGGTGTCCATCGCGGCCAGCACGCTGCTGTCGTCACCGGCCTTCAGGTTCACCGACACGGCCAGGTTGCCCTTCGCCACTTCCTGGGCGATCTCGGCGGCATAGTCCGGCTCGCCGCCCAGCTGGCGCATGATCGAACGCACGAGCCACGTGCCCAGCACGCAGCCGCCCACGACGGCCAGCAGGATGAGGCCCGACAGCGTCCAGAACGTGCGGTCCACCGCCGCGGCGGCGGATTCGGTGTCGAGGCGGGCCAGCTCTTCCTGGCGCTTGGCGGCGTCCAGCAGCACGGTGCGCACCGCGATGTGCAGGCGGGCGCTGTCCTTGTGCAGCTCGGTCATCGCGTTCGGGTCGTTCCGGTCGGCCATCGCCTGGATGTTCGCGACGGCCGCCTTGTACTCGGCCCACGTCGACTCGAGCTTGCCGCCCAGTTCGCGCAGCGCGGGGTCGTCCGTCTCCTTCTTCAGCACGTCCATCGCCTCGAGCACCGATTTCTCGCTGTCCTCGTTGAACTTCAGTTCGCCCGCACGCGCCTTCGCATCGGTGTTCCAGATGTAGACGTACATGCGCCGGAAGTGCGTGGCGCCCTGGCGGGCGGCATCGACGACCACGCGCAACGGCTTCACCGTGTCGGTGTACATCGCCCGCTGCTGGTGGCTCAGGCGCTGGAGCTGCTGCATGCCGATGGCGCCCACGGCGAGCAGGGTGACGACGAAGAAGAAGATCAACCCGATGAGTTTCTTCCGCAAGGTGAGGTTGGAATGGTGGTTCATGATTCGGGTTTGTACTGATAACGTTCACGTCATCGGCACCGTACGCGTCGACTTGAGCGCGAATCCACCCCGGCGCTCCGCGGTTCGCCCGGGTATCCTGGCCCGGCATGAAGATTTTCGACACCGACACCACCCGGGCCGCGCTGCCCTTCGACCGCCTGGTTCCCGCGCTGGCCCGCGCCTTCGCCGACGGCGCCGAGGTGCCCTCCCGCCACGTGCACACGCCGCCCGGCGGCACGGTGCTGATCATGCCGGCGTGGCAGGGCGGCTACCTGGGCATCAAGACCATCAACATCTTCCCCGGCAACGCCAAGCGCGGCCTGCCCGGTCTGTTCGCCACCTACGTGCTGTACGACGCCACCACGGGCGAGCCGCTCGCGCAGATCGACGGCAACGAGATCACCGCGCGGCGCACGGCCGGGGCATCCGCCCTCGCGGCCTCCAGGCTCGCCCGCCCGGATTCGAAACGCCTGGTGGTCGTGGGCCGGGGCCGCGTGGGCAGCCTGCTGGCCGACGCGTACCGCGCCGTGCTCCCGATCGAGCACGTGACCGTGTGGTTCCGCGGCTGCGGCATCGACCTGGAGACGGCGGTGCGGGAGGCCGACATCGTCAGCTGCGCCACCCTCGCCACCGAACCGGTCGTGAAGGGCGAATGGCTCGCGCCCGGCAGCCACCTGGACCTCATCGGCAGCTTCACGCCGCGGATGCGCGAGGCCGACGACGACTGCTTCCGCGGCGCGTCGCTCTACGTCGACACGCCCGAGGCGCTGGTCAAGAGCGGCGAACTGCTGGGGCCGATGTCGCTGGGCGTGTTCGCCGCCGGCGACGTGAAGGGCACGCTGGAGGCGCTGTGCCGGGGCGAGTCGCCCGGCCGCACGAGCGCGGCGGAACGCACGGTGTTCAAGTCGGTGGGCTCCGCGCTGGAGGACCTCGCCGCCGCGGTGCTGGTGTTCACAACGCCGCAGCCCTGAGCGTCTCCACCACCGGCTTGCGCAGCACCTCGCGCAGGCCCCACCAGCCGGCCGCCAGCGCCAGCACCGCGCCGGCCGTCGCGCCGGCCAGCGGCACCCACGGCGACGGCGTCCAGGTGAACTGGAAGACGAACTTCGCGAGCGCCCAGCCCACCGCCATCGCCGCACCCGAGGCCAGGAACCCCGCCAGCGCACCCACGCCCAGCAGCTCGGCGCGCTGCACCTGGCCCAGCAGCTTCGCGCTGGCACCCAGCGCGCGCATCACCGCGAACTCGCGCGACCGCGCCTCGCGGGTGGCCGTGACGGCCGCGAACAGCACGACGAGGCCGGCGGCCAGCGTGAAGCCGAAGAGGAACTCGACCGCCCGCACCACCTGGTCGAGCACCCGCTGCAGCTGGCCGATGGACTGCGACACGTCCACGTTCGTGATGTTCGGGAAGTCGTGGCTCAGGCGGTTGTCGAAGCCGGGCACGTCGGGCGCGCGGAAGGCCGCGATGTAAGTGGACGGCAGGTCGGGCATCTCGGCCTTCGGGTACATCACGAAGAAGTTCGCGCGCATCGAGCCCCAGTCGAGCTTGCGCAGGCTGGTGATGCGCGCCTCGGACATCTGCCCGGCGATGTCGAACCGCAGCGTGTCGCCCATCTTCAGCTTCAGCGTCTCGGCGAGGCCCTCCTCCACGCTGACCGCCCCGTCCTCCTCCGGCGTCCACAGGCCCTGCACGAGCGTGTTGTGCTGGGGCATCGCGGCGGCGTGGCTCAGGTTGAACTCGCGGTCGAGCAGGCGCTTGGCGCGGTCGTCGGTCATCGACTCCGGGTCCACGGCCTTGCCGTTCACGGCCACCAGGCGGCCCCGGATCATCGGGTACCAGTCGTACTTCTTCACGCCGGCCTCGTCCAGCAGCGCCCGGAAGCCCTCGCCCTGCTCCGGCATCACGTTGATCACGAAGCGGTTGGGCGCGTCGGGCGGCGTGGCCTGGCGCCAGCTGGAGATCAGGTCGGTGCGCAGCAGCACCAGCAGGCACAGCGCGAGCAGCCCCACGCTGAGCGCCGACACCTGCAGCACGGCGAACGCCGGCCGCGCGGCGATCTGCCGGGTGGCCAGCACGAGCCAGCGCGGCGCGCGCGAGTCGGGCACGGCCCGGCGCAGCACCTGCACGGCCACCCACGACAGCGCGGCGAACACCACCACGGCGCCGGCGAACCCGCCCACCGCGATCAGCCCCAGCTTGAGGTCCGACGACACGGCGAGCAGCAGCGCCGCGAAGCCGATCGCCCCGGCCGCCAGCACGGCGAGCGACGCGGGCTTGAGCGCGCCCACGTCGCGGCGGATCACGCGCAGCGGCGGCACCTGGGCCAGCTGCAGCACCGGCGGCAGCCCGAAACCCATCAGCAGCGTGAAGCCCACGCCCACGCCGAACAGCGCGGGCCAAAGACTCGCCGCCGGCAGCGTGGCCTTCACGATCCCGGCCAGCAGCACGACGAACACGTGGTGCACCGCGTAGCCCAGCAGCACGCCGCCCAGGCTCGCGATGGCGCCCACGAACACGAACTCGACGAGGTACTGCAGCGCGATGGTGCGCTGCGACAGACCCAGCACGCGCAGCATCGCGCAGTCGTCGAGGTGGCGGTTCGCGAAGTCGCGCGCGGCGATGCCCACGGCCACGGCCGCCAGCAGTGCGGCCAGCAGCGCCACGAGGTTCAGGAACTTCGACGCCCGGTCGAGCGTCTGGCGCATCTCCGGGCGGCCGTTCTCGAGCGACTCCACGCGCACGCCGCGCAGCGACCCCGTCTTGACCTGCGCGTCGGCCCAGGCCACGAAGCCGGCCACGGCGGGATCGGTGCCGGCCACGGCCAGGCGGTAGGTGACGCGGCTGGCCGGCTGGATCAGTGCGGTGGCGGCGAGGTCGGCCTCGTTGAGCATCACCCGCGGCGAGAAGCTCAGGAAGCCGGCGCCCCGGTCGGGCTCCTGAAGGATCACGGCGGCGATGGTGAGGGACGCGTCCCCGAGCAGCAGCGGGTCGCCCACCTTCAGCTGCAGCGACTCGAGCAGGCCGGGGTCGACCCACACCGTGCCCGGCGCGGGCGCGGCATTGGACGGGGTGCCCTCGTCCGAGGCGGCCTGGCCCAGCGTCAGTTGCCCGCGCAGCGGGTAGCCGGCCGTCACCGCCTTCACCGACACCAGCCGCGACGCCCCGCCCTTGTCGTCGGGCGCCCGGCCCATGCTCGGGAAACCCGTGGTGCGAACCGTCTGCAGGCCGCGCGTGCGCGCCTGCTCGGCGAAGGCGGCCGGCGTGGGCTGGTCGCTCGCCACGATGGCGTCGCCGCCCAGCAGCTGGCGGGCGTCCCGGGCAAGGCCCTGGTTCAGGCGGTCGGCGAAGAAGCCCACGGCGGCGAGCGCGGCCACGGCCAGCATCACGGCCACCACCAGCAGGCGCAGTTCGCCGGCGCGGAAGTCGCGCCAGAGCTGCCGCCAGGCGAGGGTCCAGACGGAAACGGCAGGCGGCGGGGGCGTGGTCATGGGCGTACGGCGTTCGGGAGCAATGCCGGCGACGTTAACCGATCCGGCACAACCCGATCGAACGCCGCGTGCAAATCCACCGAACGGTCGCCCCATCCCCCGGTGCTGTAATTTCCCGATGAACACCCTGCCCCCGCTTTTCCTGTCCCACGGTTCGCCGATGCTCGCGCTGGAACCCGGCGCCACCGGCGAGTTCGTCGCGCGCCTCGGCCCCGCCATCGACCGCGCCTTCGGCCGGCCGAAGGCGGTGCTGGCCGTCTCTGCCCACAGCACGGCCCGCGAGCCGGTGCTGCTCGCCTCGGCCCGCCAGCACGCCGTGTACGACTTCGGCGGCTTCCCCGACGCGCTCTACCAGCTCCAGTACAACCCTCCGGGCGCCCCCGAACTCGCGCCGCGGGTGGCCGCCCTGCTGGGCGAGGCTGGTGAACGGGCGCACGTGCTCGACCAGGGCGGGCTGGACCACGGCATCTGGAGCATGCTGCGCTTCATGTACCCGGAGGCCGACATCCCCGTGCTTCCGCTCGCCTGGATGCCCCACCGCCCGCCGGCCGAGCAGTTCGCGTTCGGCCAGGCGCTGGCCGCGCTGTCGGACGAAGGGGTGCTGGTGATGGGCAGCGGCAGCATCACGCACAACCTGCGCCGCGTGTTCGCGCAGGGCCGTGCCGACGTCGGTGCGCCGGAGATTCCCGAGAGCCGCGGCTTCCGCGACTGGTTCGCCGAACGGAGCGCCGCCCGCGACTGGCCGGCGCTGTGGAACTACCGCCGCCTGGCTCCGTCGGCCGCGGACATGCACCCCACCGACGAACACCTGCTGCCGTGGTTCGTGGCGGCCGGCGCCGGCGGCGAGGCCACCGCGCCGCTGCGGCTGCACGAGGGCGTCACCTACGGCTGCCTCGGGATGGACGTCTACGCGTTCGGACCGTCGGCATCGGCCCTGGCGGCGGCGTTGTGACACGGGGGGCGGTTAGCATTGCGGCTTTCTCACCGCACACAGGAAACGCCATGCAAACCACCGCCTCCGGCCTGCAATACGAAGACACCGTCCCGGGCACGGGCGACGAAGCGAAGGCCGGCCAGCACGTGACCGTGCACTACACCGGCTGGCTCTACAACAACGGCGTCAAGGGCGCCAAGTTCGACAGCAGCAAGGACCGCAACGATCCGTTCGAGTTCGGCCTCGGCGCCGGCATGGTCATCCGCGGCTGGGACGAAGGCGTGCAGGGCATGAAGGTCGGCGGCACCCGCGTGCTGGTGATCCCGCCCGAGCTGGGCTACGGCGCCCGCGGCGCCGGCGGCGTGATCCCGCCGAACGCCACGCTGATGTTCGAAGTCGAACTGCTGGGCGTCTGACCGCCCCCCCGGCATCGCGCGGCCCGTCTCCCATGACGATCCAGTACGACATCACGCACACCACCACCTACCGCTACCGCAAGCCGGTGACGTTCGGGGAGCACCGCGTGATGTTCCGCCCGCGCGACAGCCACGACCTGCGGGTGCTCGCGACCGACCTGGTCGTGAGCCCCGAGGCCGCCGTGCGGCTGATCCAGGATCCCCACTCGAATTCGGTGGCCCTCGTGACGCCGCTCGGCGAGGCCGAGGAACTGCGCATCGTCTGCAGCTTCCGCATCGAGCACGCGGTGACCAACAACCTCGAGCTGCCGCTGTCGCCCGGCGCCGAGTTCTTCCCCTTCTCGTATTCAGTCGAGGAACGTTTTGACCTCGAACAGTACCTGCGTCCGCACTACGACGACCCGTTCGGGAGGCTGTCCACGTGGGCGCGGCAGTTCATCCGCACCGACGGCCCCACCGGCACGCGCGACCTGCTGGTCGCGATGAACCAGTTCATCAAGAACGAGTTCACCTACGCCGGCCGGGACGAGGAAGGCACGCAAACGCCACTCGACACCCTGGCCAACCGGAGCGGCAGCTGCCGCGATTTCGCGCTGCTGATGATGGAGGCCGCGCGCCGCCTGGGCGTGGCGACCCGCTTCGTGTCGGGCTACCTGTACGACCCGGCCCTCGACCGCGCCGCCATCGAGGGCGAGAACGAGACCCCGTCGGACACCGTCGGCGCCGGCGCCACCCACGCCTGGCTCCAGGCCTACCTGCCCGGCGCCGGCTGGGTGCCCTTCGATCCCACGAACAACCTCACCGGCGGCTCGCAGCTCGTGCGGGTGGGCGTCGCCCGCGACCCGCGGCTGGCCGCACCCATCTCGGGCAGCTGGTACGGCGAACCGGACGCCTACCTGGGCATGACGGTGGACGTGCGGGTCCGGCGCGTCTGACCCCGACCGCCGAACGAAAGGCAAGCG
This sequence comes from Piscinibacter gummiphilus, assembly GCF_002116905.1. NCBI lineage: Bacteria > Pseudomonadati > Pseudomonadota > Betaproteobacteria > Burkholderiales > Sphaerotilaceae > Rhizobacter > Rhizobacter gummiphilus. Next base: position 4,023,180 of record NZ_CP015118.1, read on the forward strand.
CAGCGAAGCCGACCGATCAAGCCACCCGCGAGGACGGGTCTCCCGGCCGACCCGGGGCGTCCCTCGGGGGCAGGAGCGAAGCGACTGGGGGGACTCAATGAAGCGTCCCCGACACGGGCCGCCCCACCGGATCGTCGTCCTCGTCCTCGTCATCCTCCGCCGGCCGGTCGAACGCCTCCATCAGGTGCGCCTTGCGCGCCAGCATGCGCGCGCCCAGCTCGCCCAGGTCGATGCCGGACGGCGGCAACTGGGGCAGCGTGACGTCGTGCACCTGCTGCATGCGGCCCACCAGGTCGCGGCCCAGGGCCAGCACCTTGGTGTCGAAGCGCAGGTCGCCGGGGTCGCCCATCGACAGCTGGGCGATCAGGGCCCAGGCCGTGTCGTGGAAAGCCTGGAACGGTGACAGGTCGATGCCCGCGACGTGCAGCGAGGGGAACAGCATCTCCTCCTCCACCTGGGTGTTCAGCGTGACCTCGAGGCTGATGCGCTCGACGATGGCCAGCTTCTCGGCCTCGGTGGGGTCGCCCACGCGTTCGCAGAGCGCCGCGTAAGCGTCGAGCAGCTGGCTCACCGACGCTCGGTTCTGCAGCAGCACGCCGATGACGTCGGCCGGGGTGGGGGTGACGTGGACGGTCATGGGAGTCTCCGGGACGAGTGAGTGATGCGGGGAATGGCGTGCGCGCCCATGGTGCCATCAGGCGGACGGCGCCGCCAGCGTCGCGACGATGCGGTGGCGGGCGCCGTCGTCCTTCAGTGAAACACCGTCCGGGCCCGCCACCGGCTCGCCGTCGTGTTCGAAGGCCACCCGTCCGCCGGTGGCGCGGTGCGGGTTGCGCAGTTCGATGTCGTACCACGAGCCGCCGTGCCGCAGCGTGATGCGGTAGCCCGGCCACGTGGCGGGGATGCACGGGCGCAGCCGCAGCACGCCGGCGCGCAGGTCGAGCCCCAGGATCTCCTCCAGGCCCACGCGGTAGTACCAGCCGGCCGCGCCGGTGTACCAGGTCCAGCCGCCCTTGCCGGTGTGCGGCGCCTCGCCGTAGATGTCGGCGGCCATCACGTACGGCTCGACGCGGTAGCGCTGCACCTCCACGCGCGAATCGCTGCGGGCCACCGGGTTGATCATGCGGAACAGTTCGTCGGCCCGGGCCGCGTCGCCCATGCGCGCGAAGGCCATCACGGTCCAGACGGCCGCGTGCGTGTACTGCCCGCCGTTCTCGCGGATGCCGGGCACGTAGCCCTTGATGTAGCCCGGGTCGTGCACCGTCTTGTCGAAGCTCGGGGTGAAGAGGCGGATGATGCCGGCCTGCCGGTCGACGAGCATCCGGTCGAGGTTTTCCATGCCCTCGCGCGCGCGGGCCGGGTCTCCGCCACCCGCGATGACGGCCCAGCTCTGGCCGAGCGAGTCGATGCGGCATTCGTCGTTGGACGCCGATCCGAGCGGCGCGCCGTCGTCGAAGTAGGCGCGGCGGTACCAGGCGCCGTCCCAGGCTTCGGCGTCGATCGCGGCGATGAGTTCCTCCGACTGCTTCGTCCAGTCGGCCACGAGGTCGTCGCGGCCGCGGCTGCGCGCGCACGGGATGAACGCGTCGAGCACGCCCTTCAGGAACCAGGCCATCCAGACGCTTTCGCCCTCGCCCTTCCAGCCCACGCGGTTCATGCCGTCGTTCCAGTCGCCGCAGCCCATCAGCGGCAGGCCGTGGCGGCCACGGGCGCGGCTGACCTCGATGGTGCGCACGCAGTGTTCGAACAGCGAGGCGCTTTCAGCCGACACGGTGGGTTCGAAGTAGATGCTCTCCTCGTGGGGCGGCAGCGTGGGGCCTTCGAGGAAGGACACCGGTCGGTCGAGCACGCGGTCGTCGCCCGTGACCGACACATAGTGCGCCACCGCGAGCGGCAACCACAGGCGGTCGTCCGAGAACGTGGTGCGCACGCCCTTGCCGCTCGGCGGGTGCCACCAGTGCTGCACGTCGCCCTGCACGAACTGCTGCGCGGCCGCCCGCAGCAGGTGCTCGCGCACGTGACCCGGCCAGGCCAGCACGAGCGACATCACGTCCTGCAGCTGGTCGCGGAAGCCGTAGGCGCCGCCTGCCTGGTAGAAGCCGCAGCGGCCCAGCACACGGCTGCTCAGCGTCTGGTACGGCAGCCACCGGTTGATCAGCAGGTCGCGCGCCCGGTCCGGCGTCTCGACCTGCACCGCGCCCAGCAGCCCGTCCCACTGCGCGATCACGTGCTCGAGCGTGGCGTCGGCGCCCTGCGTGCACATGCGCGCCAGTTCGTCGGCGCCGGCGATGCTGGCCGCCTGGCCGAACGCGAAGACCACCTCGCGCGTCTCCCCCGGGGCCAGCCGCACGTCGGTCTGCATCACCCAGCACGGGTCCGGCCCCACGCCCACGGCCTGCCGCAGCGGCGGCCCGCCTTCGAGCGCCTGCGGCGCCGCGAGGCTGCCGCCCACGCCGAAGAACTCGGCGCGGTCACAGGTCCAGCCGCTCACCGGGGCGGAGCAGCTCATCCAGGCGATGTCGCGGCCGAAGTCGGCGTTGGCCGGGTTGCGGGCGTAGAGCGACAGGTTGTCCACGCTGGGTGAGCCCGCCCACGTCGAGACCAGATCGACCCGCCCGCTGCGGCTGTCGCCCAGCACCAGGTTCACGACGCCCGTGACGGCGAGCGAGCGGCGGCGGCCGCTCTGGTTCGACAGGCGCAGGCGCAGGAACTTGACCGGCTTGTCCCACGCGACGAAGTGCGTGAGCTCCGAGTCGATGCCGTCGATCCGGGCGGTGAAGCGGGTGTAGCCCGCACCGTGGGCGCATTCGTAGACCGCCTCGGGCACGCGGCGCGGCTGCGCCGTGGGGGTCCAGTACGCCCCCGATTGGCGGTCGCTCACGTACACGAGCTCGGACGACGGGTCGCTCAGCGCGTCGTTGGACCACGGCGACAGCTGGTTCTCGCGCGCGTTCATGCGCCACGTGAAGGCGGAACCGCTTTCGGTGACCAGCGTGCCCATGTGCGGGCTCGCGATCACGTTGGACCACGGCGACGGCGTGGCGCGGCCCGGTGGCAGCACGATGCGGTACTCGCGGCCGTGGTCGGCGAACCCGCCCAGGCCGTTGAAGAACTCCAGTTCGTCCTCGGCCGTGGCGCGGCTGTGCGCGGCGCCGCTGACCGACGGCACGTCGCGCGCGGCCGGCACCGGCGGGCCGTGCGGCTCTCGCGGCGCGCGCCGGCGCAGCTGGTCGGCGAGCAACCCCTGCCCGCCCCGCAGGAACACGCGGCACACCGTCATCAGCAGGCGGCGCTCGTCGTCGGGCAGCCGATCGCCCTGCAGCACGTAGACGAAACCCTGCGAGCCGCCCTGGTCGGGGCCCGCGCCGGCCTGCCGGATCAGGCCCTCGATGGCGTGCTGCATGTCGCCCGAGTACGACGTGGCCCGGTCGTTGATGATCACGATGTCGGCGGCGAACGAGCGGGCCCGCCAGAACTGGTGGGCCTGCACCAGCTGGTGCACGAGCGGCAGGTCCTCGTGGGCGTCCACGGCCACCAGCAGGATGGGCCGGTCGCCCGAGATGCCGTAGCGCCACATCGCCCGCTTCGACAGCTGGTTGCCCCGCATGAACTCGCGGCCCGGGCGGAACGACGGGTCGGAGAACATCAGGTAGCCGCCGACGGTCTGGAACGTGGCCGCGTCGTCGCTCGTGATGCCCAGCTGGTGCAGCTTGGCCTGCGCGTACACCCATGACCGCGAGATCTCGCGCTGCAGCGCCGTGAAGCTCGCGAGGTGCTGGTAGGTGCGCAACGCGGCCTCGCGGTCGACGCCATAGGCCATCACGAACGACAGCCGCACCGACGTCCCCGGCGCCAGCTCCACCGTGTGGCCGAGGCACAGCACGGGGTCGAGCACGGCGCCGACGGTGGAACCCAGCACGCCGTCCGCGCTCAGCGCGAGCGGATCGCGTTTCGTGCGGCCGCGGCCCACCACCACGCGGCGGTCGGTGTCGTACAGCGGTTCGCCGAGCACACCGCCCTCGAGCACCGAGCCCAGCACGACCGTGGTGGCCGCCTCGTGGTCGGCGCGCGGGCGCCGTGTCGCGAGCAGCGCGCCGCGGCCGGCGTCGTACTCGGTGGTGATGAACAGGTTCGAGAAGGCCGGGTGGGCGAGGTCCGCGTTGCGGTGGTTGAGCACCACCTCGGTCAGCGCGAACACCTCGATGCGGCGCACCGACTGGCTCTCGTTCGACAGCTTCACGGTGCGGATCTCCGCGTCCTCCTGCTGGGCCACCACCACCTCGAGGCTCGATCGGATGCCGTGGCGGCGCAGGTCGAACTGGGCGCGGGCCTCGGCGAACTCGACGTCGTACGCGTCCGGCTCGACGAAGGTGGGCGCGAGCGTGGCCGACCACAGCACCTGGGATGACACGTCGCGGAAGTAGACGAAGAGGCCCGATTCGTCGATGACCCGGTCCTCGCGCCAGCGGGTGATGTCGACGTCGTTGCACTCGCTGTAACCCGAGCCGGAGACGGTGAGCGCGGTGGCGTAGCGTCGGTTCGACAGCAGGTGCACCGCCGGGCGGCGCAGGTCGGCGCCGCTGAAGCGTCGCACACGCTGCGCGGTGTGGCGGGCCACGCGTTCGGTGCGGTCGTTGCCCGCGGTGGTGTCGCGCGCGATGATCACGGCGCCGGCCACCTGTTCCTGCAGCAGCAGGTCGAACGCGTTCATCTCGGGCTCGGCATGGAACAGGTCGACCAGGCTGCGGTCGGACAGCAGGCTCGTGAGCGCGAGCAGCGCCATCGCCTGGTGGTGCGCCATGTGGCTGCGCACGACGGCGTGCCGCATGTTCTCGCCCAGGCGCTCGGCGGTGAAGTCGATGGCTTCGTAGAAGCCGTGCGGTCCGAGCGCCCCGATGGCGGCCAGCGCGTCGAAGTTGCGCCGCACCTCGTGCGGCGCGAACGGTGCGGCCATCGCGCTCGCGTACGGGGCGATCACGAGCTGGCGGTCCATGCCGCGCTTGAGGCTCAGCCCGGGCACGCCGGACGGGCCGTACTGGTAGGTCAGTTCCACGTCGCGCACGTTGATGCCCGACTCGGACACGCCCCACGGCACGCCGTGCTCCTGTCCGTAGCGCACCTGCTCGGCGATGGCGTTCAGGCAGGTCTGCTCCAGCAGGCTGCCCACCGGGGTCTTCATCACGAGGGCCGGCATCAGGTACTCGAACATCGAGCCGGACCACGAGATGAGCACGGGCCCCGCCTCGACGAGGCCGGTGTGGCGGCCGAGCCGGAACCAGTGGTCCACCGGCACGTCGCCCTTCGCGGCGGCGAGGTAGCTGCCGAGGCGCGATTCCGACGCCAGCAGGTCGTAGCGCCCTTCGTCGAGCTGGTGTTCGGCCACCCGGTAGCCGATGGAGAAGAGCTTGCGCTTCGGATCGAACAGGAAGCCGAAGTTCATGCCGCGCCAGAGCACCTCGGCCCGGGTCGCGCAGTCGGCCAGCCGTTCGAGCCACTGCTGGCTCTCCGCCTTGGCGTCGGCGCAGATCTCGAGCACGGCGTTCAGCGCCGGGGCGAACGCGGGCGCCGGGCCGTGCCGGGTGGTGCCGGTCTGCAGGCGGCGCACCACCTCGTCGATGCGCGCGGGCACGTCGGCAGCCAGCGGGATGTCGTCGAGCAGCGCGTCCACCGACGGCTCGAACAGCGCCGGGGCCTCGCGGCGCAGCGTCTCGAACGCCGGGTCGATGGCCCACGGGCAGCACCGTTGCAGTTCGTCGACCTGGTCGCCCAGTTCTCCACACAGGCGCTCGCTGTCCTCGGCGAGGCCCCCCACGCGCGCGATCTCCTCGAACGCGTAGGCGTCGAGCAGTTCCTTCAGGTGCAGCGCATGGCCGAGCGCGGCGGTGAGGCAGCGGGCGTATTGGCCGGGCGTGCCGGGTGTTTCGTCGAGCAGCGCGCCGATGGCCGCGAGGGCCCGGTCGATCTCGACCGGGGTGACGTTGCCTCGCACCGCTGACCCGCGCACGTTGCGCCACAGCGCGTCGATCTCGCGCCAGCTGTCGCGCGGCCCCGACACCGCCTGCGGTCCGATGACCGGCCGGCGGCGCAGGTCGCGGCACGCGCGCGACAGCACCACGAGGTGCGCCGCGAGGTTGCCGCTGTCCACCGAGGACACGTACTTCGGTTCCAGCGGGCGCAGCGTGCGCGTCTCGTACCAGTTCAGCAAGTGGCCCTCGTGCTTGTCGAGCCGCTCGACGCTCTCGAGCGTGGCCGTCAGCCGCCGCAGGCACGCCTGGCCCGCGAGCCAGCCGAGGTCATGGGCGCGGCACACGGCCAGCAGGTACAGCCCGATGTTCGTGGGCGAGGTGCGGTGGGCCACCACCTCCTCCGGGTCGAACTGCACGTTGTCGGGTGGCAGGTGCTGGTCGACGTCGCCCACGTAGCGCTCGAAGAAGCGCCAGGTGCGCCGCGCCACGCGGCGGAACTCCCACAGGTCGGCCGCACTCGCCTCGTGGCGGCGGAAGAAGCCGGGCGCGCTCAGGCCCACGGCGACCACCGGCGAGAGCCACCACGCGAGCAGCAGCGGCGCCGCGCCGAAGATCTCCCGCGGGTTGAACAGCAGGATGATGGCCACCGCCCCGATCACCGGCAGCGTGGCGCTGTGCAGCGCCCACGTGAACTGCTTCAGCTGGCCGCCCGCGGCCGCCTTGGCCTGCGCGGCCGTGCGCCATTCGAGGCGCTTGCGGTGCGACACGAAGGTGCGCCACACGGCCCGGGTGATCGCGTCGGCCATCACGAAGGCGTGCTGGGCCAGCAGCACCAGCTCGGTCAGCACGTGGCCCGCCAGGTGCCCGAGGTCGCGGGTGAGCTGCATGGGACGGTTCGTGCGCCCGCCCTTCGGCACGGGTTTGGCCAACGCGGCGAACCAGGCCATCACGCCGGGGAAGGACAGCGCGGCGAGCACGAGCAGGATCCACGCGAGCGGCATCGCGCGTTCGTCGGCCCAGGACCACACGATCATCAGGATCGACGCGACGGGCAGCGTGGAGCGCCGCAGGTTGTCGAGCATCTTCCAGCGGTTGAGCGCGGTGAGCGGTTCCGGGCGCAGCGACAGCAGCCACGGCAGCAGCTGCCAGTCGCCCCGCACCCAGCGATGCGAGCGGGCCGCGGCCACCTCGGAGTGGGACGGCGAATCCTCGAAGAAGGCGATGTCGCTCACGAGCGCGCAGCGGGCGAAAGCGCTTTCGAACAGGTCGTGGCTCAGCAGCGTGTTCTCCGGCACGCGGCCTTCGAGGCTCGCGTGGAACGCCTTCAGGTCGTACAGGCCCTTGCCGGTGTACGAGCCCTCGCCGAAGACGTCCTGGTAGGTGTCGGACACGGCACCGGCGTACGGGTCGACGCCCTCGCCGGTGGTGAAGATCCAGCGGAACAGCGACCGGTCCTCGGCCTGCGGCAGCAGGAACGACACGCGGGGCTGGAACAGCGCGTAGCCGCGGGTCACGCGCCCGCTGCGCGGGTCGACCTCGGGCCGGTTCATCGGGTGGGCGGCCGTGCCCACGAGGCGGCACACGGCGCCGACGGGCATGCGGGTGTCGGCGTCGAGCGTGATGACGTAGCGCACGTCCTTCGGCAGGGCCTCGGCGTCCCCCGGCGCCAGGTCGTGCGACGTGTCACCCTCGCCCAGCAGCAGGCGGTTGAGTTCGACGAGCTTGCCGCGCTTGCGCTCCCAGCCCATCCACACGCCCTCTTCCGGGTTCCAGCGGCGGCGGCGGTGCACGACGTGGAAGCGCCGTTCGCCGGACGTGTCGGACCACGGGTAGCGGGCATTGAGCACCGCGATGGCCTGGCGGGCGCGCGCCAGCAGCACGTCGTCGCCGGGCTGGGTCTCCACCGGCGCGTCGACCCAGTCGGTGAGCAGCGCGAAGCGCAGCTGGTCGTCGCGGTTCGACAGGTAGTGCCGCTCGAGTTCGGCCACCTGGTGCTCGACCTGTTCGGGCTGGGTCAGCAGCGTGGGCACGACGACGAGCGTGCGGCAGTCGGCGGGCAGGCCGTCGACGAAGTTCAGCCGCGGCAGGTGCGTGGGCGGGTAGACCTGGGACGCGAGGCGGTTGACGAGCTGAAGCCCGAGCTCCGACGCCGGCCACAGGGCCAGCAGCGCCAGCACGGCGCCCGAGAACGTCACCGTGTCGGACGTGTACCCCGCGCCGTAGGCGATCGAGGCGATCGCGATGGTCAGCAGCGCGGCCGCGAGGCCGTAGACCACGAGCGTGGCCTGCGGGGCGGCGTCGTTGAGCCGGCGCCACGGGTTGCGGCCCACCCCGAGCGAACGTTCGAGCTCGACGCGCTGCTCGCCCAGCAGCGCGGCGCCCACGTCGAGGTCCCGGAACTCGCCGTCCGCCTGGCGCTGGCGCCCGAACCGCTCGATCACCAGCTCGGCCAGGTAGGGCTCCGGGAGCCCGGCGCGGCGGCTCAGGCGTTCGATCTCGCGGCGGTACAGCGCGCGCGACGCCGGGTCCATGCGGGCGTAGACGCCGTTGTGCATCAGCGTGCGGTCGACGAGGGAGGCCTTCGAGAAGATGTCGACCCAGTCGCTGAGCTCGATGGCCTTGACGCTGCGGAAGATGTTGCGCACCCGCACGTCGAGCAGCGTGCGCGCGAGCAGGTCCTGCTCGATGGCGGCGGCGTGCTGCGCCGCCGACGTGCCGCTCTGGTCGGGCACCCGGGGCGAGATGCCGTCCGGATCGTCGTACCGGTGGCGCTGACCCAGCTGCCCCAGGTACGCCTGGCGGAACGCCGGCGACTCGGCCCCGAGGTCGGGTTCGGCCCGGCGGGGCCGCGGCACGTCGGGGTCCACTCGCTTGAGCTGGGCGTCGGCCACCTCGTCGGCCCAGTGCGCGGCGCGGTGCACCTCGATGATCTGGGACGCCGAGTCGGTGAGCTGGCGGATCAGCAGGAAGTTCAGCACCGGCCCGAGCAGCGCCAGCTCCTGCAGGGTCAGCGCGTGGGCGCGCTGGTAGTCGGCGAGCACCTGCACCAGCTCGTCGGCCTCGAAGTCGAAGTCGCAGGCCTGCAGGTAGAACTGGGCCAGCAGCTCGATGCGGGCCCGGCGCCGGCCGGTCAGGCCCCGCTGGTAGGCCGGCAGCCCGCGCAACGCCGGCTCGGCGAGCTGCAGCGACAGCTGGGTGCGGGTGCGTTCGATCAGGTAGAAGTTGTCGACGAGCCACTGGGCCGCCTCGGAGAGCGACCTTTGTTCATCGGTGAAGTCTTCGATCCGGCGCACGCATTCGCGCAGGCGGTCGATCGACTGGTTGAGTTCCCGGCGCAGCCCCGCGCGGCGCAGGGCCCGGGTCGGCGCATCCCACTGGGCGAACGCATTCGAGAACTCCTCGAGCGTGGCGGACGGGGCGAAGTCGAATCCCTCGTAGGCGTTCAACGGTGTGCTGGCGTGCATGCGGTGCGGCGCTCCACGGGTAGGCCCTCGCCGCGGAATACAGCCAGCGCGAAGCGGGAGCCTTGAACGGGCCGCGGCACGGGCGGCGCCCGTGCCCGGGGCGATCAGGTCGTTCGCGACATGGTCTGCGGGGCCAGCGGCCCCTTGCCACCATCGCTGAAGGTCACGGCCACCATGCCCAGCACCAGAAAGGGCACGCCCACAGCCCACATCAGCAGCTTCTTCATCGTGCTCCCCCTGGTCCGGTTCGATGGATTTCGAGGGGCCAGTCTAGGAGTCCGCCCGGGACGGCACAGCAGGACGGACGACCGACCCCGTGTGGGCCCCGTCCTACGCACCTCGCCCCTGAGGACCGGCGTTCCGCAGTTGTGGGCCCTGTAGGCATCGTCCTACAATTCTTCCGGGACTCCCCCGACGCTTCGGCGAGCCCCTGCTCATTAGAATTCCTTCATGACTGCAGCAGTACCCGCGGCACCCCACCGCAACCGTCCGGCAACGACGGGCCGCGCGTGATCGTGTCGGAGCGGACCCGGGCGTGCTGATCCAACGAAGACAACAAGAGTGCGCAGGCACGATGCAAAGCTCGCTGCCATGTTGAAAACCTACATCGTCGAAGACAGCCCGGTGATCCGCGAGAACCTGATCGCGACACTCGAGGAACTGGTTGCGGTGGAGGTGGTGGGAACGGCGGACAACGAGTCCGCCGCGGTCTATTGGTTGACGCAGTCGCGCAATGCCTGCGACCTCGTCATCATCGACATCTTCCTGAAAAGCGGCTCCGGCCTCGGCGTGCTGTCCGCCAGCGCCCGCGCACTGAACCACGCGAAGCTGGTCGTGCTGAGCAACTACGCCACGCCCGACATGCGCCGCAAGTGCCTCGAACTGGGGGCGAACAAGGTCTTCGACAAGTCCAACGAGATCGACGCGCTGATCGCCTACTGCCAGAAGCTGGCCGCCGGGGACACCACGTCCTCGGTGATGGGTGGGCTTTGAGCCGCCCGCCGGCGGGACCGCTGCGGCACGGACCTGGTCGCCGGACACCCGCGCCGTCCCGGCGCGGGCCGCGAGACTTACTGGATGAGGCCGTTCTTGAGGGCGTAGTACGTGAGGTCGCTGTTGGACTCGAGCTTCATCTTCTCCATCACGCGCGTGCGGTACGTGCTGACCGTCTTCACGCTGAGCGAGAGGCTGTCGGCCATGTGCCCGATGGTCTCGCCCTTCGCGAGCCGCAGGAACACCTGGAACTCGCGCTCGGAGAGCTGCTCGTGAAGGGGCTTGTCGGCGTTGCCGCCGAGGTTGTCGGCCAGCAGCTCGGCCACGGCCGGGGTGATGTACTTGCGGCCGCGCGCCACGGTGCGGATGGCCGTGACGATCTCCTCGGGCTCGCATTCCTTGTTGAGGTAGCCGCTGGCGCCCTGGCGCAGCAGGGTGGTGGCGTAGTGGGCTTCGGGGAAGCCGCTCAGGATCAGCACCGGCAGTTCCGGCGCGCGCGCGCGGATGGCCGCGAGCGCGTCGACGCCGCTCTGCTCGGGCATGGACAGGTCCATCACGAGCACGTCGACCAGGCCCTTGCGCACGATGTCGAGCGCCTCGCGGCCGTTGGCCGCTTCGGCGACGACCTGCAGGTCGACCTGTTCGGAGAGGTACTGGCGCAGGCCCGCGCGAACGAGGGCGTGATCGTCGACGATGGCGATTTTGATCATGACGGATTCGGCCAATTCGTGAGTTGCTGCTCAAATCATTCTAGTTGCTTCGATCGGATCGGCGCATGAAGAACTTCATCCGGCGCTTCAGGCGCAGTGCCTTCACCTTCCCCCTCGCGGTGGTGACCGCCCTCGCCCTGATGGCCATCAGCGAATCGTCCTACCGGGCCTCGGTCGCGTCGCTCGACCGCCTCGGCGAACTGGCCGTCGCCCGCATCAACAACCTGGTGCTGATGCGCCAGGTGCTCGACGCCGAGAACGGGCAGCGCGGCTACCTCATCACGGGCCGCCCCGAGTACCTGGAACCCTACCGCGCCGCCATGGCCAACATCGGCAAGACGATGAAGATCCTCGCCGACTTCTACGCGACCGAACCGCGGCAGGTCGACGACTACGCCACCCTCGCCTCCCTCGTGAACCGCAAGATCTCCGAGATGGACACCACCATCAAGCTGCGCGCAGAAGGCCGCGAGGAGGCGTGGCGGGCGGTGATCGAGACCGACATCGGCCGCGAGCAGATGGAGGCGATCCGCATCGCCTCCGAGCGGCTGCTGAAGCGGGAGTCCGACCAGATCACCGCCGGGCGGGCCTCGGTCTACCAGACCCTGCAGCTGAGCCGGCTGGGCGTGGCCGCGATGACCGCGCTGAGTGTGCTCGCCTTCTTCATGTACCTGCGCCAGACGGCCGCGCTCGACGGCGAACGGCACCGCCAGCAGGCCTCGCTGCAGGTCGAGCGCGACGTGCTCGAGAACCAGGTCAAGGGCCGCACCGCACAACTGACCGAGCTCGCCCACCACCTGCAGACGGCCCGCGAGGACGAACGCAGCCGCCTCGCCCGCGACCTGCACGACGAACTGGGCGCGCTGCTCACGGCGGCCAAGCTCGACGTGGCGCGGCTCAAGTCGCGCATCGGCACCATCACGCCCGAGGCGCAGGAGCGCATCAACCACCTCAACGACACGCTCAACGACGGCATCGCCCTCAAGCGCCGCATCATCGAGGACCTGCGGCCCTCGTCCCTCAACAACCTCGGCCTGGTCGCCGCGCTCGAGATCCTGAGCCGGGAGTTCGCCGAACGCTCGGGCCTGAAGGTCGAGAGCGACTTGCAGAAGGTGCGCCTGAAGCCCTCCAGCGAACTGACCGTCTACCGGCTCGTGCAGGAGGCGCTGACCAACGTGGCCAAGTACGCGCAGGCGCGGCAGGTGACCATCACGCTGCGCGAGGCGCACAAGCGGGTGGAGGTGTCGGTGAAGGACGACGGCCAGGGGTTCGACCCGCGGGTGAAGCGCCCGTCGAGCCACGGCCTCGTGGGCATGCGCTACCGGGTCGAGGCCGAGGGCGGCAGCATGCAGTTGCAGGCGACGCCCGGTGCCGGCACGCACATCCGGGCGCTGCTGCCGGTCTCCGAGCCCGACACCACCACCCAGCCGTCGGAGCCGCCGGCCGCACAGGCCCCTCCGGCCGTGTAGGCCGATTCCTACAAGGTCAGCGAGCGGCCGCCGACTTCCCCGTGCGCAGCAGTCTCATGGCCTGCACCTGGGCGCAGTCATAAGCTCGGTTCCACTGTCTGAAAACCCTTCGGACGGATCACGGACCCCACAGGAGCCCATCATGCTGCACTACGCTGTCGTCTTCTTCGTCATCGCGCTGATCGCGGCGCTGTTCGGTTTTGGTGGCATTGCCGCCAGCGCCGCAGGCATCGCCAAGATTCTCTTTATCATCTTCGCTGTCCTGGCTGTGGCGAGTTTCCTGGTCAGCCTGATCAAGAAAGGCTAGTGGCACCCGCCTGAAGTAGTTCTGCCGCGACACGCACTCGCCCGCAACCCAACAGGAACCTCCATCATGAGCCTCAACAAGCCTCAACTCCCTGCGGAAGACCAGGTCGGCGCCGCCGCCGACCGCGCGGCCGAAGCCGCCGACGCGGCCGTCAACACGTCGCGCCGTGTCGCCAACGACGCGCTCGACCACGTCGAGTCCGCCATCCACACCGCACGTGCCAACGTGCAGCCGGCCATCGCCCGCATCGCGAGCCAGGCCGAGTCGCTGGCCCGCAAGAGCCTCGACGCGGTCAAGGACGGCGCGTACAACGTGCGCGACCGCGCCAACAACCTCGGCGACGTGACGGTGCGCTACGTCAAGGAGGAACCGGTGAAGGCGGTGCTGATCGCCGCCGCCACCGGCGCCGCCCTGATGGCGCTGCTGAGCCTCGTCAACAGCGCTCGCCGCAACTCGGACCGTTGAGTTTGCGCGAGGGCCCGGCACCGCGCCTCGGCGCGGCGACGGGCCCTCGGTCCATGCGGCATCCGGCGGGTGCCTCTTCCCGCGGGGTGCCACCCTGTCCCCGGCGGGATCCAGAACGAACCCGCCGCACCCTGGCCGCGCCATGATCCATCCACTCGTCCGCCTCCTGGCCACCGAACCGCAGCTCGTCGTCGAACACGTCGGCGCGTACGCGGAACTCATCGAAAGCGAAGCCCGCGAGGTGCAGCGACGAACGGTGCTGAGGCTGGCGTTGAGCCTGTTCGCCCTGTGTTGCCTCGGCGTGGCCGCAGTGCTCACGGGCGTGGCGCTGATGCTGTGGGCGGTGACACCCGCGCTGTCGACGCAGGCCCAGTGGGCGCTCGGCGCGGCGCCCGCGGTGCCGGCCATCGCGGCCATCGTCGCCGGCCTCGTGGCGCGGCGTCCCTCGGCCGAGCGGGCCTTCGCATCGATCCGCGCGCAGATCAGCGCGGACATGAAGATGATCCGCGACGCGGGGGCGGCATGACCACCCACGTCGAATCCACCGACCTCGATCCCCTGATGCAAGGCGAAGCCACGGCGCCCGACACGACGCCCCTCTCGCCCCAGGCCCGCGTGGACGCCTCGCGTGCCGCGCTGCAGCACTGGGTCCTTCGCACGTACCACCCCGAACTGCTGCCGCCCCCTCCGCCGGGCGAGTCACCGGTGCCGCCCGCCGACGGGTCCGATCCGCCGTGGCTCGGCGCCTTCATCGACGCGGTGAACGACGTGCCGGTCGCGGCTGTCGCCGTGCGGTACATGCGGCGCTGGTGGGCGCGCCATCCGTGGCGTGCCACCGCGCAACTCGCGGACGAGGCGGGTCGCGAACTGCTGCGCCCCATCGCGAAGCGCCATCCATGGATGCTGCTCGGCGGCGCCGTGGTGGCCGGCATCGTGATCGGCCGGCTGCGGCCGTGGCGGCTCGTCTCGCGCAACGCGGTGCTCGCGAGCCTGCTGCCACCGATCAGCTTCGCCTCGCTGATGACCTCCATCACCGCGATGTTCGGCAGCGTCGCGTCGGCCCCCGAAGCGCCGGCCGAACCGGGTGCAGCCCCCGCGGACGACACCGCAGCCGACCCCTCCTGAACACGGCGCGCGCCCCGGGCGCGCCGTCCTACACCGCGTCACGGACGCGTCCGATGTCCCGCGAAAGGCCCCACTTTTACAGTCCCTCCATCGATTGATCCGCGCCTGCCAGAGGCGCTCAACCAGGAGAGAACGTCATGTTGAAGTGGGCCCTGATCTTCGCGGTGATCTCGCTGATCGCCGGTGTCCTCGGCTTCACCGGCGTCGCCGCCGGCGCGGCCGGCATCGCCAAGTTCCTCTTCGTCGTCTTCCTCGTGCTGTTCGTGGCCGTGCTGCTCATCGGCCTGCTCGGCGCGCGTGCCGTCACGCGCAAATAGCACGCACTGTGTTCCCCGGCCTCTGGGTGGGGCCCTGTGTCTCTGAAGAACAACCACCCGTCCCTGCCTTCCCCGTTCGAAGGCCTTCGCAAAGCAAAAGGAGATCCGCCATGTTCGTTCGCAACACCCTCGCCGCCGCCATCACCGCCGTCGCACTGCTCGCCACCACCGGCTGCGCGGTCACCCGCGACCAGTCATCCGCGGGCGCCTACGTCGACGACACCACCATCACTGCCAAGGTGAAGTCGAAGTTCATCGAGGACAAGGCCGTGGCCGCTTCGTCGATCCAGGTGGAGACCCTCAACGGCACCGTGCAGCTCTCGGGCTTCGCGAAGAGCGAAACCGAACGCGACCAGGCCGCCGCGCTGGCCCGCGACGTGAAGGGCGTGAAGAGCGTGAAGAACGACATCCTCGTCCGTCCGTAATCACGACCCATCACGGTCACCCCGAGGCGCGCCACTCGAACCGAGGGCGCGCCTTTTTCTTTCGCCACGCATCGCCATGTCCCGCGAACCCGTCCTCCTCGATCGACTGCCCCACCGGGACACGAACCGGGCCTCTCCGGCGTCCACCGCGCCCCTCGGTTCGATGCCGCGCTCACCGATGGCGTCGACGGTGCTCGCGGTCCTCGGCGTGATCGCCGCGCTGTGGTGGGGCCAGCGCTTCCTCGTGCCGGTGGTCGCCGGGCTGATGCTCGCGATGCTCGTGGCCCCCGGCGTCTTCGGCCTCGAACGCGTGTTGCGCAGCCGCGGGCTCGCCACGCTGATCGCGCTGAGTGTCGTGGTCGGTGTCGCGGGGCTCGCGTTCTGGGCGTTCGGCGGGCAGATCGCCCGCATGGCCGACCGCAGCCCGGAGATGATCCAGCTGATGGCGGACCGGCTCGCGAAGACCCGGCCCGACACCGACTCCGTGCTCAAGCGGGCGCGCGACGCCCTCACCCAACTGGACCGCGCCGCGCAGAGCATCGCGACCGGCACGTCGCCCCGCACGCAGCGCACGTTGCGCACGCCCGCGCCGGCGAGCGCACCCACCCTCACCGAAGGCGCGACCGTGCTCGTGCGCGACACCGCGATGAGCGGCTCGCACGTGCTGCTCAAGTTCACGGCCGACATCAGCGTGGTGCTCTTCGTCGCCTTTTTCGTTCTGGCCGGCGGTGAACGCCTGACCGCACGTTTCATCGACCTCTGGGGCCACAGCGCACGCGGCCGATGCCGCGCCGAACGCGCGCTGCGCGAAACCGCGCGCCAGGTGCGCCTCTACGCGGGCACGCTGCTCGTCACCAACACCGTGATCGGCCTCGGCGTGTGGCTGGCCTTCTGGGGCGCCGGACTGCCCGACGCCGCGATGTGGGGCGTGACCGCCGCCGTGCTGCACGTCGTGCCGTACCTCGGCATGGCGGTGCTCGTGCTCTTCGGTGCGGCCGAGACCTTCCTCGCGCACGGCACCTTCACCGCGGCCTTCGCGATGGCGGGCTTCCTCGTGCTGCTGTCCACGCTGGTGGGCACCGCGATGACGGCCTGGCTGCAGAGCCGCGCCGCGAAGATGAACCCGGCCGCGGTGTTCGTGGGCCTGGTGTTCTGGGGCGCGCTGTGGGGCGTCTGGGGGCTCTTCCTCGGACCCGCGCTGATCGTCGTGATCAAGGTGATCGCGCAGAACTCGCGCACGGCGCACCGGGTGGCGAGGCTGATGCAAGGCTGATCCCCCAAACGAAAAGGCACCCCGAGGGGTGCCTTTCACGTGGGCCGGAGCCCGCCGGTCAGCGGCCGAAACCGCCGGTGCGCGGACGCGGCTTGCCGCCGAAGCCCTGCTTCGGACCACCGAAGCCCGGCTTGCGCGGGGCGAAGGCGTTGCCACGGTCGCCGCGATCACCGCGGTCGGCCGGGGCCCGGTCGAAGGCGTTGCCACGCGGCTGGAAGCCGTTGTCGCGGCGGTCGTCGCCATGGTGCTGGGGACGATCGAACGACGAACGGTCGCGCGGGGCGAAGCCCTCGTTGCGGTGGCCGTGGCCTTCGTGACGCGGAGCGAAGCCTTCGTTGCGGGGCGCGAAGCCCTCGTTGCGCGGGGCGAAGCCGCCTTCGTGACGGGGCGCGAAACCGCCTTCATGGCGCGGGGCGAATCCGTCGCGCGAGCCGCCGTCGCGGTGGAACGGCTTCGGACCGCCGAACGGCTTGCCGCCGAAGGGCTTGCCACCCGGACGGCCGTGGCCGAACGGCTTGCCGCCGAACTTGCCTTCCGGACGCGGGCCGCCGAACATGCGCGGTTCCGGGTTCTTCGGCTCGAGGCCTTCGATGATGCCCACCGGGATGTTCTGCGTGGTGAACTGCTGGATGCGGCGGATCATGCCGGTGTCCATGCGTTCGGCCAGCGTGACGGCCAGGCCGTTGCGGCCGGCGCGGCCCGTGCGGCCGATGCGGTGCACGTAGTCCTCGGCCTTCATCGGCAGGCCGTAGTTGATCACGTGGCTGATCGTGGGCACGTCGATGCCGCGAGCGGCCACGTCGGTGGCGACCAGCACGCGCAGCTGCTTGTTGCGCAGGCCCTGCAGCACGCGGGTGCGGCGGCCTTGCGGCATGCCGCCGTGCAGCGAAGCGACGGCGTGGCCCATGTCGGCCAGGCGGTCGGCGAGCCAGTCGGCATCGCGCTGGGTGCTCGTGAACACCACGGCCTGCTCCATCTCCTTGGTGGTCAGGATGTGGTCGAGCATCGCGTCCTTGTGGGTCTTGTTGTCGGCCCAGTGCAGTCGCTGCTCGATGTTCTCGTGCGTGTCGGTGTGCGACGCCACGTCGATGCGCTGCGGGTCGCGCAGCAGGTCCTGCGCGAGGCGGCCCACGTGGCCGGCGAACGTCGCGCTGAACATCACGGTCTGGCGGCTCGGGGGCAGCTTCTCGGCGATGTGGGTGATGTCGTCGATGAAGCCCATGTCGAGCATGCGGTCGGCTTCGTCGAGCACGAGCATCTCGACGTTGTCCAGCACGGCCTTGCCGGTCTGGAGGTGGTCGATCAGGCGGCCCGGGGTGGCGATCAGGATGTCGAGCGGACCGCGCAGCGCCTTGATCTGCGCCGGGTACGGCACGCCGCCCACGACGGTGGTGACCTTCAGGCCCTGCACGTGGCGGCCGTAGATGGTGGCGGCCTTGTCGACCTGCATCGCGAGTTCGCGGGTGGGGGCCAGCACGAGGATGCGCGGGCCGTAGACCACGCCCTTCTCCCGGCGCTTGGTGTTGTCGCCGCGGGCGGCGAGGATGCGCTGCAGCGCGGGCAGCACGAAGGAGGCGGTCTTGCCGCTGCCGGTGCTGGACGAGACCATCAGGTCCTTGCCTTCCAGGGCCACGGGAATGGCCTTCGCCTGCACGTCGGTGGGCGAGGTGTAGCCCGAATCGGCAATGGCTTGCAGCAGGGCTTGTTGGAGGCCCAGGGTTTCGAACGTCATTCGATTTTTCTTTCAAACATGGCGCTGCTCACGCCCGGGGCGTGTTCATCAGCACCAGCAGGCGTCGCGATGCAATGCGCGAAGCCTGACTTCATGGGTCGCTGGGAAGAAGGTCCGAACCCTCACCGGTGATGGCCACCGGAGGCGGGGTTGATGTGGAACAGTCAAAGCGACGGCATCGCCGCCAACCATTCCCGCAAGGGGTTTCGAACAGGCCGCGCGGTGGGAAACACCGCGGGAAGACTCGACAAGGTCAGAGGGGATGAGCGAAAACGCTGCCGGGTCTCAGGACCCCGTTGGCAGCGAAGTCCACGATTGTAGCCGACATTCGGGTTTCCACCAAAGTCTTTTCGGTGGAACCCGCGGGGTCATGCCATCAGAGGGACAGGAAGTGCGTGCGGTAGTACACCAGTTCGTCGATGGATTCGTGGATGTCGGCCAGCGCCGTGTGGGCCTGGGCCTTCTTGAAGCCGCCGAGGATGCCCGGCTTCCAGCGCTTGGCCAGTTCCTTGAGCGTGCTGACGTCGAGGTTGCGGTAGTGGAAGAAGGCTTCCAGCTTCGGCATGTAGTTCGCGAGGAAGCGGCGGTCCTGGCAGATGCTGTTGCCGCACATGGGCGACGTGTTCTTCGGCACGTACTGCTTCAGGAACTCGATGACCTGGGCCTCGGCCGCGGCCTCGTCGAACGTGGAGGCCTTGACCCGGTCGATCAGGCCGCTCTTGCCGTGCGTGCCCTTGTTCCACGCGTCCATCGCGTCGAGCGTGGCGTCGGACTGGTGCACGGCGAACACCGGGCCCTCGACGCGCTGGGTCAGCGTGGCATCGGTGACGACGACGGCGATCTCGATGATGCGGTCGGTGTTCGGGTACAGGCCCGTCATTTCGAGGTCGATCCAGACGAGGTTCTGGTCGCTGCTGGCCAGCGTCGGGGTCGCGGAGGTGGTGTCGGTCATGGGTGGGCCTTCGTTGGTTCTTGGTGCGCTTGCATCATTCTCGCAGGCCCAGCGCCTACACTTGAAGGATGGAATCGATCGTGTTGTCCGGGTTGTTCGCGGTGGCGCTGCTCGCGTCGCTGCTGGTGAAGTTCTGGCTGGCCACGCGCCAGATGCGGCACGTGGTGCGGCACCGCGGCGCCGTGCCCGCCGCGTTCGCCGGGTCGGTGTCGCTCGCGGCCCACCAGAAGGCGGCCGACTACACCGTCGCGAAGGGCCGGCTGGGCCTGCTCGCCACCGCGTTCAGCGCGGCCGTGCTGCTCGGCTGGACGCTGCTCGGCGGGCTCGATGCCCTGAACACCGTGGTGCGCGACGCCGTGTTCCCGCGGTTCGGCGGGCTGGCGTACCAGGTGGCCCTCGTCCTCGCGTTCTCTGCGATCTCGGGCCTGCTCGACCTGCCGTTCGAGCTGTACGCCACGTTCCGCCTCGAGCAGCGCTTCGGCTTCAACCGGATGACGTGGAAACTGTACGTGGTCGACACCCTCAAGGGGATCGGCCTGGGCCTCGCGTTCGGCGTGCCCATCATCGCCCTGATCCTCTGGATCATGGGGGCGGCCGGTGCGGCCTGGTGGCTGTGGGCCTGGGGCGCCTGGATGGGCATCATCCTGGTGGCCCGGGTGATCTACCCGATCGTCATCAGCCCGGTGTTCAACAAGTTCGAGCCGCTCGCGGACGAAGCGCTCAAGGAACGCATCCAGGGCCTGATGACACGCTGCGGCTTCCGCGCGAAGGGACTTTTCGTCATGGACGGCAGCCTCCGGTCGGCGCACGGCAACGCCTACTTCACCGGCCTCGGCGCGTCCAAGCGCGTGGTGTTCTTCGACACGCTGCTGAACAAGCTCGCCCCCGGCGAAGTGGAAGCGGTACTCGCGCACGAGCTGGGCCACTTCAAGCTCCGGCACCTGCTCAAGATGATGCTGCTCTCCTTCGCCACCAGCCTCGCCGGCTTCGCGCTGCTCGGCTGGCTGTCGGCGAAGGTGTGGTTCTACAGCGGCCTCGGCGCGGGTGTCGCGCTCGACGCGCCGAACGACGCGCTGGCGCTGCTGCTGTTCCTGCTCGTGGTGCCGGTGTTCGGGTTCTTCGTGTCGCCGCTGATGAGCCAGCTGTCGCGCCGCCACGAGTTCGAGGCCGATGCCTATGCCTGCGCCCAGGCGAACGGCAATGACCTTGCCGCCGCCCTGCTGAAATTGCACGAGGACAATGCAGCCACCCTCACCCCCGATCCGCTGTACGTGCGATTCTGGTATTCCCACCCGCCGGCATCGGAGCGCATCGCAGCCCTTCGGCTGCAGACAGGCTGACCCATGAAGACCTTGTTGCAGCAGCATTGCCAGCACCAGTCGGGCGCCGCGATGAGCGACACCCAGGTGCACGACCACCTCGCCCAGCTGAGCAGCTGGAAATCCACCGGCGGCGCCATCGAGAAGGCGTTCACCTTCAAGAACTTCCACGAGACCATGGCCTTCGTGAACGCCCTCGCGTGGATCGCCCACACCGAGGACCACCACCCCGACCTGCAAGTGGGCTACGACCGCTGCACGGTGCGGTTCTCCACGCACTCCGTGGGTGGCATCTCCGTCAACGACTTCATCTGCGCGGCCAAGGCCGACGCCCTGGTGTCCTTTGTCGCCTGAACTGCCGATGGATCCGCACCGATGAGCCGGGCCGAGGCGCTCGACCTGGGACTCGTGGTGGCCGGGCACGGCCGCCACTACATCGTCGAAACGCCGGAGGGCCGGCGCGTCACGTGCCACCCCCGCGGCAAGAAGAGCGACTGCGTGGTCGGCGACCGCGTGCGCTGGCAGGTGTCCGGCGACGAAGGCGTGATCGAACACGTCGAGCCGCGGCGCAACCTGCTGTTCCGGCAGGACGAGTGGAAGACGAAGTCGTTCGCGGCCAACCTCGACCTGATCCTCGTGATGGTGGCGAGCGAGCCGGTGTTCAGCGAATCGCAGCTCACGCGGGCGCTGATCGCCGCGGAGGACGCCGGCATCGAGGCCCACATCCTGCTCAACAAGGCCGACCTCCCGCAGATCGCCACGGCGCGCGAGCGGCTGCGGCCGTACGCCGCGATGGGCTACGCCGTGCACGAGGTGGCTCTGAAGGCCCGCCCCGACGAGGCCCGCGCCGAACTCGACCCGCTGCTGGCCGGCCGGTCCAGCCTCGTGCTGGGGCCCAGCGGCACCGGCAAGAGCACGCTGATCAACCTGCTCGCGCCCGACGCGCGTGCCCAGGTGGGCGAGATCTCGCAGGCGCTGAACTCGGGGCGCCACACCACCACCACCACCCAGTGGTACTGGCTGGACGCGGCGCGCACCACCGGGCTGATCGACTCGCCCGGCTTCCAGGAATTCGGGCTGCGGCAGGTGTCGCCGCAGGTGCTGCCCGGGCTGATGCCCGACCTCGCCGAACCGGCGAAGCAGTGCAAGTTCTACAACTGCACCCACCTGCACGAACCGGGCTGCGGCGTGCGCGCGGCGCTCGCGCGCGGCGAGGTGACCGAGAGCCGCTACCGCATCTACGGCGAGATCTTCCAGGAGCTCTCCCAGACGCGGTACTAGGCGTCCTGCCCCGCTTCGGGGATGGCGGGTCGTGCCCCGCCGGCGTAGAGTGGGACCACCTCCGCTGCGGGAGCGCGACATGACATCACCCAAGCCGTTCCGGGTGCAGTCCCTGCTGGTGGCGGCCCTCCTCATGGGCTGCTCGGCGATCCATGCGCAACCCCGCTACACGCTGACCGACCTCGGCGCCACCACCGACCCCGGCGCGCTCACGAGCGGCATCGCCATCAACGCCCGGGGCCAGGTGCTGATCGCCGAACTCGGCCGCCAGACCGCCTGGCTGCACACGCCGGGCTCGCGCCCCCTCGACCTCGGTACCGTCGTGCCGGGGGTCCGGCTGCCGGGCTACACGTACCACGTCAACGTGCAGGGCCTGAACGACGCCGGCCAGGTGATCGGCGCGTGGACCGCCGTCGCCGACGGCCGCCCGCTGGCCGTGCTGGGCCCGGATGCCTTCGTCTGGTCACACGCGGGCGGGATGGTGAACCTCGGGCCGGCCGGCGGGCGCAGCGACCTGCTGTCGATCAACAACACGGGCCAGGTGCTCGGCACCTTCGCGCTGCCTCGCAACACCTTCGTCCACCAGCTGGGCACCGGCCGCACGAGCACCGACCTGCCGGCCGACTTCACCGGCGTGGAGATCAACGACACCGGCCAGATCGCCGGCGGCATCACCACCTGGGACGGACAGGAGCCCGAGTTCCACGCCGCCCTGCTCGACCGGGCCGGCCTGCACGACCTCGGCACGCTGGGTGGCCACACCGCCGAGGTCACCGGCATCAACAACGCGGGCTGGGTCGTCGGCGGGTCCGACCTCCGCGGCCCGGTGGACGACCTGGGCATCGCCGTGCGCCATCCGTTCCTGTACCGGCCGGGCATCGGCATGCGCGACCTGGGCCGGCTCCCGCGCCACCCCGCGCTCACCTACGCGATGGCGCTCGACATCAACGATGCGGGCCAGGTGGTGGGCTTCCAGGCCGGGCACCGCGCATCCGGCTCGGTGGCGTTCCTGCACGACCCGTCGTTCGGCCTGATCGACCTGAACGACCGGCTCGACCCGGCGAGCGGCGCGGGCTGGGTGCTGCAGACGGCCAACGGCATCAACAACCGCGGCCAGATCACGGGCACGGGACTGCACGAGGGACGGGCCCGCGCGTACCTGCTGACGCCGGCGGCCGGCCGGACGGCCGCGCGCTGACCGGAACTCAGCCGATCAGGTTCGCGAGCGACAGCAGCGCGAGCAGCAGCATCCACAGCACCACCGAACGCCACACCAGCGCGACGACGCTGCGCAGGTGGCCCATCTCGGGCGGCGCCCCGGGGGTGGAACCTTCGGCCACGGCCAGCTCGTCCGGCGCCCCGGCGTCGAAGGTCTTGGAGCGGTCGGGCGTCACGCCCGGGGCGGCATGGCCGCCCAGCTGCACGCCCACGGCACCGGCCGCGGCGGCCAGCAGGATGCCTTCGTTCGCGTGTTTCCAGAGGCCCGCGTCGCGGCGCCAGCAGGAGACGGCTTCCTCGAAGTTGCCCACCACCGCGAAGCCGAAGGCCGTGAGGCGCGCCGGCAGGTGGTCGACGAGGCTGAACAGCCGCTGCGACAGCGCGAGCAGGCGCTCGTTGACGGGAGCGCCCACCACGCGGCTCTTGAAGCCCCAGTAGCGGCTGGCGAACTCGGCCATGCGGTACAGCACCGCGCCGGCCGGGCCGAGGCCCATCGTGGACAACACCACGAACCAGAAGAAGACGCCGAACACGTGCCGGTGCGCGGCGAGCAGCGAATGTTCGATCACGTGGCGCAGCAGTTCGCGCCGCGGCAGTTCGCTCGCGTCGAGGTGCCGCCACTCGGCCAGCAGCGAGCGCGCGGTGACCTCGTCGCCGCGCTCGAGCGCGTCGCGGATGTCGGTGAAGTAGTGGCTGAACTGGCGGAAACCCATCGTGAGGTACAGCACCACCACGTCCCACAGCAGGGCCAGCATCACGTTGACCTGCGCCAGGCCGATGTGGATGCCGCACGCGAGCAGCGCGGGCACGAGCACCGTCACGCCCCAGACGACCCACGCGTGGTGGTCACGGCCCGCGTCGAAGTTGCGGCCGGTCCAGCGCATCCACGACGTGAGTGCGTCGTGGACGAAGTTGCGGCGGGGCAACGGCTTGATCTGCTCGATGAGCAGTGCGAACAGGACGGCGAAAAAACTCATGGAGACCGATGATAGCGGCCTCCGGGCTCACATCGCCCCACGACGGGTCACGCGGCGAGGAAGCGGTAGAGGTTGCGCAGCATCGCGGCCGTCGCACCCCACACGAAGTAGCGCCGATCCGCGCCGTCGGCCCCCTTGCCGCTCCACGGCATCGACAGGAACTGGCGGCGTCCGCCACCGAAGTCGGCCGCGTGCCAGCGGTGGTTGGCCGGGTCCATCAGGAACGACAGCGGCACCTCGAACACCTCGGCCACCTCGAACGGATCGGGGTGCACATGGAAGCCGGGCCGCACGAGCGCGACCACCGGCGTCACGATGAAGCCCGTGCCCGTGGTGTACGTGGGCAGTTGCCCCAGCACGTCGACGTACTCGGGCCCGAGGCCGATCTCCTCCTGCGCCTCGCGCAGGGCCGTGGCCACCGCGTTGGCGTCCTCCGGTTCCACGCGCCCGCCGGGAAAGCTGATCTGGCCGGGATGGTCGGTGAGGTGGGCCGTGCGCTGCGTGAGCAGCACCGTGAGTTCCTCGCGCTGAACGAGGCCCACGAGCACCGAGGCGTGGGCCGGCGGGCGCTCGTTGAAGCGCGGCTCCACCATGGCTTCGGGCGCCCAGTCCGGCGGCGACTGGAACCGTCGGCGCAGCGTGGCTTCCTGCAGCTCGGCAAGGGTCACCGCGGGAAGGTGGTCATCGACGCTGACGGGAGGCAGTTCCTGGGGATCGAAGCTGAGGGCCATGGTGTGTATTGGACGCGAAAAAAAGAAAAGCCGCCCGTGGGCGGCTTTCCTCTCGGGCAGGCGGGGCCCGAAGGCCCGGCACCCGGATGCACCGGCCTCAGGCCAGCTTTTCCTTGATGCGCGCCGACTTGCCCGAACGCTGGCGGAGGTAGTACAGCTTGGCACGACGGACATCGCCGCGGCGCTTGATCTCGATGCTCGAGATCAGGGGGCTGTACAGCTGGAACGTGCGCTCCACGCCTTCGCCGCTCGAGATCTTGCGGACGATGAAGCTGGAGTTCAGGCCGCGGTTGCGCTTGGCGATCACGACACCTTCGTAGGCCTGGACGCGCTTGCGCGTGCCTTCGACCACGTTGACGCTGACGATCACCGTGTCGCCAGGGGCGAACTCGGGAATGGTCTTGTTGAGGCGAGCAATTTCTTCTTGCTCGAGGGTTTGGATCAGGTCCATCTTTTCTCCTAATGATCGTGCCAGCGTCGGTTGAAAAGGGTGCGGTGGTGCACGAAGGCGACCGGCCGCGACCTGGCAGAGGATCGAAAAGCCGCTGATTATAGCCCGAGTTTTGCCAGGAATCGCTCGTCTGCTTTCGACAAGCGCCCTTCCCGGCGTGCGGATTCCAGCAGATCGGGCCGGCGGCGGGCCGTCAGCTCGAGCGAACGCTCGCGCCGCCACTTGGCGATCTCGGCGTGGTGACCCGACATCAGCACCGGCGGCACGGGGGCCGGGCCCTCGGGGGTGTCGAGCACTTCGGGGCGGCTGTAGTGGGGGCAGTCGAGCAGGCCATCCTCGAAGCTGTCCTGCTCGTGGGACTGGGCATCGCCCAGCACGCCGGGCTGCAGGCGGGCCACGCCGTCGAGCAGCGCCATCGCGGGCAGTTCCCCGCCGGACAGGACGAAATCGCCCAGGCTCAGCTCCAGGTCGACGTGGCGGTCGATGAAGCGCTGGTCGATGCCCTCGTAGCGGCCGCACAGCAGGATCGCCCCCGGGCCGGCCGAGAACTCGCGCATGACGGCCTGGTCGATGCGGCGGCCGGTGGGGGTGAAGTGCACGACAGGCGCGCCCTCGGGGCGGGCGGCGCGCACGGCCGCGAGGCAGCGCTCCAGCGGCTCGACGAGCATCACCATGCCGGGGCCGCCGCCATAGGGGCGGTCGTCGACGCGGCGGTAGTTGTCGTCGGCGAACTCGCGCAGCGGCCACAGGTGCACGTCGACCTGCTTCGACTCGTACGCGCGGCGCGTCACGCCCAGCGTCAGGTGCGGGGTGAAGAGGTCGGGGAACAGCGTGACGATGTCGAAACGCATCGTCACTCGCTCAAAAGTCGAGGCCCCAGTCGACCGTGATGACGCGGTCGGCCATGTTCACGTCGTCGACGTAGGCGCCGACGAACGGGATCAGGCGCTCGTCGCCATCGGGGTTGGCTTCGGATTCGGGTTTGGCCAGGCGCAGCACGCTGTGCGGGCCGGTGTCGATCAGGCCGGTGACGGTGCCCATGGGCACGCCGTCGCGGTTGACCACCGACAGGCCGATCAGGTCGACCCAGTAGTACTCGCCGGCGCGGGGTTTCGGGAAGGCACCACGGGCGAGGAAGATGCGCAGGCCGCGCAGGGCTTCGGCGCCGTTGCGGTCGTCGACACCACGCACCTGGGCCACGATCACGTCGCCGTGCTTGCGGGACGAGACGATGGCGAGGTGGCGGGGCGTTGCCGCCGCTGCCGATGCGACGGGCCGCTTCAGCGGGCCGTCGTCGGGCGGCTGGACGTGCCAGCGGGTGGCGTCCAGCAGCGCCTGGGGATCATCGGCAAAGCACTGGACCTTGATCCAGCCCTTGATGCCCCAGGCGTCGAGCACACGGCCGACCTCGACCGCGTCCTCCGGCCAGGCGGGGACGTTCGCCCCGGCAACCGAAGACACGTCAGGCACGGCCGGGTTCAACTTCAGGCCGCGGCCTTGGCTTGCGCCACGAGGCGGGCGACCGTGGGCGACATCTGGGCGCCGGTGCCGGTCCAGTACTCGAGGCGGTCGAAGGCAACGCGCAGGGGCTGCTCGGCACCGGAGGCGACGGGGTTGTAGAAGCCCACGCGCTCGATGAAACGGCCGTCGCGGCGGGTGCGCGAGTCGGCAACGACGATGTTGAAGAACGGACGCTTCTTGGCGCCGCCACGTGCGAGTCGGATCACGACCATGATGTTTCCTAAGGTTCTGAAATCATCCACCGCACCAGGAGACACTCAGGGCGAGCAGATCAAAAATTGGCGAAGGTCCAACCTTCACCGGTGAATTCGGGTCCGTAGATACGCCGGGCTTCCGCCCGACCAGCACCGAAACCCACGATTATAAACTCATGGTTTCCCCAAGAGCATCCTCATGACCTCCGAAATTGCATCGATCCGGGCCAGCACGGCCGCCGACGCCCCTTCCCTGGCCCGAATCTACGGCTGGCACGTGCTCAACGGCACGGGCACTTTCGAGACCGAAGCCCCCGACGCGGCCGAGATGGCCAGCCGCCGCGAGGCGATCGTGGCCAAGGGCCTGCCCTGGCTGGTGGCCGAGCAGGACGGCCTGGTGCTGGGTTTCGCCTACGCGAACCACTTCCGCCCCCGCGGCGCCTACCGGTTCTGCCTCGAGGACTCGATCTACCTCGCCCCGGAAGCCGCGAAACAGGGCCTGGGCACCCGGCTGCTGCGCGAGCTGATCGACCAGTGCACGGTGCTCGGCGCCCGCCAGATGCTCGCCGTGATCGGCGACTCCGCCAATGCCGGCTCCATCGGCGTGCATCGCCGCCTGGGCTTCGAGCACACCGGCGTGATGAAGGCCGCGGGCTGGAAGTTCGATGCCTGGCGCGACGTGGTGATCATGCAGCTCGCCCTCGGCGAAGGCGCGGAAACCCCGGCTCGGGACAGGACCGCCGCATGACCGGCTACAAATCGAAGACCCTCGCCACCTGGCTGGCCTTCCTGGGCGGCGGCTTCGGCCTGCACCGCTTCTACCTGTACGGGTTCAAGGACGCGTGGGGCTGGGTGTGGGCCGTGGTCACGCTCGTGGGGCTGCAGGGCCTGCGCCTACACCTGACGCAGGGCCAGGACCACCACGGCGCCTGGCTGCTGCTGCCGGTGCTGGGCTTTTCGCTGTCGGCCGGGGCGCTCGCCGCGCTGGTCTACGGCCTGATGCCCGACGACAAATGGAACGCCCGCTTCAACCCGGCGGGCCCCGAACACCACGCCGGCTGGCTCACGGTGTTCGGGATCGTGCTGTCGCTGCTCGTCGGGGCCGGCATCCTGATGTCGGCCATCGCGTTCAGCGCCCAGCGCTACTTCGAGTACGACGCGGAGTCGTCCGAGCCTCAGGCGAACAGCGAGAGGCTCAGCCAGTAGAAGATCCCGGCGACGAACGCGGAGGCCGGGATCGTGAAGATCCAGGCCCACACGATGTTGCCGGCCACGCCCCAGCGCACGGCCGAGGCACGGCGCACCGAGCCCACGCCCACGATGGCGCCGGTGATGGTGTGGGTGGTGGACACCGGCACGCCCAGCGCCGTGGCGAAGAAGAGCGTCAGCGCCCCGCCCGCCTCGGCGCAGAAGCCGCCCACGGGCTTGAGCTTCGTGATCTTCTGGCCCATCGTCTTCACGATGCGCCAGCCGCCGAACAGCGTGCCGAGGCCGATGGCCAGGTAGCAGATCCAGATCACCCAGGTGGGCGGCAGCGAGTCGCCGGCGGCCGAGTACCCGGTGGCGATCAGCAGCATCCAGATGATGCCGATGGTCTTCTGCGCGTCGTTGCCGCCGTGGCCCAGGCTGTACATGCCAGCCGAGATCAGCTGCAGGCGGCGGAACCAGTTGTCGACCCGCAGCGGCGACGTGCGCCGGCAGATCCACGCGACGGCCACCATCAGCAGCGAACCGAGCACGAAGCCGAGCACGGGCGACACGAAGATGAAGGCCACGACCTTCAGCACGCCGGCGCCATCCAGCGCACCGATGCCCGACTTCGCGATCACCGCACCGCAGATGCCGCCGATCAGCGCGTGCGACGAGCTCGACGGGATGCCGTAGAGCCACGTGATCACGTTCCAGGTGATGGCGCCGATCAGCGCGCCGAACACCACGTGGTGGTCGACCACGCCCGGCTGCACGATGCCCTTGCCCACCGTGGCCGCCACGTTGAGGTGGAACACCAGGATGGCGACGACGTTGAAGAACGCCGCGAACGCCACGGCCTGCTGGGGCTTGAGCACCCCGGTGGACACGACGGTGGCGATGGAATTCGCCGCGTCGTGGAAGCCGTTCATGAAGTCGAAGATGACGGCCAGGCCGACCAGCAGCACGACCACCCAGAAATGAACCGGGACCGAATCCATTCGTCGAAACTCCGCCCGGGGATCAGGAATTCTCGAGGACAACGCCCTCGATCAGGTTCGCCACGTCCTCGCAACGGTCGGAGATGGATTCCAGCTGCTCGTAGATCGCCTTGAGCTTGATGAGCTCGCGCACGTCGGTCTCCTCGCGGAAGAGCTTCGACATGGCCGAACGCATCACGCGGTCCGCGTCGGACTCGAGCTTGTCGATCTCCTCGCAGGTCTTGACGGCGGCCTCGGCCACGTCGGTGCGGCTCAGCTGGGCCAGCAGCGAGACGGCGTGCTGCACGCGCTCGCAGCACTTGGCGCTCAGCTCGCCCAGGCGGATGACCTCCTCGGTCATGCTGCGCACGTCGTACAGCTGCATGGTCTCGGTGGCGTCCTGCAGCAGGTCGACGATGTCGTCCATGGCATTGATCAGGCCGTGGATCTGCTCGCGGTCGATGGGCGTGATGAAGGTCTTGTGCAGCAGGCGGTTGACCTCGGCGGTGACCTTGTCGGCCGACCGCTCGGCGTTGACCACCTCGGTGGCGTACTTCTCGCGCAGCTCGAGGTTCCCGTAGTTCTCGATCATCAGCATGAAGGCGCGGGCACCCTCGGTGATGAACGCGGCGTGCTGGTTGAAAAGCTCGAAGAAATTGCCTTCGCGTGGCAGCAACTTGCCGAACAACATGGGTGAGGTCTCCAAAAAATCCTGGGATGCGAACGCGGTTCGCTGCAC
The DNA here is from genome assembly GCF_002116905.1 of Piscinibacter gummiphilus. Taxonomy (NCBI): domain Bacteria; kingdom Pseudomonadati; phylum Pseudomonadota; class Betaproteobacteria; order Burkholderiales; family Sphaerotilaceae; genus Rhizobacter; species Rhizobacter gummiphilus. The sequence goes on from NZ_CP015118.1 coordinate 4,052,977, forward strand.
GTTTCGCGACGATTCACGAAACCGTCACCGAAAGTGACAAGGCGTGGAGTGTAAGGGCGCGCGAAGGCTCAGGTCAGGCGCGGCGAGGCCGGAGGCCCCAAAAAGTCGCGCGGACCGGTCATCGTGGCGAGTTTGTCCACGAGCACCGCGAAGTCGGCGTCCACGCCGCCCGGGTGGAAGTGTTCGGTCTGGACGGCGAGCACCGGCGCCCGGTCGTACGTCTCGAACCGGGCCGCATAGGCGTCCATCAGGCGCTGCAGGTACACCTCGTCGATGCGCTGCTCCATCAGGATGCCCCGGCGGCGGATGCGCTCCATCAGCGTGGCCACGGGGGCCTGCAGCCAGACGACGAGGTCGGGCTGCGGCACGCGCGGCTCCACCTCGGCGTACATCTGGCGGTAGAGCCGGAACTCCTCGTCGCCGAGGGTCAGGCGCGCGAACAGCGCGTCCTTCTCGAACATGAAGTCGCTGACGACCACCGGCGTGAAGATGCCGGGCTGGGCCAGCGCGGTGACCTGGCGCAGCCGCTGGAACAGGAAGAACACCTGGGTCTGGAACGCGTAGCCGGCCGGGTCCTGGTAGTAGCGGTCGAGGTACGGGTTCTCGTCGGCCTGCTCGAGCAGCAGCTCGGCGCCCAGGTGCGCGGCGAGCCGCCGCGCGAGCGTGGTCTTGCCCGCCCCGATGGCCCCTTCGATCGCGATGTGGCGGAAGCGGCTCATCCCGTGGTCCTCGTGACGTTCAGCGGAAGATGAAGTACACCGCCCCCACCATGCACAGGCCGGCCCACAGGAAGTCGAGCTTGAACGGCTGGTCCATGTAGAGCATCGCGAACGGCACGAACACGGCGAGCGTGATCACCTCCTGCGTGATCTTGAGCTGGGCCAGCGAGAAGCCGCCCGCGTGGCCGATGCGATTCGCCGGCACCTGCAGCAGGTATTCGAACAGCGCGATGCCCCAGCTGACGAGCGCGGCCGTGTACCAGGGCTTGTCGGCGAGGTTCTTCAGGTGGCCGTACCACGCGAACGTCATGAACACGTTCGACGCGACGAGCAGCAGGACGGTCTGGAGCGAGACGGGGATGCCGCTCATGGGGAAAGCCTTTCGATGCGTTGGTCGGCCACGGTGTCGAGCAAGTCGCGGACCCGCCCCCGACCCGGCACCACGAGGTCCGGCGCGAGGTCGGCGAGCGGCACCAGCACGAACGCGCGCTCGTGCAGGCGGGGATGGGGCACGACGAGCTGCGGGCCGTCGATGCGGGCGTCGCCGTGCAGCAGCAGGTCGAGGTCCAGCGTGCGCGGGGCGTTTCGGTACAGGCGTTCGCGGCCGTGGTGCAGCTCGATCTCGTGGAGCGCGGCCAGCAGCGCCTCGGCGGAGAGGTCCGTGTCGAGGGCCGCGACGGCGTTGAGGTAGTCGGGGCCGGTGGCGTCCACCGGCGCGGTGCGGTACCGCGGCGAACAGGCGGCGAGGCGCGTGCCGGGCAGCGCGGCGAGGGCCGCCACCGCCGCGTCGAGCGCCGCGGCCGCGTCACCCAGGTTGGCCCCGAGGCCCACGTACGCGGTCACCGGCATCGCGGAGGCTCAGTCGACCAGGGCCGCGTACACGAGCTCGCGGAACAGCTGGCGATAGTGGTCACGGCGACCCGGCTGCTGGATCATCAGCTGCGCGTGCAGCTGCTCCTTCGGGTCGATGAAGAACGAGGTGCCCGCGAGGCCCGCCCAGAAGTACTGGCCGGCCGAGCCCGCTCCCGCCGCCACGCCGTCCTGCAGGCGCACGGCGAAACCGAGGCCGAAGCCATGGCCCACGGGCAGCAGGTCGCCGCTCACGGGCAGCGCCCCCAGGTGGTCGGACGTCATCAGGCGCACCGTCTTCGGGCCCAGCAGGCGCACGCCACCGAGCTGGCCGCCCGACAGCATCATCTCCATGAACCGCGCGTAGTCGGCCGCCGTGGACGCGAGGCCCGCGCCCCCCATCTCCTGGGCGCTGGGCGAGCGCACGTCGAACACGCTGACCGGCGCGCCCGAATCCGGGTCCTTCGCGAACGGCTCGGCGATGCGGTGGTGATTCGAGCCGTCGACGTGGAACGCCGTCTCGGTCATGCCGAGCGGCTCGAAGATGGCCTCGCGCAGGTGCTCGCCGAGCGAGCGGCCCGTGACCACCTCGACGAGGCGGCCCAGCACGTCGGTGGCGTGGCTGTAGGCCCAGGCGGTGCCGGGCTGGCGCAGCAGCGGCAACGCGGCCAGCGCCTGCGTGAAGTCGGCGTTGGTCTTGCCCCGGCCGAACAGGCCGGCCGCCGCGTACCGCTGGTGCAGCGGCGTGGCGCCCATGAACTGGTAGGTGAAGCCGGCCGTGTGGCGCAGCAGGTCGTGCACCGTGATGGCGCGGCCGGCGGGAGCCGTCTCGAGCTGCCCTTCGTTCTCGACCAGCACCTGCGGCGACGCGAACTCCGGCAGGTACATCGACACCGGCTGCGACAGCAGCAGGCGCCCCTCCTCGACCAGCATCATCACGGCCACCGAGACGACCGGCTTCGTCATCGAGTAGATGCGGAAGATGGCGTCCTTCGGCATCGGCACGTCCTGCCGCGGGTCGAGCCGGCCGTAGGCCTTGAAGTGGGCGACCTTGCCGCGGCGGGCGATCATCGCGACGGCCCCCGGCAGCTTCTGCCGCTCGATCTCGGCCTCGAGGGCGGCGTCGAGGCGGGCGAGCCGCTCGGGGCTGAGCCCCAACGATTCCGGCGGCGCGGCGGCAAGGAGGCTGGTCATGTCGGTCGTGTCCCCGGGTGGTCGTTCTGTTGTTCTGGAAAGGTCAGGACGCTTCGGTGCCCGAACTGGAACCCGGGCCCGCCGGCTTGCGGCGGCGGCGACGGCGCTTGCGCGGGGCGTCGCTGCTGCCCTCGGCAGGCGGCAGGTCGTCCTCGTCGTCCTCCGCGGCGGCGGGCGCCGGCGCCGAGGCCTGGCGCGGCGCGCGGCGTTCGGTCTTGCGCACGTCCTGGATCATGTGCGGCCGGTCCTCGGGGTCGGCCATCGAGAACTCCTCCCACCACGTGGCGAGGGCCGGGTCGATCTCGCCGGCGTCGGCGCGCAGCCGCAGGAAGTCGAAGCCGGCGCGGAAGCGCGTCTGCTCGACGAGGGTCAGCGGGCCGTTGCCGGTGCGGCGCTCGAAGCGCGGCTGCATCAGCCAGATCTCGCGCATGTCGGCGCCGAGCTTGCCGCGGCCCGAGATGTCGCCGATGCGGGCATCGAACACCGCGTCCACCGCCTGCGTGAGCGCCGGGAACGGAGCTTCGCCCTTTTTCTTCAGGCGCTGCCAGCCGTCGAGCACGTCGTGCCACAGCATGCAGGCGAGCATGAAGCTCGGCGCCACGGGCTTGCCTTCGCCCACGCGGCGGTCGGTGTCGGCCAGCGCGGCGTTCACGAACTTCGCGCGGTCGGGGTGTTTCGCACCGTTCTCGATCACGAGATCGAGGATCGGGAAGAAGCCCTGCCCGCCACCGGCCAGGCCCTGCTTCTTCAGCTCCTCGATGCTGGCGAGCGCGTGGCCCGTCTGCAGCAGCTTGATCATCTCGTCGAAGGTGCGCGACGCGGGCACGCTGTGCAGCAGCGAGGCCATCTCGCGGATGGGCGCCTTCGTCTTCGCCTCGATGGTGAAGCCGAGCTTCGCGGCGAAACGCACCACGCGGATGATGCGCACCGGGTCCTCGCGGTAGCGCGTGGCCGGGTCGCCGATCATGCGCAGCACCTTCTTCTTCGCGTCCTTGATGCCACCGTGGTAGTCGACGACGATCTGGCGCTGCGGGTCGTAGTACATCGCGTTGACGGTGAAGTCGCGGCGCGCGGCGTCCTCGATCTGCGGGCCCCACACGTTGTCGCGCAGCACGCGGCCGGCGGCGTCCACCACGTGGGTCTTGCCCGCGAGCTCGCTCTTCGACGTCTTCTCGTTGCCCGAGACCTGCTCGGCCGCGGAAGCGTCCATCACCGCGCGGAACGTGGAGACCTCGATCACCTCGTGCTCGCGGCCGCGGCCGTACACCACGTGCACGATGCGGAAGCGCCGGCCGATGATGAACGCGCGCCGGAACAGGCCCTTGACCTGCTCGGGCGTGGCGTTCGTGGCCACGTCGAAGTCCTTCGGCCGCAGGCCCACCAGCAGGTCGCGCACCGCGCCGCCCACGATGTAGGCCTCGTAGCCGGCGTCGGACAGGGTCTTGACCACCCGGATCGCGTTGTCGTCCACGAGCCCGAGGTCGATGGCGTGTTCGCTCGCCGGCACCTCGACCCGCTTGCCCTGGGCGGACTTGCGGGCCGTCGCGGCGGGCTTGCCGAGCAGCTTGTCGATGAGTTTCTTGATCATGGGAACAACTTGAGGATGGGCCAGCCGCGTTCGCGCGCGATGGTCTCGAGCGACGGCGCCGGGTTGGTGGCGACCGGGTCGGTGGCCTGCTCCATCAGGGGCAGGTCGTTGGCCGAGTCGCTGTACATGTGGATGCGGCCGAAGCTTTCGTACGACAGCCCCATGCCGGTCAGCCACTCGGCGGTGCGCGTGACCTTGCCCTCGCGGAACGACGGCGTGCCCGCGATGCGGCCGGTGACCTTGCCCGACGCGTCGCGTTCGAGGTTCACCGCGAGCAGGTGGTCGATGCCGAAGGCCTTCGCGATCGGGCCGGTGACGAACTCGTTGGTGGCCGTGACGAGCGCGACGAGGTCCCCCTGCGCCTGGTGCTTGCGCACGAGGTCCACCGCGACGGGGTGGATGGCGGGGAGGATGTCCTCGTTCATGAAACGGTCGTGGGCCGCGGCCAGCTCTGCGGCGGAGCGGTCGCGCCACGGCGCGGTGCAGTACGCGATGTACTCGTGGATGTCGAGGGTGCCGGCCTGGTACTTCGCGTAGAAGGCGTTGTTGCCGGCCCGGTACGACTCGGCGTCCACCCAGCCCTGCCGGATCACGAACTCGCCCCAGGTGTGGTCGGAGTCGAGCGGCAGCAGCGTGTGGTCGAGGTCGAACAGGCAGAGATTCTTCGTCATGGACCCTCTTCGGTCAGCATTTGCTTGAGCAGTGGAACGGTGATGGCCCGCTTGTGCACCAGCGCGAACTCGTCGAGCCGGTCCAGCAGCGCCATCAGGTGCTTGAGGTCGCGGGCGAAATGGGTCAGCAGGTAGTCCATCACGTCGTCGGACAGGAACAGGCCGCGGCGGTCGGCCTCGCGGCGCAGCGCGGCCCGGGCCTCGGGCTCGGACAGCGGCTGGATCGCGAACACGTGGCCCCAGCCGAGGCGGGTGCGCAGGTCGTCGCGCACGGGCAGGTCCACCGGGGGCATGGGCGCGGCGCCCAGCACGGGCACGCCGTGCGTGGTGGCCTCGATGAACAGCGCGAAGGCGGCGTGCTGGTGGGCATCGTCGAACTGGTCGCAGTTGTCGAGCACCACGAGCTGGCCGGCGTCTTCCACGTGCCAGGGCACCGGCTGGTGGGCGTCGAACCAGACCACCCGGCCGCCCTGCTGCTGCACGAGGTTGGCGGTGGCGTGAAGCAGGTGGGTCTTGCCGACGCCGGACGGGCCCCAGAGGAACACCGGCGCGGACTGGTGCATGACCTGGCGCAGATGGGCGACGGCGTGGGCGTTCGCCCCCGCCACGAAACTGTCGAAGGACCGTGCGGGCTCGGTGGCGATGTCGAGCGGGAGTTGGCGCATCCGGGGTGAAAAAGGGGTTCGGTTGTTCTCCGCGGGCGGCCGCGTGGGCATCTTCCCGGGGGACCCATTGTCGGGCGGGTCCGGACCGAATTCTAAAGGGAGCGCCCCGGGGCCGCCCCTCAATGCAACCGATCGGGCCCCTCCGGGCCCAGTTCGCTCAGCCGGACGCTGATCGCGGCGCGGTCCACCGCCTCCCGGGCGTGGAGCAGGTAGGCGCCCAGGTCCTTGCGGGCGGCCTCGCGGTTGCCCAGCTCGGCGTGGGCCAGGCCGCGGTCGCGGCGCTCCTCCCAGTTCTGGGGCAGCAGCACCACCAGGCGATCGAGCACGGCCACCAGCCGCGCCCAGTCGCCGGCGCTGCGGTGGATCTCCTTCAGGTTGCGCAGCATGCGGGCCAGCACGTCGCGCGGCTCGGCCGCCTGCAGGAACAGGCCGAGCGGCATCTCGAAGTCGCCCTCGAGCCCGTGGCTGCGGCGGTACGGCACCAGCAGCTCATCGAGCTGCTCGCGGGAGAGCGACTGCCCGCTGAACGGGTCGATCACCACCTCGCCCTCGGGCATGTGCAGCTTCACGAGGAAGTGCCCGGGGAAGGACACGCCGCAGGCGTTCAGGCCGATCTCGTTGGCGAGTTCGATGTAGAGCACGGCGAGCGTGATCGGAATGCCCCGGCGGGTGCGCAGCACCGTGCTCAGCAGGCTGTTGCCCGGGTCGTAGTAGTCGTTGACGTTGCCGGCGAACCCCAGCTCCTGGAAGAAGTAGCGGTTCAGGCGGCGCAGGCGCTGCAGCGGCACGGCGTCGGCCGGGACGCGGCGGCGGAGCTGGTCGGCCAGGGTGTCGACCTCGCCGAGCAAGGCCTGCAGGTCGATGTCGGGGTGTTCGTCCTGGCAGAGGCTGGCGGCGGCTTCCAGCAGCGACAGCGAGGCGTCGTCGGCCACCAGCGCGGAAAAATACTCCAGGGCCGTGGGCGGCTCGAGACTCAGTCGATGGGACATGGGCACAGTCTAAATCCAGTCGCGGCCCCTCGCCGGCCGGCGGGACTCAGCCCCTGCGGACGAACTGTTTCAGGTTCAGCCCCATCGCGAGCAGGCTGCCGAAGTACAGCACGGCGGAGCCCCCGAGCAGCAGCACGAGCCAGCCGACGCGGGTCCAGCCCGGCAGGCCCACCCAGTCGACGTGGTGGGCACCCCAGGCGAGCAGCCCGGTCAGGAGCCCGGTGGCCACCACCACCTTCAGGCCGAAGCCGCCCCACCCCGCCGCGGGCACGTAGGCCCCGCTGCGGCGCAGGCCGATGAACAGCCACGCGGCGTTCACGAGGGCCCCGAGGCCGATGGACAGCGCAAGACCCGCGTGCTGCAGCGACGGCACGAAGAACCAGAAGACCGCGTTGAGCACCTGGGTCAGCACCAGCACGGCCACGGCGATGCGCACCGGGGTGCGGATGTCCTGGCGGGCATAGAAGCCGGGGGCGAGGATCTTGATCGCGATGAGCCCCATCAGCCCCACGCCGTAGCCCTGCAGCGCCCGCACGGTCTGGGCGACGTCGGCCGCGGTGAAGGCTCCCCGGTGGAACAGCACGGCGACCAGGGCCTCGGGAAACACCAGCAGCGCCACCGCGCACGGCAGTGCGAGCATCACCACGAGGCGAAGACCCCAGTCGAGCAGGGCCGAGTACGACGCGGTGTCGCCCCGTCCCTGGGCGCTCGAGAGTTGCGGGATCAGCACGACACCCAGCGCCACGCCCAGCAACGCCGTCGGGAACTCCATCAGGCGGTCGGCATACCCGAGCCACGAGATCGCCCCCACGCCCAGGTGCGACGCGAGCTGCGTGTTGATGAAGAGCGAGAGCTGCGCCACCGACACCCCGATCAGCGCCGGGGCCATCTGGCGCAGCACCTTGTGCACGCCCGGGTGGTTCCAGGCCGCGCGGATCGCGGCCGGACCGAGGCCGATGCGGGGCAGTTGCCCGATGGCCACGAGCGCGGGCACCTGCACCGCGAGCTGCAGCACGCCGCCGAGCATCACCCCGACGGCCAGCGAGTAGATGGGCTGGACGCCCCAGCGCGCGAACACGGGGGCGAGCCCCCACGCGCAGGCGATCAGCGAGAGGTTGAGCAACACGGGCGCGGCCGCCGGCACCGCGAAGTGCTTCCAGGTGTTGAGGATGCCCGCGGCCAGCGCCACGAGGGAGATGAAGCCGATGTACGGAAACATCAGGCGGGTCATCAGCACCGCGTCGTCGAACTTCTCGAGGCCGGAGGCCAGCAGCCACACGACGGCCGGGGCCGCGAGGATGCCCACCACGCAGGTCAGGAACAGGGCCCACGCGAGGATGGTGGCCACCGCGTCGATCAGGCGGCGGGTGGTCTCGTCGCCCTCGGTGACGCGCGTCTGCCCGAGGATGGGCACGAAGGCCTGCGCGAAAGCCCCTTCGCCGAAGAGGCGGCGCAGCATGTTGGGGATGCGGAAGGCGGCGTTGTACGCGTCCGTCCAGGCGCCCGCGCCGAACATCGACGCGATCATCAGCTGGCTGGCGAGGCCCGTGACCCGGGAGCAGAGGGTGAGCAGGGAGACGGTGGACGCGGCCCGGAGCAGGTTCATGGGGATGTTCTTGGGCCCGGAAAAGGGGCGAATTATAGGGAGCCGAAGCCCGCGTGATATTGCAGTTTGTCTTATGCCCGAAGCGAATGCTATACTGGCGGACTTCATACCACCTGGGTACAGCTAAAGCATGGCAACCGCTTCCAAAGCTAAGAAAAAGACTGTCCGCATCGCGTCTGGCCTCAAGCGCGTTCGGCAAGATGTGAAACTGAACGCCGCCAACACGGCCCTGCGTTCGAAGTTCCGCACCGTCATCAAGAATGTCCAGAAGGCTGTGGCCGCCGGCGACAAAGCCAAGGCCACGGAACTCTTCCAATCCGCCCAGAGCGTGATCGACTCGGTCGCCGACAAGGGTCTGTTCCACAAGAACAAGGCAGCTCGCCACAAGAGCCGCCTGTCCGCCAAGGTCAAGGCTCTCGCGGCCTGATCGAATACCAGGTGGTAGAAGCTCCAAGGCCCGCTCCGGCGGGCCTTGTTGTTTGAATGAAGCCCGCGTCCAGCGGGCTTCGTCACGTCTGGCGTGCACCAAGGTGCAATGGTGACCTTGAACCCTGATCGATAGGATCGGCCCGACCCGCTCATCCTCCAGGAGCTTCGCATGCGCACCCCATGGATCGCCGGCCTCGCCGCCGCCCTCGCCCTCCCTGCGTTCGCCCAGCCAGCACCACAGAAGGTCGACGTCGACAACTTCGTCCGGGCCGAGTCGGACATGTACATCGGCAACATGGCGAAGGAAGGCGGACTCGGCAAGCTGCTGCACCGGCGCCAACCCGCTTCGATCGACAACCAGACGGTGATCCGCCTGAACCGGGACACCCTCTACACCTTCGCCGTCTTCGACCTCGACGCAGGGCCCGTGGAGATCACGATGCCGGACGCGGGTGGGCGATTCATGTCGCTGCAGGTGGTCAATCAGGACCACTACACCCCCGCTGTCTACTACGGCGCAGGCCGCCGGCAGCTGACCCGGGAGAACGTCGGCACCCGCTACGTGGTCGCGGGCATCCGTACGCTGGTGAATCCGGCGGATCCGAAGGACATCGCCGAGGTGCACGCGCTGCAGGACCGGATCACCGTGTCGCAGAAGGCGACCGGCTCGCTCGACATGCCCGCCTGGGACGCCGGGAGCCACAAGAAGGTGCGCGACGCTCTGCTCTCGCTCGCCGCGACGCAGCCCGACTTCCGGGAGGCCTTCGGCACCCGCGAAGCGGTGAACCCCATCCACCACCTGCTGGGCACGGCCGCCGGCTGGGGCGGGAACCCCGACAAGGATGCGGTCTACCTGAGCGTCACGCCCGAGCGCAACGACGGCCGCACGGTGTACCGCCTCGACGTGAAGGACGTGCCGGTGGACGGCTTCTGGTCCGTGAGCGTCTACAACGCGAAGGGCTACTACGAGAAGAATGCCGCGGGGGCCTACACCGTCAACAACATCACCGCGAAGAAGGCGGCGGACGGCAGCGTGCCCATCCAGTTCGGCGGGTGCGACGGCAAGGTGGCCAACTGCATCCCGACGGTGGACGGGTGGAACTACACGGTGCGCCTGTACCGGCCGAAGCAGGCCGTTCTCGACAAGCAGTGGCAGTTCCCCGCGCCCCGGCCCGTGAACTGAGCCGGCGGAAGGGTCAGCCCGCCTTGGGCCGCTCGGAGCCGGTCTCGGGCAGCAGGCAGGCCTCGGCGACCTGCAGGTTGTTGTCGCGGGCGAAGTTCATCACGAAGTCCCACGCCATGAGTTCGACGTCACGCAGTGCCTCGTTGACGATGACACACTTCACGCCGTTGATGACACGGGGAACGCAGTAAGGCGAATAACCGATGAAGGCGCCGATGCCGCCCCCCGACCCTTCGGGGCGGAAGCACGACATGGCACCGGCGAGCCGCTCCGCCCAATCGCTGGGTCGGAAAACACGGCCGTCCTGGGTCACGCCTTGGATGAAGACTTCGCGGGGTTTGGCAGAGCTCATGCAATGGCTGGTGGAGGAATTGTGTTCCAGCCCGCATTGTCGCCGGGTTTGTGCTGCACAGCAGCACCCAACCGCGGGTACCCTGCTGAATCACACGCACATTTTTTATCGGCGATGACAACGATGCATCTCCGCACCCCAACGCAGTGCATGTCGTAACGGGCATGACTGCCCCTTAGAATGAAAAATCTCCCGGGGCCCTCGAAGGGCCCCGGCCGTTTTCTTTGGAGCCCTCTGCCATGACCGCCCCCGCCAAGACCGCCAACGCCGCGCCCCACGTGATGAACACCTACGGCCGACTGCCGTTCGCGCTGTCTCACGGGCAAGGCGCGTGGGTGTGGGACACCGACGGCAAGAAGTACCTCGACGGCCTCGCCGGCATCGCCGTGAACACGCTGGGCCACGCCCATCCGAAGCTCGTGCCCGCGCTGCACGACCAGGTCAACAAGCTGATCCACAGCTGCAACTACTACCAGGTGCCGCTGCAGGAGACCCTCGCCGCGAAGCTGTGCGAGCTGTCGGGCCTCGCGAACGCCTTCTTCTGCAGCACGGGCCTCGAGGCCAACGAAGCCGCACTCAAGATCGCCCGCAAGTATGGCCACGACAAGGGCATCGACCGCCCCGAGATCATCGTCTACGAGAAGGCCTTCCACGGCCGCTCCATCGCCACGCTGTCGGCCACCGGCAACCCGAAGGTGCAGGCCGGCTTCGGCCCGCTGGTGGAAGGCTTCGTGCGCGTGCCGCTGAACGACATCTCCGCCATCGAGGCCCAGGCGCGCGACAACCCGAACGTGGTGGCCGTGTTCCTCGAGGTCATCCAGGGCGAAGGGGGCATCAACCCCGCCACGGTCGAATACCTGCAGGCCGTGCGCCGCGTGTGCGACGAGAAGGGCTGGCTGCTGATGCTCGACGAGGTGCAGTGCGGCATGGGCCGCACCGGCAAGTGGTTCGCGCACCAGTGGGCCGGCATCAAGCCCGACGTGATGCCGCTCGCCAAGGGCCTCGGCTCGGGCGTGCCGGTGGGCGCCATCGTGTGCGGCCCGAAGGCCGCGAACGTGTTCGGCCCGGGCAACCACGGCACCACCTTTGGCGGCAACCCGCTCGCCATGCGCGCCGGCGTCGAGACCATCCGCATCATGGAGGAGGACAACCTCCTCGCGAACGCCGCCACCGTGGGCGCCCAGCTGTCCACCACCCTCAAGCGCGAGCTCAAGAACGTCGAGGGCTTCGTCGAGGTGCGCGGCCACGGCATGATGATCGGCATCGAACTCGCCCGCCCCTGCAACGAGCTGCTGGGCCAGGCCGCCGAAGCGGGCCTGCTGCTGAGCGTCACCGCCGACAAGGTGATCCGCCTGGTGCCGCCGCTCATCCTGACCGCCGCCGAAGCGGACCAGATCGTGGCCATCCTCGTGCCGCTGATCAAGTCGTTCCTCGCGAAGACCACCCCATGAAGCCCGGCATGAGCCTCATCAAGCACTACCTGCAGTTCAGCAACCTCCGCGCGGAGGAGTACGCGTACCTCTTCGCGCGCGCCGCCACCATCAAGCAGCGGTTCAAGAACTACGAGAAGTACACGCCCCTCGTCGACCGCACGCTCGCGATGATCTTCGAGAAGGCGAGCACACGCACCCGCGTGAGCTTCGAGGCGGGCATGTACCAGATGGGCGGCTCGGTGGTGAACCTCACCACCGGCGACAGCCAGCTCGGCCGCGCCGAACCCATCGAGGACAGCGCCAAGGTCATCAGCCGCATGGTCGACCTGGTGATGATCCGCACGTACGAGCAGACCAAGCTCGAGGCCTTCGCGGCCAACTCGCGCGTGCCGGTCATCAACGGCCTCACGAACGAGTACCACCCCTGCCAGATCCTCGCGGACATCTTCACGTACATCGAACACCGCGGCTCCATCCAGGGCAAGGTGGTCGCGTGGGTCGGCGACGGCAACAACATGGCCAACACGTGGCTGCAGGCCGCCGACATCCTCGGCTTCACGCTGCACGTGAGCACGCCCAGCGGCTACGAGATCGACGCCAAGGTGGCCGGTGTCACCAACCAGCAGTGCGTGAAGTTCTTCAAGAACCCGCTCGACGCCTGCCGCGGCGCCCACCTGGTCACCACCGACGTGTGGACCAGCATGGGCTACGAGGCCGAGAACGAGGCCCGCAAGAAGGCCTTCGCCGACTGGTGCGTCGACCGCGAGATGATGGCCGTGGCCCAGCCCGACGCCCTCTTCATGCACTGCCTGCCCGCGCACCGCGGCGAGGAGGTCGAGGCCGAGGTCATCGACGGCCCGCAGTCGGTCGTCTGGGACGAGGCCGAGAACCGCATGCACGCCCAGAAGGCGCTGATGGAGTACCTGCTGATCGGCCGCATCGGCTGACCAGCGACGAGAGGCCGGCATGCTGACCCAGCGTGTGCCGGCCCCGCCCCTGGACGCCTTCGTGGCTGTCCTGTGGGCCAGCGACCGCGGCGCCCTCCCCCACGCGCGGGAGCGCAAGCTGCCCACCGGCTGCGTGGACATCGTGATCCCGCTGAACGAGCACGCCCGGATCACCCGCTTCGCCCACGACACCGACCCCGACGGCCAGGTGTTCCGCGCCGCCATCGTGCAGGGCGCCCACGACCGTGCCATCGTCCGCGGCACCGGCGGGGCCTCCAGCGTCGTCGGCGTGCACTTCCGACCGGGCGGTGCGGCCGCGCTCCTCGGCGGCACCCTGCCCGAACTGCACAACCGCACCGTCGCCCTCGACGACGTGTGGGGCGCCGAGTCGCACCGGCTGCGCGACTGGCTGCAGCACGCGCCGGACGTGCACGAACGCCTGCGCCGCCTCGAACAGCACCTGCTGCAGCGCCTGGCCGGCGCCACCCCGGACCCGTTCGTCACGGCCGTGCTGGGGGCCTTCCGTGGCGGCGCACAGGCCGTGACACCGGTGCAGCGCGCGAGCGGCCTGTCGCCGCCCACGTTCATCGCCCGCTTCGAACAGGCCACGGGCCTCACGCCCAAGCGTTTCCTGCGCGTGCGGCGCTTCCACACGCTGCTGCGGCGCGTGGCCGCATCACCCGCGCCGGACTGGGCCGAAGCCGCGCTCGACGCCGGCTACAGCGACCAGCCCCACCTGATCCGCGAGTTCGGCCGCCTGGCCGGCATCACGCCGTCCGCGTACCGGCCGCTGGGCCCCGAGCAGCCGGAACACATGGCGCTTGAAAAACATCCAAGACGCACCGACCCGGCCGGCCGATGATGGGCTTCACCGGAACGCCAGGAGACGCCGATGAGCAACCCTTCCCGCATCCATGAGGTCTTCTCGTACCTCCGCGTGGCCGACACCGCGGCCGCCATCGATTTCTGCGTGCGCGCCTTCGGCGGTGTCGAGCGCTTCCGCCTCGTCGAGCCCTCGGGGCGCATCGGCCACGCCGAGGTGCAACTGGGCCCGGCGGTGCTGATGCTGTCGGACGCCTACCCGGAGTACGGTCTGAACGCCCCCGGCAAGGAGGGCGAGACCGCCGCCTCCGTGCACCTGCACGTCGACGACTGCGACGCCGTCGTGGCCCGGGCCGTGGCCGCGGGCGCCACCGTGCTGATGCCGCCCACCGACCAGTTCTACGGCGAACGGTCGTGCCGCCTGCGCGACCCGTTCGGGCACACCTGGCTGATCGGCCATTCGATCGAGGAGGTGACGCCGGAAGAAATGCAGCGTCGCTACACGGCGCTGATGAACGCGGGCGGCGAGCCCTGAGCGCTCCTCACGACGGCGGAAACACGAACACCACGCGCTTCGACCCGCTCGCGCCCACGTTCACGCCGCGCTGCTCGAGCGTCCTGCCGTTGAACGTGGCCTCCACCCGGTAGGTGCCCGGCGCCGGCTTCACGAGGAAGAACGGGCCTTCGGACTTGTCGTCCAGCACGACCTGGCCCTTCGCGTCGATCAGGCGCACCTGCACGTCCGCCGTGTACTGGTTCTTCGCCCCGTTCTTCTGGAACAGCTCGATCACGAGCGGGTAGCTCGCCCGCGCCTGCTTCACGGCCGGCAACTGTTCGTCGGGGATGCCACCGCTCGTGTACGTCACATCACCCGATTGTTTCGCCGGCGGCAGGGGCAGCAGTTCGTCGGCCTGCGCGACATGGGCCATGCACGCCAGGGCCGTGGCCAGCGCGGCGCATTTCACTGAATGGATGTTCATGAGGTCTCCTTTTCGGTCGCCTGACCATTAGGCGATGAACAAAGGGACCTGTTCCATGACGGCGGACAACACACGGCCCATTCCTACGGCCGGCCCACACATTCTCTTACGCGAAATGCTGCGCCATTTCACAGATGGCCTGGGTTTACCCGGCAGTTCCCGCTCATCTTTCAGACCGTCCGGTCGATAAGTCCGGCATGTCCTCCATCACCCTCTCCACGGCCTCCGGGTCGACGTCGGCCCTTCCCGGCCGCTTGCGGCTCGGTGCGACTTCGTTGCGCGGGCTGTCCTGCTCCCTGCTCGGCGCGGCCGGCGGGCTGTCCACGTGGGCGGCCAGCGGCTGGAACGGCTGGGCACTGGCTGGTGGTGGCGTGCTCGTCGCGGCCGGCTTCGTGTTCGATCGGCAGCGCGCCGCGCACGAACGCCGCCAGCGCGATGCCACCGCGAACTTCGTGCGGGAGAACGAGAACCTCGGTCGCGACCTGCTCCCCGTGTGGGGCGGCCACATCGAGAGCTCGCGCCAACAGATGGAGAGCGCGATCTCCGAGCTGAGCGCGCGGTTCGGCGGCATCGTCGACCGCCTCGACCAAGCCATGAAGGCGTCCGCCGTGGCGACCGAAGCGAACGAAGGCGCCGACCAGGGTCTCGTCGCCGTGTTCGATCGCAGCACGCGCGAACTCAACGCGGTGCTCGAGTCGCTGCGCGCCGCGATGGACAGCAACGGCGCAATGCACCAGGAGGTGCAGAACCTCGGCCGCTTCGTCGCCGAACTCCAGCAGATGGCCGCCGAAGTGGCGAACATCGCCTCCCAGACCAACCTGCTCGCGATCAACGCCGCCATCGAGGCCGCGCACGCGGGCGAGACCGGCCGCGGCTTCTCGGTGCTCGCGCAGGAAGTGCGCAAGCTCTCCGCGATGTCCGGCGAAACGGGCCGCCGCATGACCGACAAGGTCAACCTCGTGGGCGAGGCCATCGCCAACGCCCGCCGCAGCGCCGAAGCCTCGGCCACGCGCGAGGCCGCCTCGATCACGAACTGCGAGAACTCGATCAACACCGTGCTCTCCGGCTTCCACGGCGTCACCGACGCGCTGGTCGAATCGGCCGACGTGCTCAAGCGCGAGAGCGTGGGCATCCAGGCCGAGATCTGCGAAGCCCTCGTGCAGCTGCAGTTCCAGGACCGCGTGAGCCAGGTGATGTCGCACGTGCGCCAGAACATGGACCAGCTGCCCGCCGAACTCACGGCCGGCCGCGAGGCCTTCGAGCGCGATGGCGAACTGCGCCCCGTCGACACGGCCGCGCTGCTCGAAGCGCTGAAGAAGACGTACGCGATGGCCGAGGAACACACCACCCACGGCGGCGGCAGCGTCAAGGCGCCCGCCGACGAAGAGATCACCTTCTTTTGATTTTCACTGACAAGCCCCAGCGGAGAAGAACCCCATGGCCAAGAGCATCCTGATCGTCGACGACTCCGCCTCCGTGCGCCAGGTCGTCAGCATTTCCCTGCGCAACGCGGGCTACGAGGTGACGGAAGGCTGCGACGGCAAGGACGCGCTGTCGAAGCTCAAGGGCCAGAAGGTGCACCTGATCATCAGCGACGTGAACATGCCCAACATGGACGGCATCTCGTTCGTGAAGGCGGTCAAGCAGATGGCGGCGTACAAGTTCACGCCCATCGTGATGCTCACCACCGAGTCGCAGGAGTCGAAGAAGAAGGAAGGCCAGGAAGCCGGCGCGAAGGCGTGGATCGTCAAGCCCTTCAAGCCCGACCAGCTGCTGGGCGTGGTGCAGAAGCTCGTGCTGCCCTGATCGGGAGACCGGCATGTCCACCTCTCCCCTGCGCATCGAAGGCGAGCTGACGATCTACCGCGCCGCCGAACTCAAGGACACGCTGCTCGCCGCCGTCGCGGCGAACGACACCCTCGAGATCGACCTCTCCGCCGTCGAGGAATTCGACACCGCCGGGGTGCAGCTGCTGATGCTCGCCAAGCGCGCCGCCACCGCCACCGGCCACACGCTGCGCCTCACCGGCCACAGCGCCCCGGTGCTCGACGTGTTCGAACTGCTCGACCTCTCCCAGCACTTCGGCGACCCCATCGTCCTCCCCGCCTGACCCGGCCCGTTCTCCCCGAAAGACCCGCACCATGAACATGGACGACGCCCTGTCGACTTTCTTCGCCGAAAGCCGGGAGCTGCTCGAACAGATGGAGTCCTCCCTGCTCGGCATCGGGCAGGAGAGCGACACCACCGAAACCATCGGCGCCATCTTCCGCGCCGCCCACACCATCAAGGGCTCGGCCGGCCTGTTCGGCCTGGACGACGTGGTGAGCTTCACCCACGTGGTCGAGAGCGTGCTCGACGATGTGCGCGACGGCAAGCTGCAGGTCGACGAGCCGATGGTGGCCCTGCTGCTGTCCTGCGGCGACCACATCGGCGCGCTGATCGACGCCGTCGAATCGAACCCCGGCCAGAGCGCCGACGACGAACTGCTCGCCCGCGGCGCACCGCTCACCGAACGCCTGCGCGTGTACCTCGGCACCGGCCCGGTGGCCGTGACCGAAGCCGACGCCTCGTTCGAACGTGTCGCCCCGACGGAGGGGTCCGGCAACGACCTGTGGCACATCTCGGTGCGCTTCGGCCCCGACGTGCTGCGCAACGGCATGGACCCCGTGTCGTTCATCCGCTTCCTCGGCACGCTCGGCACCGTCACCGGCATCGTGACGCTGACCGACAAACTGCCCGACGCCGACGCGATGGACCCCGAGTCCAACTACCTCGGCTTCGAGATCGCGTTCCGCAGCCAGGCCGACAAGGCCGCCATCGAGAACGTGTTCGACTTCGTGCTCGACGACTGCACGCTGAACATCCTCCCGCCGAACAGCCGTTCGGCCGACTACATCGACTTGATCCGCCGCCAGCCGGAAGAGTCGGCCCGCCTCGGCGAGATGCTCGTTCGCTGCGGCACCATCACCGCCCACGAACTGGCCGCCGCCCTCGACGTGCAGGAGCAGCGCCAGCCCGAGGCCTCGCCCATCGGCTCGATCCTCGTCGAGCAGGGTGCCGTCGCCGCGCCGGTCGTCGCCGCCGCGCTCGAGAAGCAGAAGCGCGTCAAGGACGCCAAGACCGCCGAGAGCCAGTCCATCCGCGTCGACGCCGAGAAGCTCGACCAGCTGATCAACCTCGTCGGTGAACTCATCATCGCGTCGGCCGGTGCGAACCTGCTGTCGCGCCGCACGCGCAACATCGAGCTGCAGGAATGCCACTCGACGCTGTCGGGCCTCGTGGAGCAGGTGCGCGACAGCGCGCTGCAGCTGCGCATGGTCAAGATCGGCGCCACCTTCAACCGCTTCCAGCGCGTGGTGCACGACGTCTCGCGCGAGATCGGCAAGGACATCGCCCTCGTCGTCAACGGCGAGGACACCGAACTCGACAAGACCGTCGTCGAGAAGATCGGCGACCCGCTGACCCACCTCGTGCGCAACGCGATGGACCACGGCATCGACTCGCCCGAGCTGCGCGCGCAGCGCGGCAAGCCGGCGCAGGGCACGGTTTCGCTCAACGCGTACCACGACTCGGGCAGCATCGTGATCGAGGTCGGTGACGACGGCGGTGGTCTGAACCGCGAGAAGATCCTCGCGAAGGCCGTCGAACGCGGCCTCATCGAACCCGGCCGCGTGCTGACCGATTCGGAAACCTACGCGCTGATCTTCGAACCCGGGTTCTCCACGGCCGAGAAGGTGACGAACCTGTCGGGCCGCGGCGTGGGCATGGACGTGGTCAAGCGCAACATCGTCGCGCTGCGCGGCAGCGTCGAGATCGCGAGCCAGCCCGGCCTCGGCACCACGGTCACCGTGCGCCTGCCGCTCACGCTCGCCATCATCAACGGCTTCCAGGTGGGGGTCGGCAAGTCGGTGTTCGTCGTGCCGCTCGACATGGTCGACGAGTGCGTCGAGTTCAACGCCGAGGAAGGCCACGACTACACCGACCTGCGCGGCCAGGTGCTCCCGTTCATCCGCCTGCGCGACCTGTTCGAGGTGCCCGGCACGCCGTCGGCGCGCCAGAACATCGTCGTCGTCAAGCACGGCAGCCAGAAGTTCGGCCTCGTGGTCGACACGCTGCTGGGCGAGGCCCAGACCGTCATCAAGCCGCTCTCGAAGATGTTCGCCCAGGTCAAGGGCATCAGCGGTTCGAGCATCCTCGGCAGCGGCGACGTCGCGCTGATCCTGGACGTGCCCGTGCTGATGGAACAGGCCCAGTTCCCGAACGCCACCGACCGACCCGTGGCGGTCTGACCCCCTCTCCCCCGCTTTACCCCTGTTATTTCGCCGATACCCGGCTCGTCACATCGGCAAGGATCCACCCCATGTTCGGAAATCTCAAGATCGGCACCCGCCTCGGCCTCGGCTTCGCGCTGGTGGCCCTCGTCATCGCTGCCATCGTGTGGCTCGGCGTCACGCGCCTGGCCGACATCTCGGCCAAGACGTCGGACATCACCGACGTGCAGAACGTCAAGGTCGACGCCGTCAACGAGATCAAGCTGATCCCGTTCGCGATGGGCTCCACGCTGCGCACCCTGATCATCCGCACGGAACCCGCCGAACTGCGCGCGCAGCAGGCCCGATTCAAGGAACTGGTGACCGAGTACGCCGCCGCCGAGGCCCGCGTCGAGAAGCTGCAGTCCGAGCACGGCGCCGGCGACGAGGAAAAGGCGCTGTTCCAGAAGATCCGCGAGACGTCCCGCACGGGCATCGCGATGATGGTCAAGGTCGCCGAGTTCGGCGAGGCCAACAAGAACGCGGAAGCCACCGCCCTCCTCTACGGCGACCTGAGCCCGGTCGTGTCGCAATGGCGCAAGGCCGCCAACGACCTGCTCGAACACGAGACGAAGCTCAGCCAGTCGCTCGCCAAGGAGGCCGCGGCCTCCTACATCGACGCGCGCCGCACGATGCTGCTGCTGGGCGGTGTCGCCGTGGCGCTGTCGATCGGCATCGCGCTGCTCGTCACGCTGAGCGTGACCCGTCCGCTGCAGCAGGCCGTCCACGTGGCCGACCAGCTGGCCCAGGGCGACCTGACCGTGCGCGTCGACGTGCGCGGCAAGGACGAGACGGCCCAGCTGCTGTCGTCGATGCAGAACATGGTCACCCGCCTGTCGCAGGTGGTCACCGAGGTGAACGCCGGTGCCGAGGCGCTGGCCGGTGCGTCCGAAGAGGTGAGCGCCACGGCGCAGTCGCTGTCGCAGGCCGCCAGCGAGCAGGCCGCCGGCGTCGAAGAGACCAGCGCGTCCATCGAACAGATGACCGCCTCCATCTCGCAGAACACCGAAAACGCCAAGGTCACCGACGGCATGGCCACCAAGGCCGCCACCGAAGCCACCGAAGGCGGTGACGCGGTGAAGGCCACGGTCACCGCGATGAAGCAGATCGCCCAGAAGATCGGCATCATCGACGACATCGCGTACCAGACCAACCTGCTCGCGCTGAACGCCGCGATCGAAGCCGCCCGTGCCGGCGAACACGGCAAGGGCTTCGCGGTGGTCGCCGCCGAGGTGCGCAAGCTCGCCGAACGCAGCCAGGTGGCCGCGCAGGAGATCGGCACCGTCGCCGGCTCCAGCGTCGAACTGGCCGAACGCGCCGGCAAGCTGCTCGACCAGATCGTCCCGAACATCAAGAAGACGTCGGACCTGGTGCAGGAGATCACCGCCGCGTCCGAGGAACAGACCTCCGGCGTCGGCCAGATCAACGCCGCCGTCGCCCAGCTGAGCCAGACGACGCAGCAGAACGCCTCCAGCTCGGAAGAGCTGGCCGCCACCTCGGAAGAGATGAGCAGCCAGGCCGAACAGCTGCAACAGACGATGTCGTTCTTCAAGCTCGGTCACGGCGGTGCAGCGCACACGCCGGTGCGCCGTGCCGCCCCGAAGGCCGTGCGCGCCCCGGCGCCGAAGGCCGCCTCGGGCCGCTCCGGCGGCTTCGACCTCGGCCGCGGCCTCGCGGTCGCGGGTGCCGATGCCCTCGACGAATCCCAGTTCTCCAAGTTCTAAGCTTCAGGAGTTGTCCATGAACGCCGTGGTCCAGACCCGCCCCCACCTGCCCGCCGTGGCCCCGACGCATGCCGTGGCCGTGCGCGAGGAACCCACCCAGTACCTGACCTTCCAGCTCGCGGGCGAATCGTTCGCGATCGGCATCCTGTCGATCAAGGAGATCATCGAGTACCACACGCTGACCGAGGTGCCGATGATGCCGGCCAGCGTGCGCGGCGTGATCAACCTGCGCGGCGCCGTCGTGCCCGTGATGGACCTGCTGGCCCGCTTCGGCCGGCCCTCGAGCGAGGTCACCAAGCGCACCTGCATCGTGATCGTCGAGATCGAGGCCGACGAGGAGCGCCAGGTGATCGGCGTGGTCGTCGATGCCGTCAACGAAGTGCTCGACATCGACGCCGCCGACATCGAACCGCCCCCGTCCTTCGGCGCGAACATCCGCACCGACTTCATCCAGGGCATGGGCAAGGTCAAGGGCAAGTTCGTCATCCTGCTCAACGTCCACCAGGTCCTGTCGATCGACGACCTCCAGGCCGCCACCGCGGCCACGAAGGAAAACGGTCAACACCTCTGACCGCCAAGCACCCCAGGGAAAGGCCAGAAAAATGTTCTCCAACCTCAAAGTCGCCACGCGCCTGAGCCTCGGCTTCGGTGTCGTGCTGTTCCTGCTGATCGTCATCTCCGTCCTGAGCGTGTTGCGCCTGTCGACCGTCAGCAGCGCCACGACCTTGATCATGGAGGACCGGTACCCGAAGGTGCAGATGTCCGACGAGATCATCAAGAACGCGATCCACAACGGCCGCCTGCTGCGCGGCATGCTGATCGCCTCGAACGAGAGCGAGGCGGACACCCTCAAGGCCGACGTGGAACGGCGCCGCGCGCGCAACGCCGAGATGGTCAAGAAGCTGGACGAGGTACTCGTCGCCGAACGATCGCGCCAGCTGCTCAAGGAGATGCAGGACAAGCGCCAGCTGCTGGCCCCGAAGTACGACCGCATCTACGAACTGGCCCGCACCGACCGCGCCCGTGCCATCGAGTACATGAAAAGCGACTTCGCCCCGGTGAACGACGCCTACATGGCCGCCGCCGACGCGCTCGGAGACTACGTCACCGAACAGATGAAGGAAGCCGGCGACCAGGCCGTCGAGACCTACGTGCAGACGCGCAACCTCGTGATCGGCCTGTCCGTGCTGGCGATCCTGGTCGGCGCGGTGATCGCCTTCGTGATCACGCGCGGCCTGCTCAAGCTGCTGGGCGGTGAACCGTCGTACGCCGCCGAGGTGCTGGAACAGGTGGCCGTGGGCGACTTCACCGTCGACGTGCGCACCGCTCCCGGCGACACCACGAGCATGCTCTACACCGTGCGCCAGATGGTCGAATCGGCCGGCGACAGCATCAACGACGTGGTTCGCGTGATGGGCGCGATGGCCCAGGGCGACCTGACCCAGACCATCGACAAGGACTACCAGGGCTCGTTCGCCGACATGAAGTCCTACGTCAACAACACCGTGGCCAAGCTGTCGCAGGTGGTGACGGAAGTGAACTCCGGTGCCGAGGCGCTGGCCGGTGCGTCCGAAGAGGTGAGCGCGACGGCCCAGTCGCTGTCGCAAGCCTCGAGCGAGCAGGCCGCCGGCGTCGAGGAGACGAGCGCGTCCATCGAGCAGATGACCGCGTCGATCTCGCAGAACACCGAGAACGCCCGCATCACCGACGGCATGGCCACGAAGGCCGCCGCCGAGGCGGCCGAAGGCGGCGAGGCCGTGAAGGCCACCGTCGCTGCGATGAAGCAGATCGCCCAGAAGATCGGCATCATCGACGACATCGCCTACCAGACCAACCTGCTCGCGCTGAACGCCGCGATCGAGGCGGCCCGCGCCGGCGAACACGGCAAGGGCTTCGCGGTGGTCGCCGCCGAGGTGCGCAAGCTCGCCGAGCGCAGCCAGGTGGCCGCGCAGGAGATCGGCACCGTCGCCGGCTCCAGCGTCGAACTGGCCGAACGCGCCGGCAAGCTGCTCGACGAGATCGTGCCGAACATCAAGAAGACGTCCGACCTCGTCCAGGAGATCACCGCCGCGTCCGAGGAACAGACCTCCGGCGTGGGCCAGATCAACGCCGCCGTCAGCCAGCTCAGCCAGACGACGCAGCAGAACGCCTCCAGCTCGGAAGAACTGGCCGCCACCTCGGAAGAGATGAGTAGCCAAGCCGAGCAACTGCAGCAGGCGATGTCGTTCTTCAAGCTGGGTGTGCTCGGTGCCCATGCACCGGTGGCCGCCCCGGCACCGACGCCGCGTGCGCCGTCCGCCCATATCTCCCGTCCGGCCCGCAAGGCCGCCGCGGCCGCGAAACGCACCTCCGCCGGTGGCTACGCACTGAACCCCGCGATGGCGTTCAGCGGCGGTGTGTCGGCGCCGGACGACGCACTGTTCACGAAGTTCTGACCTGCGGACCGCCAGCCGCAGGCCGATAACACAAGCACCACGAAGAAGGATAGGCCCCCATGAATTGGTTCCTGCGATTGAAGCTGGCGCACAAGCTTCTGCTGACTTTCCTGATCTGCTCGGCCATCACCGCGGCCGTCGGCGGCTACGCGATGCTGAAGATGTCCCACCTCGGTGACATGCTGCAGGACACCTACGCGAACAACATCCTGCCGATGCAGGACGTCTCGGAGGCCTCGGCCCGGCTGACCGCGCATTCGCGCGCCTACGTGCGCCTGCCGGCCACGAAGGATGCGGACGACGCGAAGGACGCCGTCAAGCGCGCCGCCGTCCACATGGAGAAGTTCCATGCCGCGATGAAGAGCTACCGCGCCACCTCGCTGAGCGAGACGGAAGCCGCGCTCGTCAAGGAGCTCGACGCCCAGCTGCCGACCTACCTCGCGCTGAACGACAAGGTGGCCCAGCTGTCCATCGACGGCAAGTACGACGCCGCCGCCGACCTCAGCAACGGCGACGCCCGCAAGGCCATCAACGGTCTCGAGAAGACCATGAACGGCATCATCGACGAGCTGACGGCCCAGGCCAAGGCCACGAACGAGAACGGCGCGAAATCGGTCGCCGAAGCCCGCTGGCTGATGGCCGCCGTGATCGCCGCCTCGGTGCTGCTCGCCGTGGCCCTCGGCCTGATCGTGACCCGCATCATCGGCCGCCAGCTCGGCGGTGAACCCGACTACGCCGCGGCGCTGCTGCACAAGGTGGCCGACGGCGACCTGTCCTCCGACGTGGTGATCCGCAACGGCGACACCACCAGCATGCTCTACGCCGTCAAGCAGATGGTGGGCCGCCTGCAGCAGGTGATCGCCGGCCAGCGCGAAGTCGTGGCCGCCGCCAACCGCGGCAACTTCGAGGCGCGCATGGACGTCACCGGCCTGCAGGGCTTCCAGAAGGAGATGGGCGACGGCCTGAACGCGCTGGTGTCCACCACCGGCGCCAGCGTCGACGACGTGGTGCGCGTGATGGGCGCGGTCTCCGAAGGCGACCTGACCCGCACGATCGACAACGACTACGAAGGCGCCTTCGGCCAGATGAAGGAGTTCGTCAACAACACCGTGGCCAAGCTGTCGCAGGTGGTGACGGAAGTGAACTCGGGTGCCGAAGCCCTGGCCGGTGCCTCCGAAGAGGTGAGCGCCACGGCGCAGTCGCTGTCGCAGGCCGCCAGCGAGCAGGCCGCCGGCGTCGAAGAGACCAGCGCGTCCATCGAACAGATGACCGCCTCCATCTCGCAGAACACCGAAAACGCCAAGGTCACCGACGGCATGGCCACGAAGGCCGCGTCCGAAGCCACCGAAGGGGGCGAGGCCGTGAAGGCCACGGTGGCCGCGATGAAGCAGATCGCCCAGAAGATCGGCATCATCGACGACATCGCCTACCAGACCAACCTCCTCGCGCTGAACGCCGCGATCGAAGCGGCCCGTGCCGGCGAACACGGCAAGGGCTTCGCGGTGGTCGCCGCCGAGGTGCGCAAGCTCGCCGAACGCAGCCAGGTGGCCGCGCAGGAGATCGGCACCGTCGCCGGCTCCAGCGTCGAGCTGGCCGAACGTGCCGGCAAGCTCCTCGACCAGATCGTGCCGAACATCAAGAAGACGTCCGACCTCGTGCAGGAGATCACCGCCGCGTCGGAAGAGCAGAGCTCGGGCGTCAGCCAGATCAACGCCGCCGTCAACCAGCTGAGCCAGACGACGCAGCAGAACGCCTCCAGCTCGGAAGAGCTGGCCGCCACCTCGGAGGAGATGAGCAGCCAGGCCGAGCAGCTGCAGCAGACGATGTCGTTCTTCAAGCTGGGCCACAGCGCCGCGCCGTCGATCGCGCCCCGCGCGACGACCTCGCGCGCCAGCCAGCGCAGCGTGATCGCGCCGCCGTCGAAGGTGCACGCGAAGAAGGCCTCGCCGTCGAACAACGGCACGAACGGCTTCGCCCTGAACCCGGGCGCGGCGCTCGACGAGAGCCAGTTCGCCCGCTTCTGATCCCGCTGTCCGTCCGACCATGCACACCATCACCGACGCCGAGTTCGGGAACTTCCAGCGCTTCATCTTCGACGCGGCGGGCATCACGCTCTCCTCGGCGAAGAAGGCCCTGGTGTCCGGCCGGCTGGCCAAGCGGCTGCAGGCGCGCCGGCTCGGCAGCTTCACCGAGTACTTCAAGCTGCTGAGCAGCGGGGACGATGCGGAGGAGGTGCAGACCGCCGTCGACCTGCTGACCACCAACGAGACCTACTTCTTCCGCGAGCCGAAGCACTTCGAGCTGTTGCGCGACGTGGCCCGCGACACCGCGGTGCGCGGCCAGCCGTTCCGCATCTGGAGCGCCGCCAGTTCCACCGGTGAAGAGGCCTACAGCATGGCGATGGTGCTCGCCGACGCCCTGCCCCAGCAGCCCTGGGAGGTGATCGGTTCGGACATCAGCACGCGGGTGCTGCAGCGCGCGCGCACCGGGCACTACCCGCTCGAGCGCACGCGCCACATCCCCCAGCACTTCCTCAAGCGCTTCTGCCTGAAGGGCATCGAGAGCCAGACCGGCACGCTGCTGGTCGAGCGCGCGCTGCGCCAGAAGGTCTCGTTCACGCAGGTCAACCTCAATGCCGCGCTGCCGACCAACCTCGGCACGTTCGACATGATCTTCCTGCGCAACGTGATGATCTACTTCAACGGCGACACCAAACGCCAGGTCGTGGCCCGCATCCTCGCGACGCTCAAGCGGGGCGGTCACTTCTGCATCGGGCATTCCGAAACGCTGAACGACATCACCGACTCGCTCGAGCAGGTCGCGCCCAGCATCTACAGGAAGCCGTAACGGCTTCAAGAGGGACCCATGGCGATCGTCACAGAACACCGCGACGTGATCCTGCGTCCCGGCGAGTACGCCGTGGCGGGCGCCGACTGCGTGCTCCGCACGCTGCTCGGCTCCTGCGTGTCCATCACGCTGTGGCACCCGAAACTGCGCATCGGCGCGATGTCGCACTTCCTGCTGGCCCGCCGCGGCAACCGCGCGACCGGCCCGCTCGACGGCCGCTACGGCGAGGAGTCGCTCGAACTGATGCTGGACGCCCTGGCGAAGGAACACGTGTTCCCCACCCAGTGCGAGGCCAAGATCTTCGGCGGCGGCAACATGTTCCCGGACCAGAACCCGGGCAGCACCATCCACGTGGGCCGCGACAACGGGGAAGCGGCACGCCGATTGCTGCAGGAGCACGGCATCCACATCGTCTCGGAAAGCCTGTTCGGTGTGGGCCACCGCCAGATCGCCTTCGACGTCGCGACGGGCCACGTCTGGGTCCGCCTGGTGCACCCCACCTCCGGCTTCACGCCGCTGACTGGAGAACATTCATGAACACACCCGTCCGCGTGATGGTCATCGACGATTCCGCCGTGGTGCGCCAGGTGCTCACCGGCCTGCTGTCGCAGGCGCCCGGCATCGAGGTGATGGCCGCGGTGGCCGACCCCGTGCTCGCCATCGAACGTCTCAAGCTCGACTGGCCCGACGTGATCGTGCTCGACGTGGAGATGCCGCGCATGGACGGCATCACCTTCCTGCGCATGGTGATGCAGCAGAAGCCCACGCCGGTCGTGATCTGCTCGACGCTGACCGACAAGGGCGCGAAGACCACGCTCGAGGCCATGGCCGCCGGTGCCGTGGCCATCGTCACGAAGCCCAAGGTGGGCCTCAAGCAGTTCCTGAGCGAGGCCGGCGACGAACTCGTCCAGACGGTGAAGGCCGCGGCCAAGGCCAACGTGCGCCGGCTCGCCGCGGGCCGCCCCGCCCCGCTGACCCCGGTGGCGAAGAACACCGCCGACGTGATCCTGCCGCCCAGCACCGCCCGCGCGATGACGCAGACCACCGAACGGGTGGTGGCGCTCGGCACGTCCACCGGCGGCACGCAGGCGCTCGAGGAGGTGTTGACGACGCTGCCGCGCGTGAGCCCCGGCATCGTCATCGTGCAGCACATGCCCGAGAAGTTCACCGCCGCGTTCGCCGCGCGCCTGAACACGCTGTGCCAGATCACGGTGAAGGAAGCCGAGAACAACGACCGCGTGGTGCCCGGCCGCGCGCTGATCGCCCCGGGCGGTCGCCACATGGTGCTCAAGCGCAGCGGCGCGCAGTACTTCGTCGAGGTGGTCGACGGCCCGCTCGTGAACCGCCATCGCCCGTCGGTGGACGTGCTGTTCCGGTCGGTCGCCAAGTGCGCGGGCGCGAACGCGCTCGGGGTCATCATGACCGGCATGGGCGACGACGGCGCGGTCGGCCTGCTCGAGATGCGCAACGCCGGTGCCCGCACCGCGGCACAGGACGAGGACAGCTGCGTGGTCTTCGGCATGCCGAAGGAAGCCATCAAGCGCAACGCGGCCGAGAAAGTGATCCCGCTGGGCGCCATCGGGCAGGAGATCCAGCGCCAGCTGACGCTCTGACCACGGACGAAAAAAACGCCACCCCAGCCTTCGCCGGGATGGCGTCGTGAACACCCCTCGCGGGGTGGCTCAACCCAGGTTCACAGGGACAAAAATCTGCTCGCCGTCGCGCTGGATCAGCAGCGCGACACTCTTCGGCTTGGCCTTGATCACGCTGATCACCTGCTCGACCGAGGTGACCGGCTTGCCGTTGATGGCCAGCACCACGTCGCCCTCGTTGATGCCGGCGCGTGCGGCCGGGCCATCCGCGCCTTCCACCACCAGGCCCTGGGCCAGGTGGGTGGCGCGCCGCTCGTCGGGCGACAGCGGGCGCAGCGACAGGCCGAGCTTGCCGCCCTCGCCTTCACCGGCGCTGGCCACCTTCTCGTCCTCGGCCGGCAGGCCGCCGAGCTTCGCCTCGATCTCGCGGGCCGACTTGTCGCGCCACACCTTCAGCTTGACCTTGTCGCCCGGGGCGGACAGGCCCACACGGCTCGACAGCGAACCCGAGCGCTGCACCGGCTCGCCATTGACCTCGAGGATCACGTCACCCGGCTTCAGGCCCGCGGCGGCGGCGGCGCTGTCGGGCGCCACCTTCGAGACGAGCGCGCCGTCCGGCCGGTCGAGGCCGAACGATTCGGCGAGGCCCTGGTTCAGGTCCTGGATCACCACGCCCAGGCGGCCGTGCGAGGCCTTGCCGGTGGCGACGATCTGGTCCTTCACCTTCAGCGCGACGTTGATCGGGATCGAGAAGCTCAGGCCCTGGAAACCGCCGGTCTGCGAGTAGATCTGCGCGTTGATGCCCACCACGGCACCGGTGCCGTCGAACAGCGGGCCACCGGAGTTGCCGGGGTTCACGGCCGCGTCGGTCTGGATGAACGGCACCATCGCGTCACCCGGCAGCGAACGCCCCTTGGCGCTCACGATGCCGCTCGTGGCCGTCTGCTCGAAGCCGTACGGCGCGCCGATGGCGAGCACGGGGTCGCCCACCTCGAGGCTCTGCGGGTCGCCCAGGCGCACCGTGGGCAGGTTCTTCGCGTCGATGCGCAGCACGGCCACGTCGGTCGTGGTGTCGGTGCCCAGCACCTTCGCGGCGAACTCGCGGCGGTCGTTGAGCTTGACGGTCACTTCCTTCGCCTCGCGCACCACGTGCGCGTTGGTCAGGATCAGGCCATCGCTGCTGATGATGAAGCCCGAGCCCTGGCCCTTGAACGGCTGGGACGGCACCTGCTGGCGTCCACCGCGTCCGCCGCCCTGCATGCCGGGCAGGCCGCGGAAGAACTGGAAGAACGGGTCGTTCTCGAGGCCCGGGGGCAGCTGCTGCTGTTGCTGCTGCAGCTCCTCGCGGCTGGGCTTGTGCACGCCCTCGACGGTCACACCGACGACGGCGGGACCCGCCTGGGCCACGATGGCGCGGTAGTTCGGCACCATGGTCTGCGCGGGCACCGGGGCCACCGCGTTGGCGGGGGCCGTGGCCGCGGCGGCCGTCGTCACGGCGGCGGCGGACTGCGTCTTGGTGAACTCCGGCTTGAGGCCGAAGGCACCGGCGGTGCCGACCGCGAGCACGCCCACGGCGATCAGCGAGGCATTCAGAGTTTTCAGTGTCATGTGCGTTACCCCTTCGAGAGAGTCGGACGAAGTGCGTCCGTGTCGGGGTCGACGATAGGTTCGGCGGGTTAACGGTCGGTTAGCCGAAGGTGAAGCGAACGTTAAGGCCCATGTCCGCCGGTGGGTGAGCATGCACCTTGGTGCAATTGCGGCCGCCGGAGGCCCCGCCCAGAATGCCCCGGAGGCCCGGTCCGCCGAGCCCGCCAGACGCTGTCGAGGGCAATTCATGGCCGTTTCCTCACCCCGCGCCCGCCACCCCTTCCGACCCCAGGCGTGTGCGCTGGCCCTGGAGCCGCGCATCCTGTTCGACGGTGCGGCCGCGGTGGCCGCGGCCGACACGCACCCTGCCGCGGAACACCACGACACCGCGGCCCCGCAACCCGACGCCCCACCCGTCGGCGCCCCCCCGCGCACGCTCGTCGTGTTCGACAGCCGGGTGTCCGGCCGCGAGGCGCTGGCCGCCGGCGTGTCGCCCGGGGCCGAGGTGCTGGTGCTGCAACCGGGCGACGACGGCCTGGCGGCCATCTCCGCCCGGCTCGCCGCGATGGGCGAGGTGGAGGCGGTGCAGATCTTCTCCCACGGGGCGGCCGGCCAACTCCAGATCGGGGACCAGGCCATCACCTCCGAGACGGCCGGCGTGGTCCAGGCCCAGTTCGAGCGCTGGCGCGACCACCTCGCGCCAGGCGCCGACGTGCAGCTCTACGGCTGCCGCATCGGCGCCGGCCCCGAAGGCCAGGCTCTCGTCGACGACCTCGCCCGCTGGACCGGCGCGGACGTGGGCGCGTCCGACGACAACACCGGGGCCCCGGCCGCCGGCGGCGACTGGGACCTGGAGGTCACCCACGGCACCCTCGACCAGCCGCTCGCCCTGTCGGCCGGGGCCCGGGCCGCGTTCACCGGCCTGCTCGCCGACGCCGACCCCACCGTCAGCCTCGGTTCGGCCGGCCAGGACGTGCTGATCGGCGACACCTTCACGTTCAACGTCGACTTCCGCAACGCCTCCACGCAGGAAGGCTACGCACCGTTCATCAACCTGTTCCTGCCATCCACCGGACGCGATGGCGACGATGGCCTGGCCTTCGTGTCCGCGAGCACGCTCGGCCAGAACCTCGTGGCCCGCACCGTGACCTTCGATGCCGCGGGCCAGGCCGTCCACCCGCTGGCCCGCGACGGCACCGGCGCGCCGGTGGTGCTCGACGCCGCCACGTACGGGCTGCGCCCCGGTGACCAATTGGTGGTGCTGCAGCTGCCCTACGCGAGCATCTCGCGCGACCAGCCGGCCATCTCCGTGCAGGTCACGATGAGCCTGAGCCCGCTGGCCGACACCTCGTTGTCCAACGCGTCGCCCGACCTGACGCTGCGCGTGGGCAGCGGTTTCGAGCTCGGCAACGACGCCCTCGCGAACCCGACCCAGGACCCGAGCCTCACCGGCGCCACCACGCAGGCCTTCGTGGTCCACCCCACCGCGGTGACCCTGACCCAGGTGGTCGACGCCCCGGACGGCAAGACCGCCACCGGCCCGAACTACAGCCGCACCCTCGTCGTGACCGCCACCCCCGCGCCGGGCCAGACGCTGACGGACGTCCTCGTGACCCAGCCGCTGCCGACGGACATCGAGGTCACGTCGATCGTGCCGGCCGCCGGCGGCCGCATCGCCTCCATCACGCTGGCCGACGGCCGCGTGATCACCCAGGCCGCCGCGATCGACGCCGCCATCGCCCGGGACGGCATCTTCCTGTCCGCGTTCACGGTCGCCTACGACACCGTGGCCGCTGCCACCGACACGGTGGTGCACTTCCACGTGCCCGAGACCGGCGCCAGCGGGCAACCCGTGCTCGACCCCACCACTGGCAACGCCGTCACGATCGTGGTGGGGCCCACCACCGCCACGGGCCAGTGGACTCCGCTCGACCCGCGCGACGTCACGGCGCCCGCGACGACCATCGACGTCTCCGGCACCGGCACGGCCACCCAGTTCGAGGCCCGGTCCATCGTCGTCGACAAGGCGGTGTCGATCCAGACCGATGCCGGACGCCCCGGCCTCACGCCGGGCGACACGCTGAACTACACGCTGACCCTGACCCTCTCCGACTACTTCGCCTTCGGCAAGGACTTCTTCCACAACGGCCAGTTCGTGGTGAACGACCTGCTGGCCGACGGACAGACCGTGGTCGGCACGCCGACGCTCACCGTCACGGTGGACGGCGAGACCCGGACCCTCGTGCTGAACCGCACCCTCGTGCCCCAGGCGGACGGCAGCACCGCGCTCGCCTTCGACATCGCCCAGTCGATCCTCGATGCCACCCACGACACCCGCGGCTGGCTCAACGGCGACCTCGCCTTCGACAGCCAGCGCGACGGCGCCGTGCTGGCCGTCATCAGCTACGCGGCGCTCGTGGGCCAGGCCTACACGCCCCCCGCCGGCAACCCGCACAACGAGATCAACGAGGGCGACAGCGTGGGCAACAGCGCCACGGTGAACGCGAGCGTGCTGGAAGACAAGTTCAACCTCACCGGCAGCGTGCAGACCGACACCGATGCGGTCACGCAGACCATCGCCACCCGCACCGTCGACATCGCGCTCGCCGCGGTGAACGGCGCCACCCCCGGCAGTGCGGAACTGCGGCCCGGCGACACGGTGACGTTCCGCCTGAGCTACGACCT
Source organism: Piscinibacter gummiphilus (assembly GCF_002116905.1). NCBI lineage: Bacteria > Pseudomonadati > Pseudomonadota > Betaproteobacteria > Burkholderiales > Sphaerotilaceae > Rhizobacter > Rhizobacter gummiphilus. Next base: position 4,084,584 of record NZ_CP015118.1, read on the forward strand.
CGTGACCGGCGACTACGAACAGTTCACGCTGACCGCCTACCTCCCGCAGCCCCTGCTCGATGCGTCCGGCATCACGTGGAGCCAGGGCGGCGGCACGGGCCAGTGGGCGCTCGGCGCGGGGAACACCAACCCCGGTCCGATCGTCGGTGTCGCCAGCGGCCCCGGCAATTCGGTGGTCTTCGACTTCGGCAGCTTCGCGACGGCCGACGTGAACGGCAGCCGCATCGAGGTGGAGTTCACGCTGCGGGTCGGCGACCAGCCGTTCGCGGACCGGCGGGCGCTCGACGTGCTCGTGCAGTCGAGCCAGACCACCACCCTCGCCCACCTCCCGCTCGTGTCGGCCGACACGGTCGTCATCAACTCCGTGGCGGAACCATCGCTGGACATCCGCCACGGCGTGGTCTCGGCGACCCACGGCACCGTCACGGGCACCACCGGCACGTGGGCCGCGCCGGGCGCTGGCGGCGTGCCGTTCGGCGGCGCACTGACCGACCTCGCCGCGGTCGAGGGTTCGGTGACCGGCATCGACGGCGGCGACGTGCTGCGCCTGGCGACCGCCATCGAGAACAGCGGCGGCGGCGGTGCGTTCGACGTGACGGCGTCGGTGAACCTGCCGGCCGGGTTCGGCTTCGTCGGCGGCAGCCTCGCCGGCGCGAACCTGCAGGTGTGGCGCGGCGACGGCGTCCAGCTCGTGGCCGGCGTCGACTTCAGCGTGTCGGGCAACCAAGTCACCTTCCTCGACCCCGGCGGCGTCGCGAGCCTGCAGGCCGGCCGCGCCGGCACGGCGGCCGACACCAGCGGCGCCAACCTCGTGGTCATCACGTGCGACGTGGTCGTCGACGGTGGCATCGAGGCCAGCCGCACGCTGCAGAGTACGGCCGTGCTGTCGCGGTACGCGAGCGTCGACGGCGGCGCCGACTTCACGCCGACCGACCTCGACGACCTGGCCGACGCCCAGGTGGCCTCGCCGGAACTGCGGCTCGTGTTCGCCGGCGGCTCGCTCGACGACGGCGACTCCAGCGCCCCCCACACCACCGGCAGCAACCTCGTCGTGGGCGAGCGCATGCGCTACGACATCGTGGTCACGCTGCCGGAGGGCAGCACGCGCAGCCTGCGCGTGGACGACCTCGTGCCCGCCGGCCTGCGGCTCGACACCACGTTCAACGGCGGCCTCGGCTACCAGCTCATCACCACCACCACGGGCAGCGCCGCGCTCGCCGCGGACTTCGGCGGCGTGGTGACGGTCGGCGGCATCGCGGCCACCAGCGGCACGCTCGGTGCCGACGGCGCCGGCGCACGATTCACCTTCACCGCATCGGCCGCCACGGCCGACAACGTCGTGGGCAACAACAGCTTCGTGATCCGCGTGCAGCTGGTGGCGAGCAACGTCATCGCGAACCAGTCCGGCCGCACGCGGCAGAACGACGGCGCGCTGGTCCACGCCGACCCCGACGGCGACACGCCCAACGGTTCGGTGCCGGTCGACCGCACCGCCGCGGTCACCGGCGGCCGGCCGGTGGTCACCGTGCAGGAGCCCACGCTGCAGGTCAGCCAGGCCCTGCTGTCGGACCCGCAGCTCGGCGGCTACGACCAGGGCGACCCGGTCGAGTTCTCGATCACGTTGACGAACCCCGGCGGCAGCGCCGACTTCAGCGCCTTCGACATCACGCTCGTCGACAACCTGCCCACGCAGCTGAGCAACTACACGCTGCTCGGGGTCACGTACCTGAACGGCGCCACCGCCCACGGCGGGCCCGACTTCGAGATCGCGGGCGGCCAGCTGCGTTCGGTGGCCGGCGCCGACATCGACGTCGCCAAGGGCGGCAGCATCGTGATCCGCGTGTCCGGTGTGGTCAATGCCACGGCGGCCGGCGGCACCACGATCGCCAACACCGCCACCGTACGCTGGACCAGCCTCGACGGCGTCGACGGCGGTGAACGCACCGGGGCCGACGGGCCTCTGGCCGGCGGCAGCCTCAACGACTACCAGCGCGCCTCGACGGCGGGCATCCCGATCGCCCACGGCGTGCTGCTCGCCCGGGTGGGCGGACTGCCCGACACCGCGGCCGCCAACCCCACGACGGACCCGCTCGAGACCGTGGCCGTCGGCGAGGTGGTGCGCTACCGGGCGGTGGTGCTCGTGCCCGAGGGTTCGAACCCGAACTACCGCATCCGTGTCGAGCTCGCCAACGGCCTCGAGTTCGTGACCCCGGACGCCATCGCGAACACCGTGCGCATCGGCTTCGGCGCCAACAACGGCGGTCTGGTGAGCGATGCCAACCTCATCGTCGGCGGCACGCTCGCGTTCACCGGCAACCAGGACAGTCCCCAGGCGCAGGCGCTCCCCGCCGACCTCTCCGGACCGGCGCCGGACGGTGTGTTCGACCCCTCGCGCATCACCGTGGTGACGAACGCCGACGGCAGCCAGACCATCACGTTCGACCTCGGCAACGTGACGAACCACGACGGCGCGGACGCCGACCTCGAAGGCGTGGTGCTCGAATTCAACACGCGCGTGCGCAACCAGGCCTCGAACGTCGCCGGCGTGGAGCTCGGGGCAAGGGTGGTCGAGCAGGTCAACGGGACGGACCGGGGGGTCAGCGCGACCGTGGTGGAGCGGGTGGTCGAACCGCACTTCACCGGGCTCGACAAGCTCGTCACGGCGTTCGACCCGAACACCGGCGGCACCACCGGCCAGGCGACGGTGCAGGTGGGCTTCCGCCAGGACGGCACGCTGCCCGCGTACGACGTGCGCCTGGCCGACGGCTTCGCGGGGGGCACCGGCTACACCCTCGTGAGCCTGTCGATCGACGGTGTCGTCTACGCACCGGGCGCACTGCCCGCCGGGGTCACCGTGGCGACGAGCGACGCCGGTGGCGTCACCCTCGACTTCGCGCGGCTCGACGTGGGCACGCAGGTGCAGGCGGTGTACCGCGTCGACGTGCCCAACGGCACGCCGGTGGCCAGCAGCGACGCCACCCTCACCTGGAGCAGCCTGCCCGAGACCTTCACCAGCTGGGGCGGCTCGGCCGTCGGACCCGACGGCACCGTGACCGGCGAGCGCACCGGCAGTGGAACCGGGCCCAACACCTACGTGCTGCGCGAAGGCGCGGGGCTCGGCGTGATCGCAGGCACCTTGTGGAACGACACCGCCTCGGCCACCGGCAGCGCCACACCGGACGGCCCGGGCCTCGCGGGACAGACCGTCACGCTGACCTGGGCCGGTGCCGACGGCGACCTCGGGACGGCCGCGGACAACCGGACCTTCACCGCCGTCACCGACACCAACGGGCGCTACCACTTCGGCGTGCTGGCCGCGGGCACCTTCGCGATCGACACCCCGACGGGCACCGTGTCCTACCCGCAGCCGGTGGGCGACCTGCGCGTGCGCATCGACAGCGACGGCGGGTCCGCCCCCGGCCGCATCGTGGTGTCGCTCGGCGAAGGAGCCACGGGCACGGCCGACGCCGGGTACGTCGAGCGCAACGACGCCCCCGTCAACCACCTGCCGTCCCCCGCCAGCGGGCTCGAGGACGTGCCGTTGCCGATCCCCGGCCTCTCGGTCTCCGACGTCGACGCGGATCGCGACCCGGTGACCGGCGACCGGGCGGTGCAGGTCACGCTGGAGGCGGGCCGCGGCACGCTGTCGCTGTCGGCCACGCCATCCGGGGTGACGGTGGGCGGGGCGAACACCGCGACCCTGGTGCTCACCGGCACCGTGGCCGACGTGAACCTCGCCCTCGCCAACCTCGTGTACCTCGGTCTGCCGAACCTCAATGGCGCGGACACGCTGCGCATGACCACCCGCGACCAGGGGAACTTCGGCGACGCCGATGGCGACGGCGTGCCCGGCGAACCGGTCGACGACAACCTCACCGACACCGACACGCTGCAGATCACGCTGGCCGCCGTCAACGACGCGCCCACCGGGGTCGGCGACACCGCCACCGCGGTCGAGGCCGGCGGCGCCGCCAACGGACGGCCGGGCACCGACCCGCGCGGCAACCTGCTCGACAACGACCTCGACGTCGACATCGCCACCAACGCCGACCGCCTCGCCGTCACCTCGATCGGCCTGCAGGGCGGCGTGCCGCCGGTGACGGTGCCCGCGGGCGGCGCGGTGGTGATCGCGGGCCTCTACGGCCGCCTCGACGTGGGCGCCGACGGGGCGTACCAATACATCGTCGACAACACCCTCGCCGCGGTGCAGGCGTTGCGGACCTCGGGCCAGACCCTCGTCGAACGCTTCGACTACGTGCTGGCCGACCTGGCCGGCGCGACCGGCGGCGCCACGCTCACGGTCACGCTCCAGGGCAGCAACGACAACCCGGTCGGCCAGAACGACACCGGTATTGCGGTCGAGGCCGGGGGCGTGGCCAACGGCTCGGGCGGCGCCAACGCCACCGGCAACGTGCTCGCGAACGACACCGACGTCGACAGCGTCGCCAACGGCGAGACGGCGGTGGTGAGCGGCGTGCGCACGCTGCGCGAGGCCACGAGCGGCGCCTACGCGCCGGTCACGGCCGGGTCCACCAGCGCGAGTGGCGCGGCCTCCGTCACCGGCACCTACGGCACGCTGTTCATCGGTGCCGACGGCAGCTACCGCTACGAGGTGGACAACACGAAGACGGCCGTGCAGCGCCTCGTCGCGGGCGACACGCTGCGCGAGTACTTCAGCTACGTGATCACCGACGCGGGCGGCCTGAACGACGTGGCCGAACTCGCCATCACGATCCAGGGCACGAACGACAATCCGGTCGCGAGCGACGATCAGGCCACCGCCCAGGCCGCGTCGACCAACGGCAACGCCCAGGAAAGCAACCCGAGCGGCAACGTGATCCTCTTCCCGAGCCGCCCCGGCCCCATCGACCAGGCCGGAGGCAACGGCGTGGACCTCGACGTCGACCGCGCCGACCGGCCCAGCAGCCGGCTCGTCGTGACCGGCGTGCGCGACGGCGCCGAGAACGCGGGCGGCGTGCTGGCCACGGTGGCCGGCGGCACCACCTCGGCCAACGGCACCGTGGTCACCGGCCAGTACGGCACGCTGCGCATCGGTGCCGACGGCAGCACCACGTACGACGTCGACAGCACCAACGCCGCCGTGCTCGCGCTGCCCGCCGGCAACACGCTGACGGACACCTTCACCTACGAGATCACCGACACCGCCGGGCTCACCGACCGCGCCCAGATCGTCATCACCGTGCGGGGTGTCAACGACCCGCCGGTCGCCCAGACCGTCGTCGCCCAGGCCGTCGAGCGCGGAGGAGTCGCCAACGGCACCGCGGGTGTCGACCCGGCCGGCGACGCGACGGTCAACAGCTTCGACCCCGACGGCGACCCGCTCACGCTGACCTTCGTGCGCGCGGGCGCACGGGCCGACGGCGGCACCGACGTGGCCGTGGTGCCGGGCCAGCCCACGGTGGTGACGGGAACCTACGGCACGCTGACCATCCTGTCCGACGGCAGCTTCGGCTACACCGTGCACAACGCGGACCCGCGCGTCGAGGCGCTGCGCGACGCGGGCGACCTGCTCGTCGAGCGGTTCACCTTCACCGTCGACGATGGCCAGGGCGAGGTCGACCAGTCGGAGATCGTCGTGCTGATCCACGGACGCAACGACACCCCGGCCGCGGCCGACGACACCGGCACGGCCGTCGAGGCGGGGGGCGCCGGCAACGCCAGCGCGGGCGTCGACCCGGTCGGCAACGTGTTCGACAACGACGTCGACGCCGATGGCGGCGAGGTGCCCGGCGACCCGGTGGACTACGGCGAGACCCGCGCCGTCACCGCGGTACGCACCGGCCCCGAGGCCGGCACCGGCACCACGGGCACGGTGGGCGCCGCGCTGCGCGGCACCTACGGCTGGCTCACGCTCGACGCCGATGGCCGCTACAGCTACCGGCTCGACAACACGATGGCCGACGTGCAGGCGTTGCGCGGCCCGCAGGACACCCTGTCCGACACCTTCACGTACACCCTCGCCGACACCGATGGCACCACCGACTCCGCCACGCTGACCCTCACCGTCCGCGGAGCGAACGACACGCCGGTGGCGCGCGACGACACGAGCGCGGCGGTGGAGGCGGGCGGCATCGGCAACGGCACGCCCGGCAGTCCGGCATCGGGCAACGTGCTGGCCAACGACAGCGACGTCGACACCCATGGCGAAACCCTGGCCGTGAACGGCATCGCCCGCGCCAACGGGGTCCCGGGCACCGTCGGGGTGTCCCTGCGAGGCGAACACGGCACGCTGACGATCCAGGCCGACGGCAGCTACACCTACGTCGTCGACGACACGGACCCGGCCGTGCAGGCGCTGCGCACCGTGGCCAACCAGCTGCGCGACTCGTTCCGGTACACGGTGACCGACGCCGCGGGCGCCACGGCCGGCGCGCAGCTGTCCATCCTCATCCGCGGCCGCAACGACGACCCGGTGGCGGCCGACGACGTGGGCGTGGCCCGCGAGGCCGGGGGCACCGCCAACGGCACCACGGGGACCGACCCGGCCGGCAACCTGCTCGCCAACGACACCGATGTCGACGCCGGCGACAGCAAGGTGGTGGACGGCGTGCGCACGGGCGGTACCTCGGGGGCCGGAGGCTTCACCACCGTCTCCGGCGCCACCGCGGTGACCGGCACGTACGGCACGCTGACCGTGAACGCCGACGGCTCCTACACCTACGCGCTCGACAACACCCTCGCCACGGTGCAGGCGCTCAAGCCCGGCGACCTGCTGCAGGACGTCTTCAGCTACCGCATGCACGACCGCGCCGGCGCCAGCAGCCTCGCCCAGCTGACGCTCGCGATCCGCGGCGCGTGGGACGCGCCGGTGGCCCACACCGACGGCGCCTACGCCGTGGCCGCGCTGGACCCCGGCTCGATCGGCATCGACCCGTCGGGCAACGTGCTGGCGAACGACACCGACGTCGATGCCGGCGACACGCTCGCGGTGACCGGCATCCGGGAAGGCTCGGAAGCCGCGGGCGGGGCATCGAGCGCCGTCCCGGCCGGCACCACCGGCGCCGACGGCACGGTGGTCTCCGGCCAGTACGGCGACCTCGTCATCGGCGCGGACGGCAGCTTCACCTTCCACGTCGACTCCAACAACCCGACCATCCAGGCGCTGGGCCCGCTGGGTTTCGTCACCCAGCGCTTCACGTACCAGGTGACCGACCGCGGCGGGCTCGCCGACGCGGCCGAACTCGTGATCCTCATCCGCGGCCGCAACGGCGCCCCGGTGGCCGTCGCGGACACCGGTACCGCCATCGAGGCCGGCGGTCTCGCGAACGCCGACCCCGGTGCCCCGGCCGGCGGCAACGTGCTCGCCAACGACACCGACGTCGAGGGCGATCCGCTCACCGTGTCGGACGTGCGCACCGCGGGCGCCACCGGCGTCCTCGGCACGCCCCTGCGCGGCCTCTACGGCGACCTGACGCTGGCCGCCGACGGCACGTGGACCTACACGGTCGACGACACGCTGGCCGCCGTGCAGGCGCTGCGCGTGTCGGGCCAGACCGTCACCGACGTCTTCACGTACACGGTGAAGGACCTGTGGGGCGCCACCGCCGAGGGCCGGCTCGACGTGGTGGTCGACGGCCGCAACGACACGCCCGTGGCCACCGACGACACCGCCACCGCCGTGGAGGCCGGCGGCGTGGCCAACGGCACGGCGGGCACGGACCCCGCCGGCAACGTGCTGGCCAACGACACCGACGTCGACGGGGCCGCGAACGGCGAGACCAAACAGGTGATCGACGTGGCCGGGCCGGACGGCCGCACGGCCCTCGCCGGCCAGGCGCTGGCGGGCGCCTACGGCCGGCTCGTGCTCGACGCCGACGGCGGCTACCTCTACGAACTCGACAACACGCTGCCCGCCGTGCAGGCGCTGCGCACCGCCGGCGACACCCTCGTCGAGGTGTTCACGTACCGCATGCGGGACACGGCCGGGGCCGTCTCCGAAGCCCGCCTGACCATCACGGTGCAGGGGGCCGACGACACCCCGGTGGCCACCGACGACACCGCGGTGGCGTCGGACCAGACCCCATCGCCGCAGGTGACCGGCTCGGTGCTGCCGAACGACACCGACGTGGACGCGGGCGACACCCTGCTGGTCGTGGGCGTGCGCCCGGGCGCCGAGGGCGATGCCGGCGCGATGGGCCCGGTGGGCCAGGCGCTGGCGGGCCGCTACGGCACCCTCGAGATCCACGCCGACGGCACCTACACGTACCGGATCGACCTGGCCAACCCCGAGGTGCTCGCGGCCGCCGGCCTGGGCCAGGTGCTGCAGGACGTGTTCACGTACCAGGTGGCCGACCGGGCGGGCGCCACCGACCAGGCCGAGCTCGTGATCCACCTCGACATCGCCGCGCCCTACGTTCCACCACCCGCCCCGCCCCGGGGCGACGACGGCCCCCACGTCCCGGCGGTCGACCCGGTCACGACGTCGCCGTCCACGTCGCTGCCCGATGTCACGCCGGTGGTGTTCGTGGGACCCGTGGTGAGCCGGCAGAGCTTGGAAGACTCGCTGTCGGGCTGGCGCAGCGACGGCACGCGCATCGACCTCGTCAGCACGCGGTGGCTGCCCCCGGTGTCGCTCGGCGCCGGGCTGGGCCTCGTGCCGGGCCAGCAGGTGCACGCGGTCGTCGAACAGTCGAGCGCCGATGCCGAACTCGACATCGACGTGCTGCTGGGCCGCCCGGGCCGGGTCTCGCTGTCGGCCGACGGGTTGCTCGCGGACCCGTCGCCGTTCACCCCCGACCCGGCCGGCCTCCTGAGAGGCCCGGCCACCGCCCCGGGCCTGAGCGCGCAGCTCCAGGAGGCGGCCCGGCGGCAGAACCCCCTCGGCCGCGGCAGCACGCCGCGCCCCTGATCCGAAGGAGCACCGACCCACGATGACCGCACGAACGATCCGGACCCCGCTGCTGTCGCTCGGCGCCGCGCTGGTCCTCGGGGCCTGTGCGACACCCGGTCCGCAGCCGCACACGGACGCGGAGAAGAAGGACCGCATCCAGGCCGACACCGCGCGCATGTACGCCGACCAGGAGCCCGTCACCGGCCCCATCGACTTCCACGAGGCCGCGGCGCGGGCCCTGAAGTACAACCTCGACTACCGGCTCAAGCTGATGGAGAGCGCACTCGCCGCGGACCTGCGCGACGTGTCGACCCACGAGATGCTGCCCCGCCTGGTGGCGAGCGCCGGCCGCACCGGCCGCAGCAACGATTCCGGCGGCACCTCCATCGGCATCGAGGACCGGCAGGAGAGCCTGCGCGCGTCCACGTCGGAGGAGCGCTACCGGACGGTCGCCGGGCTCGGCCTCACGTGGAGCGTGCTCGACTTCGGCGTGGCCTACTACCGCAGCCAGCAGAAGTCGGACCAGATCCTGATGGCCGAGGAGCGGCGCCGCAAGGTCGCGCAGAACGTGCTGCAGGACGTGCGCAACGCCTACTGGCGTGCGCTCGCCGCGCAGCGGCTGATGCCCCACGTCGACGCGCTGCTCGCCCGCACGCACCGCGCGCTCGGCCAGGCCCGCGAGGCCGAGGAGAAGGGCCTGCTGCCGCGCCAGGAGATCCTCGCGTACCAGCGCGCGCTGCTCGACTCCGTGAGCCTGCTCACCGTGCGGCGGCAGGACCTCGAACTCGCGCGCGCCGAACTGGTCGCGCTGATGTCGCTGCCGCCGAACTCGCCGATGGTGCTGGCCGATGGCGAGGAGCCCTTCCTGCCCGCGGTGGGCGACGACACCGAGCGACTGGAGCGGCTGTCGCTCGAACGCCGTCCGGAAATCATGGAGGAGTGGTACCGCAAGCGGGTCAACGAGAACGACCTCAAGATCGCCAAGGCCCAGCTGTGGCCCAACCTCAGCGTCAACCTCGGCGCCGAGTACGACTCGAACAAGTACCTCTACAACAACCACTGGTCCACGACCGGGGTGCAGGTTTCGCTGAACCTGCTGCGGCTGCTGCAGCTGCCGTCGATCGAGTCGGCCGCGCGCTCGCAGGCCGAGACGGACGACCTGCGCCGCGTCGCGCTGTCGATGGCGATCCTGACGCAGGTGCGGGTGGGGGTCGTGCGCTACCAGCTGGCGCGGCACGAGGTGGGGTTCGCCGACGAGAGCCTGCGCGTGGACCGCTCGCTGCTCGACCACGCCAACGCGTCGCGGTCCACCCGCTTCGGCTCGGAGTTGGAGGTGATCCGCGCCGAGGGGCGCTTCCTGCTGTCGCGCTACCAGCGCGACGCCGCCTACTCGCGCGCGCAGGCCGCCTGGGGCCGCCTCTACAACTCGGTGGGCCTCGAGACCCTGCCCGCCACCATCGCCACGCACGACGTGAAGACCCTCGCGCGCGAGATCCAGCGCACCCTGCGCGACCAGGAGACGTTCAGCCTCCTGGTGACCACCCCGGACCTGCCCGATGCCACGCCGAAATGACCGGATCGCCCTCGCGCTGGGCCTCGCCGCGCTGTGGCACGGCGCCGCCCTCGCCCAGGCCGCGCCGTCCGCCCGCCCGCCGCCCGACGATCCGAACGCGATCCGGGTGCTGCTGGCCGCGCAGCTCGAGACGACCCTGTCCAGCCAGATGAACGGCACGCTCGGCGAGCTGCGGGCCGGCCTCGGCCAGCGGGTGGACCGCCACGGGGTGCTGGTGCGCCTGAACTGCGGCGAGGCGCAGGCACGCGCCAAGGTCACCGCGGCCGAACTCGCGATGGCGAGGCAGAACCTCGACGCCAAGCGCGAATTGCGCAAGCTCGACGCCGTGGGCGACATCGAGGTGGCCACCGCGGCGACCGAGGTGGAAAAGGCCGACGGCGCCAACGCCCTCGCGCAGACGCAGGGCAGCTATTGCCAGGTGCTGGCCCCGTTCCGCGGCCGGGTGGCGAAGGTGTACGTGAAGCCGTACCAGACCGTCGCGGCCGGCGCGCCCCTGTTCGACCTGGTGAGCGACGGCGCGCTGAAGGTGCGGCTCAACGCCCCCTCGTCGCTGCTGCCGAGGCTGCAGCCGGGGATGCCGCTCGAGGTGCTGATCCACGAGACGGGCAAGCGGTACGCGGCGAAGGTGAGCGGCGTGAGCTCCCGCGTCGACGCGGTGGCGCAGTCGGTCGAGCTGGAGGCGCGCCTGAACGCGGAACACGCCGAACTGTCGGCCGGCATGAGCGGCACCGCCCGGTTGCCGGACCGGCCGTGAACGACCGCCTCTCGACCGCCCCGCTGCTGCAGGCCCTGGTGGCCGTGCGCGACCGGGCGCTCGAGGCCGCCTCGCTCAACGCGCTGGCCTTTTCGATGGCCAACGACCTGCACCCGCTGCTGAACTACCGCCAGGCCGTCGTGATGGCGCAGCACGGCGCGTCGTTCGAGCTGCTCTGCATCTCCGGGCTCGCGCGTCCGACGGAGGATTCGCCGTACCTCGTCTGGCTCGACCGCGCGGTGCGCTGGGTGGCGACGCAGTTGGCCGGCCCCGGCCCCGTCTGGCTCGCCCGCGAGGCCGTGTCGCCGCCGGCGGACGTGGCCGAAGGCTGGGCCGAATGGTGGCCGGAGGGCCTCTGGTGCGTGCCGCTGCACGATCGCGACGGCCGCCGCCTCGGCCTCGTGCTGCTGCTGCTCGACGCGGTGCCGCCCGACCCGCTGCCCGCGCTGCTCGAGGGCGTATGGCGCACCTGGGCCCACGCCTGGTCGGCGTTCGCGGCGCACCGTTCCTGGCGGCGGTGGTGGCCTTCGCGCCGGCAGGCCATCGCCCTCGCGATGGGGGCCGCGGCACTGCTGCTCGTGCCGGTGCGCCAGACCGCACTCGCGCCCGCCGACGTGGTCTCGCGGCAGGCGCAGGCCATCACGTCGCCCATCGACGGCGTGGTGCGCGAGGTGCACGTGCGGCCGCACCAGGCGGTGGAGGCCGGCACGCTGCTGTTCTCGCTCGACGAGACCACGCTGCGCAGCCGCGCCGAGGTGCTGGGGAAACAGGTGGCCGTCGCGGACGCCGAACTCGTCTCCGCGAGCCAGCGGGCCTTCGACCCCGCCCAGGGCAAGGGCGAGATCACGCTGCTGACCGGCCGCGCGCAACAGCGCCGCGCGGAACTCGCGGCCGTGCAGGCCCAGCTGGAGCGCACGCAAGTGCATGCGCCCCGCGCGGGCGTGGCCGTGTTCGCGGACCCGGACGACTGGCTCGGCAAACCCGTCGTGACCGGTGAACGCATCCTGCAACTGGCCGACCCGGCGCGACCCGCGATGCGCATCCAGCTCGCCGTGGCCGATGCCATCGCACTGGAGCCTGGCGCCCGGGTCACGCTGTTCCTCACGGCCTACCCGCTCGACCCGCTGGAAGGCCACATCCTCGAGACCAGCTACCAGGCCCGCACCGGCGACGACGGCGTGGCCTCGTACCGCCTGCTCGCGAGCATCGACGGGGCCCCGGCCCTCGCGCGGCTCGGCCTCCACGGCACCGCCAAGCTGCACGGCGAGCGCGTGACCCTCGGCTACTACCTGCTGCGCCGCCCGCTCGCGGCCGTGCGCGCTTGGACGGGCTGGTGATGGATGCGGCCGCCGACCGTCCGACCCCGCCGCTGCGCGAGGACCTGAAGCTGAGCGAGACCTCGCCCGGCCACGACGGTTCGCCCGCGTGGGTGATCGAGGACGCGGTGCTCAACCGCTTCTACCGCATCGGCTGGTTCGAGTTCGAATGCCTGCTGCGCTGGGGCCAGCCACCGGGCCGCATCTGCGAGCAGATCGCCGCGGAAACCGCGTTGCAGCCGGACGTCGACCAGGTCGTCGGTTTCGGCCGTTTCCTCGCGTCGAACCAGCTCGTGCACCCCGACGCGCAAGCCACCGCGCGGTTGCGGTCGCAGAGCGAAGGCAACCCCTGGCTGCACGGGCGCTGGTGGCTGCACCACTACCTGTTCTTCCGCATCCCGCTGCTGCGGCCGCAGGCCGTGCTGCAGCGGCTGTCGGCGGCGCTCGACCCGGTGTGGCGGCCCGCCACCGCGTGGCTCGTGGCCGCGCTCGGGCTGCTCGGCGTGATCCTGGTGCTGCAGCAGTGGGACACCTTCGCCGCCGCCGTGGTGGAGTCGTTCTCGGCCGAGGGCCTGGTGAGTTTCGCGGCCGCCCTCCTCGTGGCCAAGACGCTGCACGAACTGGGACACGCGCTGGTGGCCACCCGCCTCGGGCTGCGCGTGGCCCACATGGGTGTCGCGTTCGTGGTGCTGTGGCCCATGCTCTACACCGACACGGGCGAGAGCTGGAAGCTGCGCAGCGCGCGGCAGCGGCTGGCCGTGGCGTCCGCCGGCATCCTCGCCGAACTGGGGCTCGCCGGGCTCGCGACCCTCGGCTGGGCGCTGTGCGACGACGGTCCGCTGCGCAACGCGCTGCTGTACCTCGCCACCACGAGCTGGGTGCTGTCGCTCGCGCTCAACGCGAGCCCGTTCATGCGCTTCGACGGCTACTTCATCACGTCCGACCTGCTCGACTTCCCGAACCTGCACGAACGGTCGTCGGCCCTCGCGCGCACCGCGCTGCGGCGTTCGCTGCTCGGGCTCGACGAACCGTGGCCCGAGGCGCAGCCGACCGGACGTCGACGCGCCCTCGTGGCCTTCGCCGTCACCACCTGGCTGTACCGGCTCGTGCTGTTCGCCGGCATCGCGGTAGCCGTGTACCTGCTGTTCTTCAAGGTGCTCGGCATCGTGCTGTTCGTCGTGGAGGTGCTGTGGTTCATCGTGCGGCCGGTGTGGCGCGAACTGGGGCACTGGTGGGCGGCGCGCCGGGCCGTGCCCGGGTCGCGCCGACTGGCCGCCGGACTGCTCGGGCTGGCCGCGCTGGCGTTCCTCGCCGTGCCCTGGCGCACGCAGGTCGACGCGGTGGGCGTGGCCCGCTCGCAGCAGCAGACCCGGGTCTACGCGCCGTTCCCCGGGCGGCTGAGCGACGTGCGTCCTGCCGGCGATGTCACGGCCGGTGACACGCTCGTGGTGCTGGAGGACCCCGACATCGACTCGCGCATGCGTGGCAACGAGGCCGGGCAGCAGGGCTACGAGGCGAGGCTCGCGGGGCTGATCGCCGACCCGGCCGGCAGCGCCGAACTGGCCGCCACCCGGCAGCGGCTCATCGTCGAAGTGGAGGAGGTGCGCGCGGCCCGGACCGAGATGGCCCGGCTGCAGCTGCGCGCGCCCGCCACCGGCCGGTGGCTCGACGTCGACCCCGAGCGCCAGCCGGGCCAGTGGGTCGGCACCCGCGACCTGCTGGGGGTGCTGATCGACCCTACCCGCTGGCAGGTGGACGCCTACGTGCGCCAGGACGAAGTGCATCGGCTGCGGCCCGGCGACGCCGTGAGCTTCCATGCCGAAGGCGTGGCCACCCCGCTCGCGGGCCGGGTGGTGTCGATCGGCAGCACCCGGGTCTCGGAACTCGGCCACCCGATGCTCGCCACCCGCTTCGGTGGGCCCTTGCCGGTCGTGGCGCGTGGCGAGTCCCTGCAGCCCGACCCGCCACGGTTCCACGTGCTCGTGCAACTCGACACGGCCCCGCCAGGGCAGCGCGAGACCCGCGGACGGCTCCGGATTGACGGCGCGCCCCGCAGCCTGCTGGGGGACGGGATGACCCGGCTCGGCGCCGTGCTGCTGCGGGAAAGCGGCTTCTGATTTTTCGTAACCCAGGCGACAGCACGACCGTGCGAAGCGGACTAGACTCGACCGATTCCTCCCTGGAGAACCGACCATGAGCAGCCCCATCCCCACCACGGCCCTGCAACTCCGCTCGCTGCTGAAGGCCAGCGGTGAACTCGAGCTGTCGCTCGCCGACGTGCCCGTGCCCACGCCGAAGGAAAACGAGGTGCTGGTGCGCATCGAGGCCAGCCCCATCAACCCGTCCGACCTCGCGCTGCTGGTCGGCATGGCCGACCTGTCGACGCTGAAGACCTCGGGCTCGGGGGCGAAGATCGTCACCACGGCGAAGATGCCCGAGAAGCTGATGCGCGCGCTGGCCTCGCGCGTCGACGAGTCCATGCCGGTGGGCAACGAGGGCTCGGGCGTGGTGGTGGCCACGGGCGACTCCCCCGCCGCGAAGGCGCTGCTCGGCAAGACCGTGGGCGTGCTGGGCGGCTCGATGTACTCGCAATACCGCTGTCTGCACCTGTCGCAGGTGATGGCAGTGCCCGACGGCACCACGTTCGCCGAAGCCGCCTCGTGTTTCGTCAACCCGCTCACGTCGCTCGGCATGGTCGAGACCATGCGCCGCGAAGGCCACACGGCCCTCGTGCACACCGCCGCCGCCTCCAACCTCGGCCAGATGCTCAACCGCATCACGCAGAAAGATGGCGTCCCGCTCGTCAACATCGTGCGCAAGCCCGAGCAGGCGGCGCTGCTGAAGGCCCAGGGCGCGAAGTACGTGGTCGACTCGTCGTCGGCCAACTTCATGGAAGAGTTGACCGACGCGCTGGCCGCCACGGGCGCCACCCTCGCCTTCGACGCGCTGGGCGGCGGCAAGCTCGCCGGCCAGATCCTCACGGCGATGGAAGCCGCCATCAACCGCAACGCCAAGGAATACAGCCGCTACGGCTCGGCCGTGCACAAGCAGGTCTACCTGTACGGCGGCCTCGACACTTCGCCCACCGAATTCAACCGCAGCTTCGGCATGGCCTGGGGCATGGGCGGCTGGCTGCTGACCCCGTTCCTGCAGAAGATCGGCAGCGAAGCCGCGGGCAAGCTGCGCGCGCGGGTGGCTGCGGAACTGAAGACCACGTTCAAGAGCCACTACTCCCGCGAGATCACCCTCGCCGAAACCCTGCAGCCGGACGTGATCCAGGCGTACGGGCAGCGGGCCACGGGCGAGAAATTCCTGATCGTGCCGAACCGCTGAGCGGCACGTCGAACGCTGCCAACGCCCGGCCCACGTCATCCCGGCTCGGGCCGGGTGACCGCCGGCGTTGGAGATGGTCCGAACGGACCACGCACAATGGGGGCCCTTTCACAACCCAGCGAACCGTTCCCATGAACTTCCGTCCCCTGTCCGTGCTCGCGATCTCTCTCGGCCTGCTGTCCCTGGCCGCCTGCACCACGCTCGAGCCCGAACTCCCGGTCGAACCGCTCGCCGGCTACGACCTCGTCGACCTGGCGAAGGTGGACACGGTCGCCTACCAGTCCGACTACAAGCACTGCGCGGCCATCGCCAACCAGGACCTCGATGACGTGACCCGTTTCGCCAGCCGCGCCGCCGGTGCCGCCGCGGACCGGGCGTCGCTGGGCATCATCGGCCAGCAGCACGCCAAGGACGCCGACCGCGGCACCGTCCTCAAGCGCTGCCTGACGGGCCGCGGGTACAACGTCATCCGCTGAACCCGGACACGCGCACGGAACGCCGGGACGGCGTTCCGGTGCGAAGGCTATCCGAACCGGCCCTGGAGGAACCACCCCTCCCCGCCTGACAGAGGCAACCGCGCCCGGTACACCCACACCAGCGCCCCCTCCGCCGTGCCGGCGATGAAGTAGTCGCGCTCGGCCAGCCCTTCGTCCCACCACCCGGCCTCGATGCGCTCGGGCCCGCACAGCAGTTGCAGCACCTGGCCATCGAGCAGCGGACGCGACTGGCGCTCGGCCAGGGGGACCGGCTCGGGCATCAGCCACACCGGCCGCATCGACGGCGCGGGACGTTCCGGTTCCAGCGGATGGGCCAGCGGCACGGGTGGCTTCGTGGGCGCGGATGAAGCAGCCGCCCGCTCGGCCGCCCCCCGCGCCTGGCGGCGCACGGGGCGGCGTGACGTCACGACCGGTTCGGGCGCCCGGGGCGCCGCACCGGGTTCGTACGGCATGGTGTGCGCGCAGCGGTCGGGCCGGTGGTCGGGCACGCGCACGAGGCGCTGCACGCGGGCCGGGCCGAGCCGGGCCTGCAGGCGTTCGATCAGGCGCACGAGGCCCTCGCGTTCGTTGCGCGGCGTGGGAAACAGCTCGGTGTTGGGGGGCGGCTGCTGCGCGATGTCGTGGGCGTGCAGCGCCAGCTCGAGCGTGGGCGCGGGCAGCACGAAGGCCGCGAGGCGCTCGCGCAGCAGCGACTGCAGGTGGCCGGCATCGCGCGAGGGCTCGGCGAGGGCCACGTCGACGGGGGTGACCGACGGACCCTCGGCCCGGCGCAGGCGGCCCTCGTGGCGCAGCACGAGCTGGAAGCGCCGCACGAAGGCATGCCGGGCCGACAGCCACACCACGAGCCGCGCCAGCAGCACCTCGGCGCCGTGCAGCAGCTGGTCGGTGGTGTCGGCGCGGGCGAACAACTCCACTTCGCTGTCGAAGGCCGGGGGCAGCACCACCGACTCGCGCGGGTCGGGCCGGTCGCCCGAGGCGCTGTCGAGTTCGTCGAGCAGCCCCTCGCCGAAACGCCGCGCGAGCCCGGCCCGCGGCAGCCGCCGCAGTTCGCCGAGCTGGCGCAGCCCCATGCCCAGGAAGGTCTCGAGGTGCGGCTGGGCCGCCGCCAGCACCGGCAGCGGTGCGTCGTCGAGCGCGGCCTGCAGCGTGGCGAGGTCGGGGCACAGGACACCATCGCGCCACCGCGAGAGCAGCGCCGCCCCCTGCGCGGTGGGCGCCCGCGCGCGGAACACGCGATGGCCCAGCGGGGCCAGCGTGTCGTCGAGCCGCTGCGCGAGGCGGTCGATGCCGCCGAAGTAGCGCAGCGTGGTGGACACCTCCAGCAGCACCCCGGCCGGTGGCGACAGGCACACCACCGGCGAGAACGCCAGCGCCGCATGCGCCACCGCCTGCAGCGCGGCCGCGTCACGCCCCTCGTGGGCTTCGCCGAACAGCAGCTGCGGCGCCAGCGCCAGCGCGGTGGCGCGCTTCATGCCCCGCTGCACCCCGAGCCCATGGGCCGCGCGGTTGAGCGACACCACCTGGTGCAGGTGCATCAGCGCGATGGGCGTGCCGCGGGCCTCCGGCGGCAACGTGGCCACGAAGGCTTCCAGCGACAGCCAGGGCAGGTACAGACCGATCCACAACACCGGAAGGTTTCCAGTCCACGACGTGGCTCAAGCGAGGTTGACGAACGTGGCCGACGGCAAGCGCGGCGCCACGGGTTCGGCCAGGGCATCGGCACCCTGCCCCACCGGCACGTCCACGGGCCGGACCTCGCTTTCCCCCGCCGGCCCCGCCGACCGCGCCCGCCGCGCCGCCACCGGCGACAGCATGGCCGGCAGCCGCAGGTGCAGCGGCTGCAGCAGCGGCGGGCCGCGCCGCTTGAGCACGTTGACGGCGAGCTGGTCCACACCGGCCGCCCGCAACCCGAGGCGCAGCGGCGACGCGCTGGGCGACGACTGGGCCGACGCCTCGCGCAGCACGAAGGCCGGGCCGTCGTGGGCCTGCGCCGCGAGCTGCAGGCGGCGCACCCGGTCGGGCGCGAGGCGGGGCGGCAGCCAAGCGAGCACCGCGCCCACGTGACCGCTCTTGAGGGCCTGTTCCAGCGCCCACAACCGCGACTGCACCCCCACCTGGCGCGATGGACCGGGTGGCGCCGCCCCCGGGTCCACCGGCACCTGCGAGGCCGCCTGGATGAGCAGCAACTGCTCCACGTCGAGGCCCATGCCGGCCAGCGCCCAGCCCGACAGCACCGCCGGCGGGTCGAACAGCATCACGAGGCGGCCGGCCTGCTGCACCGCGGCGAGCGCGGGGGCGAGCAGGCGGATCTCGCCGATGCCCGGATGGGCCAGCAGCAGTTCCGACAGGGCCCGCCGCGGCCAGCCTCCGCCCGGCAGCTGGGCGTCGAGTGCCTCGTAGCCGGTGGCACAGCCCTGCTCGGCATGGCGGCCCAGCTGGTGGCCGCGCCACAGGGCGGGGTGCAGGCGTTCGGGATCGAGCCGGTCGGCCCGGGGAGGCGGCGCGGGAGACGTTTCGTCACCACCGGCCCGCGAGACGGGGCCTGCGGCGGTGCGCGACGGCTCGGCAAGGGAGACAATGGCGGGCGGCATGGCGTTCAACTACTGTATGGATGAACAGTATAGTGGCACGCCCCCGCCCCGCTGGCAATGCCCTCCGACCCGGTTCCGGGGTCTCCGTGAAATCCGCCCCCGATGCCCCTCGATCCCTGCCCCTGCCGCGCCACCGAGCCCCGCCCCCTCGCCTACGAAAGCTGCTGCGGGCGCTACCACACCGGCCCGTTGCATCTGCAGGCCCCCACCGCCGAGGCGCTGATGCGCTCCCGGTACAGCGCCTTCGTGCGGGGTGACCTGCCCTACCTGCTGGCCACCTGGCACCCCGACACCCGCCCCGCCACGCTCGACCCGGACCCTCCGGGCCTGCGGTGGCTGGGGCTCGAGGTGCGCCGCCATGCCGACCAGGACGCCGACCACGCCACCGTCGAGTTCGTCGCCCGCAGCAAGCTCCAGGGACGCGCCCACCGGCTGCACGAGACGAGCCGCTTCGTCCGCCTGGACGGCCGCTGGTTCTACCTCGACGGCGACACGGACTGACCGTCCCGGCCGATTCCGCGACCTTTGGCCTCGGCCGTCCCGGCCGATTCCGCGACCTTTCACCGCTTGTTTCCAGTCCCCCCCGAAGGCGGGTCTGCAGGGACCCCATTGCCCAACGACAATAGACCCTTCGTCCACGCCTGCAGTCCGTTCCCGTGAACCCCGCTTCTCCCGGCGCGCCCACCAAGCGCGTGCTGCTGATCCACTACTCCCAGACCGGCCAGCTGAGCGCCGTCGCGGAGCAGATCGCCGCGCCGCTGCGGGCCGATCCCGCCATCGAGCTCCACGTCGAGACGCTGGTGCCGCTCACGCCGTACCCGTACCCCTGGCCGTTCTTCAAGTTTCTCGACGCCTTCCCAGAGTCGGCGCACCTCGTGCCGCCGCCGCTCGCCCCGCTCGGCCTCACCGGCGATGAACACTTCGACCTCGTCATCCTCCCGTACCAGGTCTGGTTCCTGGCCCCGTCGCTGCCTGTCACCGCGTTCCTGAAGCACCCCGTGGGCCGCAAGCTGCTGGCCGGCAAGCCCGTGGTCACCGTGATCGCGTGCCGCAACATGTGGCTGTCGGCCCAGGAAAAGATGAAGGCGATGCTGGCCGACGCGGGCGCGCGCCTGATCGACAACGTCACGCTGATCGACCCGGGCCCCACGCTCGCCACGTTCATCACCACCCCGGTGTGGCTGCTGAGCGGCCGCAAGGCCGGCTTCTGGGGCATGCCCGATGCCGGTCTCGACGACACCCAGATCCGCCGCACCCGCCGCTTCGGCCTCGCGCTGCGCGACGCGCTGCACGCCAGCGAGGAACGGGGCCCCGGCCCGCTGCTGCACGGCCTGGGCGCGAGCGAAGTCGACCCCAAGCTCTACTTCAGCGAACGCACCGGCACCCGCAGCTTCTTCGTCTGGGGCAAGCTGATCCGCCTGGCCGGCGGCCCCGGCCGCGCCGCGCGTGTGCCGCTGCTGGCCGTCTACGTGGCCTTCCTGGTCACACTGATCGTCTCGCTGGTGCCCGCCAGCCTCGCCATCCAGGCCGTGCTGCGCCCGTTCATGCGCCCCTGGCTGACTAAAATCCGCGACCGCTTCGAGCTGCCCTCGGGGTCCGCCACACACCGCTTGCCCCAGTATGAGGACTGATGTATTCCTGACGCGCACCGGCGCGTACCTCCCCTTCGACCCCGTCGGCAACGAGCAGATCGAGGACGTGCTGGGCCGCGTGGGCGGCAAGCCGTCGCGTGCGCGCCGCATCGTGCTGCGCAGCAACGGCATCGAATCGCGCCACTACGCCATCGACCGCACGACCGGCGAGCCGGCCATGACCAACGCGCAGCTCACCAGCCGCGCCATCCGGGCCCTGGGCGACGACATCGGCCGCGTCGACTGCCTCGTCACCGGCACCTCGCTGCCCGACCAGCTGATGCCCGGCCACGCGGTGATGGTGCACGGTGAACTCGGCTGGCCGCAGCTCGAGGCCGTCACGTGCGCGGGCATCTGCCTCGCCGGCACCGCGGCGCTCAAGCACGCGTGGCTGTCCGTGCGCGCGGGCGACGCCCACCGCGCCATCGCCACCGGCTCCGAACTCGCGTCGCCCATCCTGCTGGCCCGCAACTTCGACGCCGAACACGACCTCAAGGTGCAGGCCCTGGAAGCCCGCCCGGAAATCGCGTTCGAGAAGGACTTCCTGCGCTGGATGCTGTCCGATGGCGCCGGCGCCGTGCTGCTCGAACGCACGCCGCGCGGCCCGCTGTCGCTGCGCATCGACTGGATCGACCTGTCGTCGGCCGCCCACGAGCTGCCCACGTGCATGTACGCCGGGGCCGACAAGAACCCCGACGAATCGCTGCGCGGGTGGCTCACCGTGCCGCAGTCCGAATGGCAGGCGCAGTCGATCTTCTCGGTCAAGCAGGACGTGCGCCTGCTCAACGAGAACATCGCCCGCGCCACGCTCGCCGAACCGCTGAAGGCGATCGTCGCCAAGCGCAACTTGCGCGCCGACGACATCGACTGGTTCCTGCCGCACCTGTCGTCCTCGTACTTCGTGCAGCCCATGCTGGACAGCCTGGCCGAGGTGGGCCTGCCCATCCCGCGCGAGCGCTGGTTCACGAACCTCACCACGAAGGGCAACACGGGCTCGGCCTCGCCGTACATCATGCTCGACGAGCTGTTCCGCTCGGGCCGCATCCAGCCGGGCCACAAGCTGCTGATGTTCGTGCCCGAGAGCGGCCGGTTCTCGAGCGGTTTCGTCTACATGGAAGCGGTCGGCTGAACCGCACCCTCAGGAGGAGAAGACACCGATGGACATCGACGCCGTCCCGCAGGAAGGCAACGCCACGCTCGGCGGCCACCGCAAGGCCATGTACGCGCGCGACGCGGAAGGCCGCATCGTGATCGCCCCGTCGCGCGGCTGGGAGGCCGAGGAGATCGTCACGAGCCACGCGGTGGACACACTGCAGGCCCAGGCCGCGGACGCCCTCGCGCAGGTGCGCGCCGGCACGGCCTCGCCGCTCGCCTACTGGATGTATGCGTGCCGCATGGACGTCGCGCTGCTGTCGCAGACCAGCGGCTTCTGGCAGTGGCGCGTGCGCCGGCACCTCCGGCCCGCCCACTTCGCGCGCCTCTCCGCGTCGCAGCTCGCCCGGTATGCCGAGGCCCTCGGCAAGACCGTCGACGAGATCCGCCAGGTGCCCGCCGCATGAGCTTCCAACATCAACATGCGGCGCACTGCGAGAGCGGCGTCATCTCCAACCTGCTGCGCCACCACGGCGTGCCCATGACCGAGAGCCTCGCGTTCGGGCTGTCGTCGGCGCTGTCGTTCGCGTACATCCCGTTCGTGAAGATCTCGGGGCTGCCGCTCATCGCGTACCGCATGCCGCCGAAGTCCATCATCAAGGGGCTGATGGGGCCGCTCGCCGCGCGCTTCCGCTTCGAGACCTTCCGCTCGGCCGCCGCCGGGCAGCAGCGCCTCGACGGCCTGCTGGCCGCCGGCAAGGTGGTGGGGCTGCAGACCTCGGTGTACTGGCTGCCGTACTTCCCGCCCGACATGCGCTTCCACTTCAACGCGCACAACCTGCTCGTCTACGGCAAGTCGGGCGACGAGTACCTCATCAGCGACCCGGTGTTCGAGGAACCGGTGCGCTGCGCCAGCGCCGACCTGGCCCGCGCGCGCTTCGCCAAGGGTGTGCTCGCGCCGAAGGGCCTGCTGTACTTCCCCGAGGCCATCGGCCGCCAGGACGTGACCCCGGCCGCCGTGCGCAAGGCCATCCTGAAGACCTGCCGCACGATGCTCGCGCCGGTGCCCATCGCGGGCGTGCGCGGCATGCGTTTGCTGGCGAACAAGGTGGCGAAGCTGCCGCCGGCCGACGCGCACACCACCGCCTTCATCGGCCACATCGTGCGCATGCAGGAAGAGATCGGCACGGGTGGCGCGGGCTTCCGCTTCATCTACGCCGCGTTCCTGCAGGAAGCCGCCACGCTCGCGCAGATGCCGCAGCTGTCGGCCTTCTCCGACCGCCTCACCGCCATCGGCGACACCTGGCGTGCGTTCGCACTGAAGGCCGCGCGCATGGTCAAGGGCCGCGAACCGGTGGACCCCGTGGCCATCGCGTCGAAGCTGCGCGACCTGGCCGCGCTCGAGGAAGCGTTCTTCCGCGACCTCAAGGCCGCCCTGCCCTGATGCTGGCCATCGACGGGCTGGGTTTCCGCTACCCCGGCGCGGCCCAGGCCGCGCTGGACGGCGTGTCGCTGCAGGCGCGCCGTGGCAGCGTGCTGGGCCTGCTCGGGCCCAACGGGGCGGGCAAGACCACGCTCATCTCGCACCTCGCCGGGCTGCTGCCGGTGCAGCGCGGGTCCGTTCAAGTCGATGGTGTTCCGCTCGCCGACAGCCGCCGCACGAACCCCACGCGCATCGCCGTCGCGCCGCAGGAGTACGCCTTCTACCCGATGCTCACCGTGGCCGAGAACCTGGCCTGCTTCGCCGCGGCCGGCCGGCTGAGCGGCGCCCGCCAACGCGACCGCATCGCCGCGTGCACGGCGTTCGCGCAGCTCGAACGTTTCTCGAACGTGCGCGCCGAGAACCTGTCGGGAGGCCTCAAGCGCCGGCTCAACCTCGCCATCGCGCTGCTGCCCGAGCCCGAACTGGTGCTGTTCGACGAACCCACGGTGGGCGTCGACCCGCAGTCGCGCGCGTTCCTGCTCGACGCCATCCGCTCACTCGCCACGGCCGGCGCCGCGGTGATCTACACCTCGCACTACATGGAGGAGATCGAGGCCATCGCCGACCGGGTCGTCATCATCGACCACGGCAAGGTGCTGCGCGACGGGTCGCTCGCCGAGTTGCTGTCCGACGGGCCCATGGTGGTGTCGGTGCGTGCCGAGGGCGTGGACGCCGTTGCGTTGCAGTCGTTCGGCGAGGTCGAGGCCGATGGTTCCGTGCTGCGCGTGCGCCTCGCACCGGGCCGGTCGGCCGCCGCCGTGCTCGCCGCGGTGGAAACGCAGGGCGTGTCCATCGAACACGCCGAGGTGGGCCGCCACACCCTCGAGCACCTGTTCATGTCGCTCACGAAACGTTCGCTGCGGGACGACTGACTTCATGCTCATCGCCCTGATCAAGAAAGAACTGCTCGCCCTCACCCGCGACATCCACGGCATGGGTGCGCTGTTCCTCATGCCCGTGATCTTCATCGTGGTGATGTCGCTCGCGCTGAAGAACGTGTACGACGCGCCACGTCCCGCGTCCCTCACCTACGCCGTCGATGCCCGCGACACCGGCGAGCAGGCCAAGGCCTACGCCACCACATGGGCGCGCTCGCACGGCGAACCCGTGCCGCTGCCAGCCGATTGGCCAGAGCGCCTGCGTGCCGGCTCGCTCAAGTACGTGCTGGTGCTCGACGCGGGACTGTCCGACGAACTGGCGCTGCCGTCGTTCCCCACCTCGGCGCGCGTTCGGCTGCTGACCGAACCGGGGCTCGACGGCAACCTCTTCAACACGCTGAAGGCCGAACTCGCCGGTGCGGCAGGTGAGCTGAAAGCGCGTGCGGCGCTGTCGGAGACCGATGCCACGCCGCCCAAGCCGGGCGCGTCGATGGCCGACCTCGTGATCGCCGAGCGCCACGCGGGCCGCGGCCCGCGGCCCACCGCGGTCCAGCACAACGTGCCGGCCTGGCTCGTGTTCGGCATGTTCTTCGTGATCGCCTCGCTCGCCGGCCTCTTCGTGCAGGAACGCCAGGGCGGCACGCTCGCGCGGCTGCAGAGCCTGGGCGTGCCGCGGTCCACGCTGCTCGCGTCGAAGGCGCTGCCGTACATCGGCGTCAACCTCGTGCAGGCCGCACTGATGCTCGCGGTGGGCGTGTGGGCCATGCCGCTGCTGGGCGGCGACGCGCTGTCGCTGCGCGGCATCCACTGGGGCGCGCTGCTCGTCGCCGTGGGCGCCGTGAGCCTGGCCGCGGTCGGCCTCGCCCTCGTGCTCGCGTGTGCCGTGCGCAGCCACGCGCAGGCCTTCGCCGTGGGCCCCATCCTCAACGTGCTGATGGCCGCCGTGGGCGGCATCATGGTGCCCACCTTCGTGATGCCGGCCGTCATGCAGCAGCTCGCCGCCTGGTCACCCATGAACTGGGCGCTCGAAGCCCTGCTCACCGTGCTGCTGCGCGGCGGCGACGTGGCCGCCACCCTGCCCCACGTGGGCCGGCTCGTCGCGTTCGCGGCGCTGATGTGGCTGCTGGCCGTCGTCCTCTTCCGAAAGACTTCCCGATGACCTCCGACACCCTCGTCGCCGACCTGAAGGCGCTGATCCTCGACGCCGCCGAGAAGGACAACCCGCCCGGCGGCCTCACCGACGACGAAGTGCTGTTCGGCCCCGAAGCCCGCCTCGGCCTCGACTCGCTCGACGCGCTGCAGGTCTCGATGGCCATCCAGGAGCGCTACGGCGTGCGGATGCCCGACAGCAAGGACACGCGCCGGGCGCTGACCAGCATCGCGCACCTCGCCGAGTTCCTTCGGCCGCACCTGGTCAAATGAACGCGGTGTACCTCGCGGGGCGGGGTCTGGTGTCGACACTCGGGCCGGACCTCGCGAGCGCCGTTTCCGCGGTGCGTGCCGGCGGGGTCGCGCCGGTTCGGCGCGAGGTGGCGCCCGGTGTGGCGTGGCCCTTCCAGGCGATCGATGATCCCGACACGGGCTGGTGGGCGCGCACGCAGCGGCTCGTGATGCAGGCCGTCTCCGAAAGCGGCGCACTCGCCACCGACCGGAGCGGCCCACTGTTCGTGGCCTCCTCGTCTGTGGACATCGGTGCACGCGAGCGCGACGGCAACTTCGTGCCGGGCTTCCACCACCTCGCGCAGCGCGTGGCGGCGTGGCTCGCCTGGTCCGGGCACGTCTTCACCGTCTCGACTGCGTGCACGTCGTCGTCGAACGCCGTGCTGTCCGCGTCGGCGGAGATCGCCGCCGGCCGTTGCACCGATGCGCTGGTGATCGGCATCGAACTCGAGAATCGCCTCACCGTCGCTGGATTCGGCGCGATGCAGCTCCTGTCGCCGCACGGCGCGAAGCCGCTGGGCCGGGATCGCGACGGCCTCGTGCTCGGCGAAGCGGTCGCGGTGCTGCACCTGTCGTCGATGCCCTCTCGCTGGCGCGTGGCCGGCGGCGCGAACGTGGTCGACGGCAGCGATCCGGCCGGGGCGGTGCCCTCGTCGGTCGTGGCCATGTGCCACCAGGCCTCGGCCCGCAGCGGCGTGCCGCTGGCCGCGATCGACCTCGTGAAGCTGCAGGCCGCGGGCAGCGTCGGCAACGACGCCACCGAAGCCGCCGCGCTGCGCGATGTGTTTTCCGACGTGCCCGCGCTCGTGTCGCTGAAGGCGATGCTGGGGCACACGCTGGGGGCTTCGGGTGCGGCCGAGATCGCGTTGCTGACGGCGTGCCTGGAGGATGGGGCGTGGCCCGCGCCGACGAGTCAGGTCGACCCCACGCTGGGCGTCGCGCTGGCCGATGCACGGCCCTCCGGCGTGCGCCACGTGCTGGCCACGATCTTGGGGTTCGGTGGCGGACATGCAGCGGTGGTGCTGGAAGACAGGTTTGTGATGCCTGTCATCCCGGCGAAGGCCGGGACCCCGGACCTCCCCGGCTGGCGCTGCACCGCCCACATCCAGCTCACCCCACCCCCACCCGACTGGCGCGACACCCTCGCCCGACGCCTCGGCCAACGCCCCCGCCGCCTCGGCCCCTGGGCCGAACTCGCATTGCACGGCGCCCGCCAATGCCTCGACGCCGCGGGCGAAGACACACTGCCCGCCGACGCGATCCTCCGCGTGGCCAGCTGGCGCGGTGCCGACAGCGCCACCGCCGCGGCCCTCGACCAGTGCCGCACCGGCCAGCCCATGCCCTTCACCTTCCTGCAGAGCCAGCCCAGCCAGATGCTCGCCGCGCTGAGCCAATACCTCCAGTGGCAGGGCGACGCGCGCTTCCTCATCGCGAACGACCCGCAACACCTCCTCGACCTCGCCCGCCACGACACCGGCCCCGCCGGCCTGCTGATCGGATGGGTCGAAGAAGGCGCCGTCGAAGGCACGACGGCACGGTCGGAATGGTGGCGTCTGATCCCGTCCTGAAAATCGGTTAAACTGCTCGGCGCGGGGGGGTAGCTCAGCTGGGAGAGCGTCGCGTTCGCAATGCGAAGGTCGGGAGTTCGATCCTCCTCCTCTCCACCACCGATCCGGGCCTCAGAGGGAAACCTCTGGGGCCTTTGTCTTTTCAGGGCAAATTCCCGTTCGTCTTCCCAGAATCCTTCCCAGAAGGGCTCCTCTCCATGGACCCGATGGGACAATTGGACGGTGACAAAATTGCCCAAGAAGACGCCCTACCTGGTCACCAAAGGTGGCCGCCACTACTTCCGCATCGCGGTCCCGAAGGAGCTGGTCTCCGTCATCGGGAAGAAGGAACACAGCGAGGCCCTCGGCGACCTGACGCAGGCTCAGGCCGCAGTCCAAGCGGCTCGCTTCGGGGCGGAATGGCAGGCCAGGTTCCTGCAGGAGCGGCATGCCCTTGGGTTGGTGAAACAGCCTCCAGTGCCGCAGCCGCGTGCAGCCTCATACGTGTCCCGTGTGGCGACCTTGGAAGAGGTTCAGGCCCTCGCCGCAATGGCCGGCAGGTCCCTCCTGGAGGTTGATGAGGAACTGCGCATCGAGGGCATGCCTCGCGAGGACTACGCTCCGGGCCTCAGCCCAGCTCAGGACTTGGCCGTGGCGCTGCCTGCGGCGGTGTCCGGACGAGACATGGAAGGGCTGTCCATGCAAGCGGCTGATTGGCTCGGCATCCACGGCCTCGATCTGCCGCAGGAACCGGTCGCACGCCGTCGCATGCTTTATGTGTTCGCCAACGCCATGGCGAGGGCTCGGCAAGGAACCAAGCTGCGCGATGAAGGGGAGCCTGTAGACACCCCGCCAGAGGTTGCACTGCCCTCCTCCTTGAAGGCCCCAGCCGCTTCAGACCTGTCCGCTGCCGACAAACCTGCCACGGCCCTGCGCATGCGCGACCTGTTCGAGTTGTGGCGCAACAAAAAGCCGAAGGTGCCTGCAGCCAAGTCGGTTGAGGTCGCCGAACGCGTGGTGCTCCTGTTCGAGGAGACCCTGGGGAATCCACCGTTGGCGGGCCTGACACGCGCGGACGGGATCAAGATGCGGAGCGCGATCCTTGCCACAGGGGTTTCAGCACGCACGGCTGGCAACCTGTTCGGGTGGCCCTGGGCGACGACGTGCAGCAGAAGCCCCTCAAGCTCTGGACGGCCTTCAGGCGCCTCAAGAACTTTGCCTGCGTGATCGTCTTCCCGAACCGCCTGCTGCTGACGCTCAAGCTCGACCCGTACACGATGACGTTCGAGGAAGGTTTCAGTCGTGACGTCAGCCAGGTGGGCCACTGGGGAACGGGCGATGTCGAACTGTGCATCCGCACCCCGGCCGACCTGGAACGCGCCGGACCGTTGCTGGAGCGCTGCTACGCCGAGAACTGATGCACGGTCAGGACCGGGCCTGCCTTGCCACCCAACCGGAATTCGGTGATATTCGCAATTCGCGAATAGCGAATATGGCCGAGCGATGGAACTCAAACCCCAGGATCTGCTGGTACTGCTGAAGGTGGCGGCACACCCGCCACAGCGATGGACCTATGCCGCGCTGGGCACGGCGTTGGCCATGAGCGCGTCCGAAGTGCATGCGAGCGTGAAGCGCGCCGTGGCGTCCGGCCTGGCGGTGGCTCCCGGGCGTGGCGAGTGGTCGCCCGTGCGCCCCAGCCTGCTGGAGTTCGTATTGCACGGCGCCCGCTACATCTGGCCGGCCACGCCCGGACCGGTCAAGCGAGGGGTTCCCACGGCCTTCGGTGCCGAACCGCTGGCGAGCAAGCTGACGGCAGCACCCGGAGAAGCCCCCGTGTGGGCGCACACCGCCGGCAGCGCCAAGGGCCCCACGCTTTCCCCGATCTATCGCACTGCGCCGCAGGCTGCCCTCACGGACCCCGCGCTCCACCGCCTGCTGGCACTGCTGGATGCCCTGCGCACGGGACGTGCACGCGAACGCGCACTGGCCGTCCAGTTGATGGAAGCCGAGTTGATGAAGTTCGATTCGGGAGTCGCCAGTGCGCACCAATGACCCCAACCTGCCCTACCTGCGCCACATCGCAGAAGCGCTGGGTGAACTGCGCGAACAGGTGGTGTTCGTGGGCGGCGCCGTGGCCGGCCTGCTGGTGACGGACCCCCTCGCTGACAGCGTGCGTGCCACCCGCGACGTGGATGCGGTGGTCAATGCCACGCGGGCCACGTTCCACCACATCGAGGAAGCGGTGGCCCAGCGTGGCTTCGCGCGAGACATCAACAGCGACGTGATCTGCCGCTGGGTGCACAAGGCCTCGGGCGTGATCTTCGACCTGATGCCGGTCCAGCCCGAGGTGCTGGGATTTTCCAATCGCTGGTACCCCTATGCGGTCGAGACGGCCGAGCCCATGGATCTGGGCGACGGCGTGACGATCCGGCTGGTCAGCGCGGTTGCGTTCGTGGCGACCAAGCTGGAAGCGTTCGCCAGTCGAGGCGGCGGAGACTTCCTGAGCAGCCATGACCTCGAGGATGTGTTGAACATCGTCGACGGGCGCGAAGAACTGGCCGCGGAGATGTCGAAAGCCCCTGCCGACCTGCGACAGGCCGTTGCCACAGCCTTCGGCCAACTGCTCCAGAACCAGGACTTCGCGAATGTCTTGCCGGGCTTGATCGCGGAGCCCGAACGCGCGGGGCTCATCACGGAACGCCTGAGGAAACTGAGTCAATGAACCTGCACCAGGAACACCACTTCGAACGCGAGATCTGCGCCCACCTGGCCGCCAACGGCTGGCTGCACGCCGAGGGTGATGCGACCCAGTTCGACCGCACCAGCGGCCTGTTCCTGCCCGACCTGCTGGCCTGGGTCGAAACCACGCAGCCCGACGGTTGGCATCGCCTGAACAAGACCCATGGCCCCGCCCTGCCCCAGGTGCTGGCCGAGCGCCTGTGCAAGAACCTGAACGAACGCGGAACGCTGGACGTGCTGCGCCGAGGTGTCGAGATGCTCGGCCTCAAGGAGTCGCTGGAGCTGGCCCAGTTCAAGCCCGCCCTGGCGATCAACCCGGCCATTCAGGCGAAGTACGCAGCCAACCGCCTGCGTGTGGTGCGCCAGGTCTGCCACTCGCCCAACAACCCCAAGGCCGAGCTGGACCTGGTGCTGTTCCTGAACGGTATTCCCGTGGCCACGGCGGAGCTGAAAAGCAACTTCACCCAGAGCGTCCACGATGCCGTGGACCAGTACCGAGAAGACCGGAATCCGAACCCCAAGGGCGGCGTGCAGGAACCACTACTGGGCTTCCCCGGCGGCGCTTTGGTGCATTTCGCAGTGAGCCAGAGCGAGGTGATGATGAGCACCCGGTTGGCGGGCAAGCTCCTCGAGAACGACACCCTGGCCCAGCAAGCAGCGAGCAACAGCAAGGAACAGTTCGCCAACTCTCCAGACCTCAAGGACGCGCTGCTGCACGCCATCATGGATGCACTGGAAGCTCACCAAAGCATGAGCACGCAGGCCCTGGGCTCGCAGCGCATCCGCGATGGGTTGAAAGACGCCCTGCTGGGGCCCGCGCAGTTGTACGAAGCGTTGCGGGCGAGGTCAGGTCCGGGGGCCGCGGCCCGTCCGACCTGAGTGCGGGGTGCAACCGAGACGGAGCGGACGAAACAGGTGCGGGCAGGTCGGCTCTTCGAGCGCACTAGCCGCGCATTCTTGTCGCTCTTCGTAAACAAGTTGAACTGCGAATTCGAGTAGATGCGATGTTCTCTCGGGCAGTTCTGTTCGGAAATGGAATCGCACAGCAATACCGTCAAAGTCATAGGTAAGACTTGTCATCGTCGCCTCAGAGAAGTTGGTGGAAGAGACAGCCTCTCATGGGACTTCGAAAAATCAACCGATCTGCTGATTTTCTCGAAGATGGGCTCGCGCACTCAGGTTCTGTGAGCGCATCGGGATCAGGCCGCGACGCCATGGAGGCGGCAATCGGCAATCCGCCGATGTTCACGTCTTTCCCGCTGGCCTCGACGAACTACGCGATCTCGGCTTCGGCTTCTTCAGGGTCACCCATTGGCCAGCCGCGCCAAGTTGCTCTCTGAAAAACGGACCTGACCCCGCCGGCCTGCCTGAAGGGCCTGCCGCCGGGAATCACCCGCGCCGGTCGTACCCCATCTGCCGGTAGTGCGACCGCTTGGCGGCGTACATGGCAGCATCAGCCTGGTGCTGCGCACGCGAGAGCGCTACCGCATCAAGGGCAGTGCTGGTCCCGATGGCAAACGAGAGTCGGGGCCCCGTGTGGAACTGGTTGTTGAGCCCGGCCATGCGCTCGATGCGATCGATCGCCGCTTGGGCTTCCACCTCGTTGACCCCCCTCAGCAGGACGGCGAACTCGTCGCCGCCGATGCGTGCGATGCAGCGGTCCTCGCCCAGAGCCTTCCTCAGCGTCTCTCCCGCACGGCGCAGCAGGTCGTCGCCGGCCGCATGCCCCAGGCTGTCGTTGACCGCCTTCAGGCCGTTCATGTCCGCGATGATGATGCTGACGGGGAACGGGCCTTCCTGCGCCTGCTTCAGCGCCTCGTCGAAATGGGCGCGGTTGGCCAGCTTGGTCAGCTGGTCGTGGCGTCCGACGTATTGCAGGTAGGCCTCGGCCTGCTTGCGCGCCGTGATGTCGGTGAGCGAGACCAGGACCCGTGCCCAGGTCTCCTCGTGCCCCGGCAGGACCGAGCCCTGGAGGTGCAGGCTCAGTTCCTGCCCCGAGAGGGTGTAGTTGACCGTCTCGCACTGCATGGAGGTGCGCCCCTCCCACAGCTCGACCAGCTGTTCCGCGAAATGGGACAGCATCTTGTCGCGGAAGATGAGCCCGAGGTTGTCGAGCACTTCGCGCTTGTCCCGCGCGCCATGCATCCGCAGCGTGGCCTGGTTGATGTCCACGACCTGGATCGCGCGGGTGCACTCCACCACGAAGGCCGGGTTGGCGACGACGAAGGCGCGGAGGTCGGTCACGCCGGCCGCGCGCTGCGCTTCGAACAGGCGGCGGATGCCGCTGAAGTCCTCGATCCACAGCGACATCGGGGAATGTTCGAAGAGGCTGCGCGCGTAGTGTTCGCTGTGCTTCAGGCGATCTTCGGTGCGCACGCGCGAGCTGATGTCCTCCAGTGCCACGATCACGCGGCGCCAGTCGGACTCATGGCCCGGCACGATGCGGGCATTCACCAGCACGTCGATGCGCTCGCCTTCCAGCGTGTAGTTGGGGCCCTCGCCCGAGAAGGCGGTGTGGCCGGCCCACAGCGCGGCCATGTTGCGCGCGTGGACTTCGCGGATGTCGGGGCGGATCACCTGGTCGAGGTTGGCCGTCAGATGGGAGAGGTCGCGGGCCTTGAACAACTGCAGGGTGCGCCGATTGACCGCGAGGACGCGGATCGCCGCCACGCAGGCCTCCAACGCGTCGGGATGATCGCGAAAGTGCGCTTCGACATCCGACACGCCCGCGGCTCGCCACGCATCGAACAGCGCCTTGATCGCGCTGAGGTCCTCGAGCCACAGCGACACGGGGGCGTGTTCGAAGAACTGGCTGTCGTCGAGGTCGGAAGACACGTGGAACCCGGTGGTGAGAGCGGCTCCAGTCTAGGAGGTGCGTCCCGGGCGTGGCGTGTGGAAAAGCAGGTGTTTTCGGAGCCAGTCCGGCGCATGAGGCTCCGTCGCCCAGCCTGCTCATCGCCCACTCAGATTCAACGCCACCACCCCACCCACGATCATCGCCAGGCCAGCGAGGCGCAACATCCCCGCCGACTCCCCGAACCACACGATGCCGACCAGCGCCGTCAACGCCGTCCCGCAACCCGCCCAGATCGCATAGGTCAACCCGACCTCCAGGTGCCGCACGGCGACGGCCATCCACCAGATGGCGCCGGCATAGCAGGCGGCCGTGAGCAGCGAAGGGAGTGGTCGGGTGAAGCCGTCGGTGTACCGCAGCGCCACGGTGCCGATCACCTCGGCAAGAACGCTCGCGACGAGCAGAAGCCAGGCGAATGCCTGATGGCCCATGGGATGCCCCTCGGACCCGGCGCTTGTACCGAGCGCGGTCCTGAGGTCGGGGGAGCGGTACCCCGGGTGTGAATCGACAGCTTACCTCAATGGCTCGGAGCCGGATCGGTACGGCGCTTTCTCGAAAGTCCAACGCGTCGAAGACAATCCCCGGTGACTCGCCCGACCCGAACCATCACCGGACGCCCACGCTTTCCGCTCACCGTTGCCCCGATGACCCGCACCACCAAGGCCCTGCTCCTGCTCGCCGCATTCGTCGCGGCCGGCTACTTCATCGCCACCCGCTTCAACATCAACCCGGCCCACACGATCGGCGAGCCGCTCGATGAACTGAACGGCGTCGCGGTCTACTACAACGGCGCCATCAACAACACGTCTGGCCGTCGGACCACCGAGGACGGCTACAACCTCGGCCTGAAGTTCCAGTGCGTGGAGTTCGTCAAGCGCTACTACTACGAGCGCTTCAACCACAAGATGCCGAACGCGATGGGCCATGCGAAGGAGTTCTTCTCGCCGGCCGTGGCCGATGGCGAGCTGAACAAGGACCGCATGCTGCTCCAGTACCGCAACGGCGCGGGCTCCCGGCCGCTGGCGGACGACCTGATCGTGTTCGCACCGTGGGCGCTGAACCGCTTCGGGCACGTCGCCATCGTGAGCCAGGTCGGGGACGACTTCATCGAGGTCATCCAGCAGAACCCCGGTCCGTTCGGATCGACGCGCGAGCGCTTCCCGCTCGAACGGCACGAAGGGCAATGGCGCGTGGGACATGATCGGGTGCAGGGCTGGTTGCGGCGCGAGCCGCCGACCTCGCCGTCGGTTTCAACATGACCCATCCCGGGCATCGCTCGGGGGATCTTCGGATGCGTTTCGGCATTGGCGCCGGGCATGATGTGCCACCACAACGACAACCAACAGGGAGAGAGCATCTTGGAACGACGCACACTGATGCTGGGCGCGCTCGGAGCCGTGTTCAACGCGGGCTGTGCGAGCGATCCCCCTGCGCCACCACCATACGGACTCATCTACACCGAGACCATCGAGTCGTTGGCAACCACGGCGAATTGGCGAACGCTGGTCGTCGAAGGGGCCGGGTTCAATTACCTGCTCGATCTCGACCCGCAACTGGCAGCGCTGCTGCGCAGCGACCTCCGAACGCGGCTGGCAGCCGACTTCGGGACGGCGCACCTGACTCCGGAGAACCGCCTCGAATTGCCGGTTCGCCTCAGCGTCCTCGCGACCGACTTGACGGAGGAGGAAAAAGCACGCTTTCCCAATACGACGCCGACCTTGCCGGGACGGCGAGTGTTGTTCGATGAAAAGCTCACCTTGAAGAAGTTCGGCAAGTCCGAACTCGAGATCCGCCCGATTGGCCGCAGCCCCCCCAACACGAAGTACCAGATCGACGTCATGGGCTCCTATGATCAATCACCGAGGTTCATCCGTCGGGCACGCGATCCTTCCCCGGAGATCACCGCGACAGGTGTGATCCAAGCCATTCCTTTCACGATCGTCCTGCTGTTCAACGGAGGCATGCCCTTGAAGTGAGTCACTTCCGCTTCACTTTGCAGCAGCAGCTCAGGAGACACCGAGGGTCGGGATTGCATTCCGTACGATCAGGTCCTGCCCCGGCCCGGGAATGGCCGGCCACGTAACATCGACGGCACGGCCATCCAGCACCGTTCGATCCGTGCCCAGCCACGACCTCGCCGACATCTACCGCGCCTACATCGCCTGCCTGAACCGCCGCGACTGGACCACGCTCGGCGACTGGGTGCACGACGACGCCAGCCACAACGGTCGCGACCTGGGCCTCGCCGGCTACCGCGCGATGCTGGAACGCGACGTGGCGGAGATCCCCGACCTGCGGCTCGACATCCAGTTGCTGGTCATCGACCCACCCCACGTCGCGGCCCGCCTGCAGTTCGACTGCACCCCGGCCGGCACGTTCCTCGGCCTGCCCGTGAACGGGCAGCGCATTCGATTCACCGAGAACGTGTTTTACGATTTCCGCGACGGCAAGGTGTGGCGGGTGTGGTCGGTGGTGGACAAGGCCGCCATCGAAGCGCAGTTGACGAGCGACCGAGCCCCGCCATGAAAACGCCTCCCCGCAGTTCACGATGCAGCGCCCTCCTCGCTGCGCTGGTGATGTTCTCGGCGCCCGCATGGTCCCTGGCCCGGTGCCCGCCGGAGTTCGGTCCGAAGAGCCCCCTGGTCAACGCGGCGGGTTGGGTCGTTGTCGCGCTGGGTGTCGTCCTCGGGTCCCTGCTTTTCGCCGTCGTCGTCCAACGCTCGCGCGGCGTGCGCTGGTTCTTCCGCGCCGCCGCGATCGTCCTGGGCTTTGCCGGGATGGTCGTGGTGTCGGCCGGCGGCCTGGTGCTGGCGGTCGCCTTCTTCTTCATGCGGTGCTGAGGGACCTCGCCCCGCGAGGTCCCTCAGCCACGGTGGCACTCAGACCTGCGTCATCCCCCCATCCGCGAACAGCTCCACGCCATTGACGAAGCTGCTGTCGTCCGACGCCAGGAACACCGCCGCCTTCGCGATCTCGTCGGTCGTGCCCACGCGCCCCAGTGGAATGGTCTGCGCCTGCATCTGGATGAATCCGTCGAGCTGCTCGCCCTTGAGCCCCAGCAGATCGTAGGCCGGCGTGGGCACCACGCCCGGGCTGAGGACGTTGATGCGGATGCCCGCGGGCTTCAGGTCCAGCATCCAGCTGCGCGCCAGGTTGCGCACGGCGGCCTTGCTCGCGCTGTAGATGCTGAAGCCCGGGGTGCCCTTGATCGACGTGGTCGAGGCGTTGAGCACGATGGTGCCGCCCTTGGGCATCAGCGGGAGTGCCTTCTGCACGGTGAACACGAGGCCACGCACGTTGGTGGCGAAGATGCTGTCGAAGTGGGCCTCGGTGATCTCGCCCAGCGGGGCGACCTGGCCGCCGCCCGCGTTGGCGAACAGCACGTCGAGGCGGCCCTTCTCCTCCTGGATCCGGGCGTACAGGCGGTCGAGGTCGTTCAGGTCGGAGACGTCGCTGCGCACGCCGATCACGTGGTGGCCGATCTCCTTCACGGCGGCGTCGAGCTGCTCCTGCCGGCGGCCGGTGATGAAGACGTGGGCGCCTTCGGCGACGAAGCGCTTCGCGGTCGCGAGGCCGATGCCGCTGGTGCCGCCGGTCACGAGGGCGATCTTGTCGGTGAGTTTCGAAGTCATGGGGTCTGCCTGGTTCGGTGTGGAAAGACAGGTCAGTCTGGGATCACGGCGGCGCCGGGCCAAGACGGTGGCGGGCAGATGTCTGTTTCCAGAACGCTAATAATGGGTCGATGGACAAGATCACTGCCATGCGGGTGTTCGCGCGGGTCGTCGAGGCCGGCACGTTCACGCGGGCGGCCGACCAGCTGGAGATGCCCAAGCCCAGCGTGACCAAGCTGGTGCAGCAGCTGGAAGCGCACCTGAAGGTCAAGCTCCTGCAACGCACCACGCGGCGCGTGACGGTCACGCCCGAGGGGGCGGCGTACTACCAGCGCACGGCACGCGTGCTGGCGGAGCTCGACGAGATCGAGTCCGACCTGACGCAGGACCGCACCAACCCCACCGGCTGCGTGCGCGTCAACGTCGGCGCGGTGGTGGCCAACGTGCTGCTGATGCCGCACCTGCCCGCGTTCCACAAGCGCTACCCGAACCTCCAGATCGCACTGGGGGTCACCGACCGCCCGGTGGACCTGATCGGCGAAGCGGTCGATTGCGTGATCCGCGGTGGCACGATGGCGGACCAGTCGCTGGTGGCGCGGCGCATCGGCCGGATGGACTTCGTCACCGTGGCCTCGCCCGACTACCTGAAGCGGCACGGCACGCCGACCCATCCGCAGGAGCTGATGAATGGCCGCCATGCCATGGTCAGCTACTTCTCGGCCGGTACCGGCCGGGTCGCGCCGGCGCCGTACGTGCGGGGCGACGAGCGCTTCGACATCACGGGACAAGGGTTCATCTCCGTGAACGAAAGCACCGCGCACGTGAACGCCGCGCTGACCGGGCTGGGTCTCGTGCAGACGTTCGGCCCGGTGGTGACGCCGCACCTCGAGCGCGGCGCCCTGGTCGAGGTGCTGGGCGACTGGGCTCCGCCGCCCATGCCCTTCTACGTGGCCTATCCCGCCAACCGCAACCCGAGCCTCAAGCTGCGGGTTTTCGTCGATTGGGTGGTCGAGGTGTTCGAGCCGTACAACCACGGGCGTTGACCGGTCGCTATAGTCGCAGCACACCTGCGAGGCCCACCGCCATGCCCGACACGCTGCTCCCCACCTCCGTGCGCCTCGACTTCGCCGCCGAGAGCCTCGCGTCCACCAACCTCTCCGGCGCGGCCTTCACCGGCAACTGGCTCTGGGTGGTCGGCGACGAAGCGGCCGCGGTGGAGTTGCTGCAGCGGCGCAAGCCCGTCGCAGGCGAGACACTGCACTTCGTGCGCACCGACTCCTTCCCGCTGCACACCCTGCTCGACCTCCCCGGCGGCCCCGAGGACGAAGCGGACCTGGAAGGCCTCGCGGTGCACGACGGCTGGCTGTGGCTGGTCGGCTCGCATGGCCTCAAGCGCAAGAACATCAAGTCGACCCGGGACGACGCGACGAATGCCAGGCGCCTGACCCGGGTCGAACTCGACGGCAACCGGCGCCTGCTGGCCCGCATCCCGATCGAGACCGCCGCCGACGGCACGCCGAAGCTTGTGCGTGAGGCACGCGACGGCCGCCGTGCGATGCGCCTGAAGGGCGACATCGTGCGCAACGGGCTCATCGACCTGCTGGAGGACGATCCGCACGTGGCGCCCTTCCTCGCCATCCCCGGCAAGGACAACGGCTTCGACATCGAAGGCCTCGCGACCGACGGTTCGCGCCTGCTGCTCGGACTGCGCGGGCCCGTGCTGCGCGGCTGGACGCTGCTGCTGGAGGTGGCCGTGCAGCCTCAGGGTGCCTGGCTGCGGCTGGTCCCCCTCGACGACCGCGGCACGATGCTGCGAAAGCACTTCCTTCAGCTGGGCGGCCTCGGGGTGCGCGACCTGCACTTCGACGGGGACGACCTGTTCGTGCTGGCCGGCCCGACGATGGTGCTGGACGGCGACATCCGCCTGTTCCGCTGGCCCGGCGCGCGCCAGGCGCTGCGCACGAACGACGAGCCCGTGCGCTTCCAGAGCGACTTCGACGAACCGGTCGACCTGCCCCATGCCCCGGGCCGGGACCGGGCCGAGGCCTTCTGTGAACTGCCGGACGGCCTGCTGCCGGGAAGCAACTGGCTCGTGCTCTACGACGCGCCCGGTCCCGCGCGCCACCCGTCCGCGCACACGGTGTTCGGGGACCTGCTGCGCCGGGGCTGATCCCGGGTGTCGGCTTGCACTGATGTCGGAACCAGGTCATCCGGTGGCTCAACGTCCACGCGGCGAGTGGCCGTGGCCGCGGTCGCGGCCGTCGTGGTGGTCGTGGTGGTCGTGGTCAGGGTCGTGCCCCGCCTTCTTCACTGGCGTCAGCAGGACCACCGTGGTCTGGTTGCTTCCGTCGCGCAACCCATAGGCCAGGATCTGTCCCCGGTCGTTGATCGCGAAGGCGTCCCAGAGACGCCAGCCCACCATGTCGGCCGGTTCCACGAGCTTGGACAATCGGACGATGCCGGTCTCCTCATCGAAGTAGAAGCCCGCCGTGTCACTGCCGGTCCATCCCGAACCCACCACCTGCCCCCGGTTGTTCAGGGCCAAGCCACCGGTGTTGATGAAGCCGTCGTTCGCACCTCCCGCCATCAGGTCAACGATGCCGGTGCCAGGCTTGTACAGAAAGGCCTGGCCCCTCACCCTGTCACGGGACATTCCGCCCGTGACCCACCCGCGGTCGTTGATGTCGTGCGCGTAGACGTACACGGCGCCGGCGCCCTGGATCTCAGTGACCGTGCCGCGGTGGTAGATGTAGCTTGCCTGCTGGGCGTTCGTCAGGAGGGTGCCGAGGATCTGCCCGCGATCGTTGATGCCTTCAGGTTGAACGTCCAGGGCAGTGGGGAGGACTTCCAGCCCGCGGCCCAGTGAGAACGTGATGGTCTCCCACCGACTTCCTCCGACCGACATGCCGAGGACCACGCCGTGGTCGTTGAGACCCACCCCATACGTGGTCGGCAGGTACTGCGTCGGCAGCAACCCGATGTCCGTCATGCCGACACCCGGCGTGTAGAGAAAGCCGCGGACGATGACCGGCGGATCGTTCTCGGTGGTGTTGTAGTAAACCGTTCCGCTCACCTGCCCGTAGTTGTTGATGGCGGCGGGCACCGGCCGCGTCTCGAAACCGGGGGACTGCGACGGCAGCGTGCCGATGTCGATGGGCTCGCCCTGGCCAGGCGTGACGATCACGGCGTGCCCATCACCCCGCGTGCCGACGAGGGCGCCGCGATCGTTGAGGGCCACCGCCTGGAAGGTGTGCCCGGGAATCAGCGTCGCGGTGTCGGTAAGGGCGTAGCGCGGCGCAGCGGTCGCGGGCAGCGCGGCGGTGCACATGGACCACAGCAAAGCCCACCACGAAGTCCTCAGGATTCTTCCGTCAATCATGGTCTTTCCTTGAAGCGCCGCGGCTTGCGACCCATCAAGTTAAGTGGGCCATTGGGCCTAGTCAAAGCGCATGACGAGCGGCACCCGCAAGTCGGGGGGGGTGAGGCGCGAAGCGTCTTTCCTGACCGGGGGTTTTCGGACTCTGCACCATCTCGCGCGTGAGCTGCGACATCGATCGCAGTCGCACGGTGACCCCACGGAGGGCAGGGCGAGTTCAGGGTTCAGTGAAAACCGACACCGGGGAACGGCACACCGGGCGGAGAGGATTGCTCTCTCTCTTCCGGGACATGCGGCCGACACCGGAAGTCCCTAGAGTGCGGCAAGGTCGCGGAGGTCCGCGGCCCTTGCCCGGGGCCAGCATGCCCCCTGTCCCTTCCTCCAGGAGATCCCCATGGCCAAAGTGCTCGTCCTCTACTACTCGTCCTACGGCCACGTCGAGCAGCTGGCCCAGGCCGTCGCCGAAGGCGCGCGTGCCGGCGGCGCGTCGGTCGTCGACCTCAAGCGCGTGCCCGAGACCGCGCCGGCCGAGGTCGCGAAGAACGCCCACTTCAAGCTGGACCAGGCCGCGCCGGTCGCCACGGTGGCCGACCTCGAGCAGTACGACGCCATCGTCGTGGGCGTGCCCACGCGCTACGGCCGCATGGCCTCGCAGATGGCCGCCTTCCTCGACCAGACCGGCGGCCTGTGGGCCCGCGGCGCGCTGAACGGCAAGGTGGGTGCGGCCTTCACGTCGACGGCCACGCAGCACGGCGGCCAGGAACAGACCCTGTTCTCGGTGATCACCAACCTGCTGCACTTCGGCATGGTGATCGTGGGCCTGCCGTACAGCCACGCGGGCCAGATGAACGTCACCGAGATCGTCGGCGGCTCGCCCTACGGCGCCACCACGGTCGCGGCCACCGACGGCTCGCGCCAGCCCACCGCCATCGACCTCGAGGGCGCGCGGCACCAGGGCGAGCTGGTGGCGCGCACGGCGGCCAAGCTGTTCGGCTGATCGCGCCGGCGGGGGCGCAGGCCCCTGCCCCGCTCAGGCCATCGCCCGGATGGTCCGGTACGAGGCCGACAGCGGCCACAGCGCATCGTTCAGCTCGCGCATGTTCCGGCTCGTGCCGATGTGCACGTCCTCGTCCCCGAGCCGGACGACCACGCCGATGGCGCCCTCCTCCAGGCCCCAGTCGCCGCCGAACCAGACGTCGTCGATCTCGCGCGCGCGGTACGTCTTGTACGGGACGATGAAGCACTTCTTCACGATGACCACGTCATCCGCGGTCACCGTGATGGACGCCTTCAGGCCCGCGACCAGCACGGCGCCCACCAGCATCCCGAGGCCCATGCCCGCCCAGGCACCGGCCACGGACAGGAGGCGGCCCGCGAGAAAACCGCCGATGCCGCCGGCCACCAACGCGGGGATCCAGCCGCTGAACCGGGCCAGCGCGTCGCGGCTCTCGAAGGCATACAGCGGCACCCGCTGTGCGCCGGCCATGTCAGGACACCGCCTCGTCGAGCAGGCGCTCGTAGAGCCGCTGGTCCTCCTGCGAGAAGCAGCAGAAGATCACCTCGTCCAGCGAGGACTGCGGTGCCAGGCTCTCCCGGACGGTTCGCACCGCGACCCGCGCCGCCAGGTCGGCCGGGTAGCCGTAGATGCCCGTGCTGACGCACGGGAACGCGAGCGAGGCCACGCCCTTCTCCTCCGCCAGCGCGACGGACCGCCGGTAGCAGTTGGCGAGCAGTTCGGGCTCGCCCTGGTCACCGCCTCGCCACACCGGTCCGACGGTGTGGATCACCCAGGCCGCCGGAAGGCGGTAGCCCCGCGTGACCTTCGCCTCGCCCGTCCTGCAGCCGCCGAGCAGCCGGCACTCGTGGACGAGGTCGGGGCCGGCCGCGCGATGGATCGCCCCGTCCACGCCGCCGCCGCCGAGCAGCGACGAATTCGCCGCGTTGACGATGGCGCCCACATGGAGCGTCGTGATGTCGGCCCGGAGGGTGCGAAGACGGGTTGGCATGCGGAAGGCCTCGAGACGGACATGCTACGCCAGACGCCGCGCCCGGGGGGTCCGCTATAGTCCGCAGCGGCCGCAAGGAAGCGGCCGGTGCCGGGGAATCGCCCCGCTGAAGGACAGACATGCGAATCCGGTTCGTGCAGGACATCTTCGATCGACTCAGGGGCAAGAACACGGTGGGCCGCGGCCTGGCCGTGACGGTGACCGACACGCAGGACACCGGCATCGACCGCCTGTTCGAGACCTTCCCGTCCGCGGGGTTCGAGATCAACGGCCGCACGCGGAAGCACCTGACGAACGTGAACGCCGACCGCGGTGTCACCGAGCAGACGCTGTCGCTGCTGTGCAAGCAGTTCCCGTCGAACCGCACCGGCATCAAGGTGCTGAACGTGGGCTGCGGCAAGAAGAACCAGATGGACTTCCTGGCCGCACTCGGGTTCGAAGCCTACGGCGTCGACTTCGACATCGACGAGGACTCGGAACACATCCGCTTCCACGACCTGAACACGCAGGACGACCTGCCCTTCGGCGACCTGCGCTTCGACGCCGTGATCTGCCAGGAGATCATCGAGCACATCGAGAACCCGTGGCTGCTGTTCCGCAAGGTCAAGAAGGTGCTGAAGACCGGCGGCACGCTGATCGTCACCACGCCCAACATCTCGTCGAACCACAGCAAGCGCGTGTTCAACGGCAACAACGTGGGCTTCTTCGCCTACTTCGACCCGGTGAACCTCTGGCAGCACATCAACCCGATCCCGTACTGGGAGATGATCCACATCGCCACGTTCAACGGGTTCGAGACGCTCGGGCTGTCCGGCAACAACGAGTTCTACGTCACCTACACGCCGAAGAAGGCGGGCGCGCAGCGCGACGCCACGATCCAGAACAACGACGTGCTGCACTACCTGCTGCGGAACACGAACGAGGACATCCGGCTCTACAGCCCGGTGCCCACGCACAACTACGACTGGTCGGCCGGGGCGCGCACCGCGCGGACGGAACCCTGACCCGAACCCTGGTGCAGCCCGTCGCTGCTCACCGGATCCTCAGGCCGCGCGCCTCGACGCGCGGCGCTCCAGCACCTGCAGCGTGTACCCCACGACGAAGAGGGCCAGCCAGACCAGCAGCGACAGCCGCACCAGCGGATCTTCCGGCCCCGTCGCCAGGGGCCGGGCCATCGGCACCCGCGTGAGGGTTTCGTTGATCCCCGGCACGAGCAGCAGGAAGAAGCTGAAGGACAGCCCGAACGTCTGCAGGTGTGCCCCCAGCCGGCCGAGGAACGCGAGCCGCGGCACGAGCAGCGCCCCACCGAAGGCGGCCAGCAGCGCCAGCACGCCGAGGACGTGGCCCGGGTTCACGCCCGCCGTGCTGGACAGGCCGAACGCCGTGAACACCGACAGCGCGAGCCCGGCGAGGTAGAGCTTCCCGGACGGTGCGGCCGGCTCGATGCGATGGAAACGAACGAAGGCGTACAGGCCGGTCACGAGCGGAGCCAGGCTGATCAGGGTGTGCACGACGCCCAGGGGTGAAAGGGGGTGAGGCATGTCGAAGTTCCGAAGGTTGAAGGGATCGCAAATCTACTAGTTGGTAGACAGCGCAGGCAAATGAAAGGCGGCTCGCGCCGCCCTCGGGGAAAGAGAAGGTCAGGCCGCCTGGGTCAGCTTCAGGATGGCCGGCTGGACGATGGTCGCGAAGGCCTTGGGGTCACCCAGCGCACGGGCCATCAGCATCGCTCCGTGCACGACGGCCATGAACGCGCGGGCCGACATGGCGGGACTGTTGAGCAGATGGAACTGGTCGGCCGCGGCACCGCGCTTGAGCACCCCGGCGAGCCACGCGTTCAGGTCGTGGAAATGCGCCTGCACTTCCGCCGCCACGTCCTCGGGCAAGGTAGGCAATTCAGTCGCGAGCATGGCGCAGATGCAGAACGGCGATTCGCCGCTCCGGATGCAGGCCGCCCAGTAGTCCGCGTAGGCGTTGAGTTCCGACAGCGGGTCGTCGAACTGCTGCTCCAGCGACGCCAGCCCGGCCCGGGCTTCGCCGCGGTACAGCGAGACGACGGTCTTCACGAGCACCGCCTTGCTCGGGAAGTGGTGGTGGATGCTGGCCTTGGCGATGTTGACCCGCGCCGCGAGGTCGGCATAGCTGAAGCTGTTGTAGCCGCCCGCGACCAGCAGCGAGCGCGTGTGGGCGACGATCTCGGCGGCCTTGGGAGAAAGTTCTGCGGACATGGGATCGGTGCGATGGATCGGCCGCCAGCCTACCAGTTGGTAGGCAACGTGTCAAAGCCCCGGATCGGACCGGCGTTCGTGGACGAGGTCGATCAGCGCGCGCAAGCCCGCCGGAACGTGGCGATGGCCGGAGTAGTAGAGGCACAGCCCCGGATACGGCGCCATGTCGCCGGCCAGCACCTGCTCCACCCGCCCGTCGGCCAGGTCGGCCGCGACGTACCATTCGGCCAGTTGCGCCAGCCCCAGGTGACCCAGCACGGCCTCGCGCATCAGCAGCGGGGCGTCGAGGATCAGCGCCCCGGGCACGTCGACATGAACCGGCTTGCCCTTGCGGACGAAGTCCCAGGGCGACGGCGCACCGCTGGGCAAACGCGCCCGGATGCACTGGTGCCG
Source organism: Piscinibacter gummiphilus (assembly GCF_002116905.1). Lineage (NCBI taxonomy): Bacteria > Pseudomonadati > Pseudomonadota > Betaproteobacteria > Burkholderiales > Sphaerotilaceae > Rhizobacter > Rhizobacter gummiphilus. Next base: position 4,128,777 of record NZ_CP015118.1, read on the forward strand.
GGCCAGGTCGGCGAGCGTCTCCGGCCTGGGAACGCGGGCGAAGTACTGCGGCGAACCCACCACCACCATGGGCACGTCCGGCCCGAGGGGCACGCGGATCATGTCGCGCGGCACGAGCGGGCCCGGGCGCAGGCCGGCGTCGAATCCCTCGGCGACGATGTCCAGCATGCGGCCTTCGGTGACGAGGTCGAGCGTCATGCCCGGGTGGCGCCGCAGGTATTCGGCCATGACGGGCTGGAAGGCCATCAGTGCCGCGCCCAGCGAGCTGTTGATGCGCAGCGTGCCCGTGGGCGTGGCCTGGCGGTCGTTCACCGCGGCCATCGCGTCCCGGATCTGCTTGACCGCCGGTTCGACCTGGCCCGCGAACTGCCGCCCCGCCTGCGTCAGCGACACGCTGCGCGTGGTGCGATGGAACAGCCGCGTGCCGAGCCGGGCCTCCAGGTTCGCGACGGCGCTGCTCACCGCCGACGTGGACATCTCGAGCTCCAGCGCCGCGGCGCGGAAGCTCTGCCGGCGGGCCACCGCCAGCACGACTTCGAGTTCGGTGAGGCCGCTCTTGTGCATTGTCCTGATTTCCCGGATGACTCATCCTGCGCTGGCCATCTTATCAAGACAGTCCCCGGCTCCTAGAGTTCCACCATCGCTTCAACCGGAAGACCCTGACATGCGCCACTTCGACCACGCCTACATCGGCGGCCGCTTCGTTCCCGTGCTGGGAACCGAAACCCTGCAGACCCTCGATCCCACGACGGAACGGGTCATCGGCACCGCCACGCTCGCGAACCGCGAAGACGCGCGGCGGGCCATCGCGGCCGCCCGCGACGCCCAGCGCACGCTCGGCCGCACCACCAAGGCCGAACGCATCTCGATGCTGAAGCGCCTCCAGGCCGCCGTGCTGGCGCGCACGGACGACATCCGCGACGCCACGCTCGACGAGTACGGCGGTCCGCTCTCGCGCGCCCGGTGGGTCAGCCAGTACGCCTCGCAGTCGTTCGCGAACGCGATCGCCGTGCTCGAGGACTACGACTTCGTCCGCCAGGTCGGCCACGCCGAGGTGGTGATGGAACCGGTGGGCGTGTCCGCGCTCATCGTGCCGTGGAACAGCGTGGCCGGCACGATGTGCAGCAAGCTGGCCTCGGCCCTCGCGGCCGGCTGCGCCTCCATCATCAAGCCCAGCGAGTTCAGCCCGCTGCAGACCCGCGTGGTGGCCGAGACCTTCCACGACGCGGACCTGCCGCCCGGGGTCGTCAACGTGCTGCTGGGCCGAGGCGGCGACGTGGGCGACGAACTGAGCACGAACCCCGACGTCGCGAGGATCTCGTTCACGGGCTCCACGCCCACCGGCAAGCTCATCGCACGTGCGGCCGTCGACACGATGAAGCGCGTGAGCCTCGCGCTGACCGGCAAGTCGGCCACCGTGCTGCTGGACGACGCGGACTTCCGGACCACCGTGCCCCTCGCCCTGAACGCGGCCTTCATGAACAACGGCCAGGCCTGTGTCGCGGGCACCCGCCTGCTGGTGCCGCGCGCCCGCCAGGCCGAGGTGCTCGACCTCGTGCGGCAGGCCGTCGCCGCGCTGCGCGTGGGCAATCCCCGCGACCCCGAAACCGCCATCGGCCCGATGGCCAGCCGCGCCCAGTACGACCGCATCCAGCACTACATCCGCCTCGGCCTCGAGGAGGGTGCCACGCTGGTGACCGGCGGCGAAGGCCGACCGCAAGGACTGGACGCCGGCTGGTTCGTGAAGCCGACCGTGTTCGCCGACGTGCACGGCGGCATGGCCATCGCCCGCGACGAGATCTTCGGTCCGGTGCTGTCCATCCTGGCGTACGACGACGAGGACGACGCGGTGCGCATCGCCAACGACTCCGCCTACGGCCTGCAGGCCTACGTGTTCTCGTCACAGCCGGAGCGCGCCCGCCGCGTGGCGATGCGGCTCGACGTGGGGAGCGTGCTGATCAACCGCATCGCCCCGGACGTGCTGGCGCCCCTGGGCGGCACCAAGCAGTCGGGCGTGGGCCGCGAGCTGGGGCGATTCGGCTTCGAATCGTTCCTCGAGCCGAAGGCCCTCGTGACGGACTAAGCCGGCACGTCGAAGGCGTCCCGGGCCCGCGCGACCTGCTTCGCCACCACACAGCCGGTCGCGTGGTCGTTCACGAGGCCCATGGCCTGCATGAACGCGTAGACCGTCGTCGGGCCCACGAACTTCCAGCCGCGCTTCTTCAGGTCCTTGGCCAGCGCCACGGCCTCGGGCGCGGTGGTGACGGTCTGCGGTTCCGCCGCGCTGGCGGGGTCGATCTCGAACCGCCAGAAGTAGGCGGCCAGCGACCCGTGCTCCGCCTGCAGTTCCACGGCCCGCGCGGCGTTGTGGATCACCGCCTCGATCTTCCCGCGGTGGCGCACGATGCCTTCGTCCTGCAGCAGGCGGGCGACGTCCTTCTCGCCGAAGCGGGCCACGCGGCGGAAGTCGAAGCCGTCGAACGCCCGCCGGAAGTTCTCACGCTTGGCGAGGATGGTTCGCCAGCTCAGGCCCGACTGGAACGCCTCCAGGCAGATCTTCTCGAACAGCCGCGTGTCGTCCGCGACCGGGAAGCCCCACTCGCGGTCGTGGTACGCCTCGAACTCCGGCGCCGCCGCGCACCAGCGGCAGCGCGGCTGGCCGTCGGTGCCGGTGACCGTCATCGCCTGGCTCATGCCGCGGCCCGCAGCAGGTCGGCCATCCCCGCCGACAGGCGCGACGGCGACACGGCATGCACCTCGGCCGTCACCACGCCATGGACCACGAACGGGTCCTGCCAGACCCGGGCCTGCACCTCGGCGCTGTCCGCGTTCCCCGCGAGCACGACCCCGCCCTGCGCGTTGTCGAGCGACCCCGCCACCAGGAAGACCCCGTCGTCGAGCCCCTGCTGGATCCACTGGTTGTGCCCGGCCATCCACTGGCCCGCCTGGGACCGGTTGGGGCCGAACCGGAGAAAGATGATGAACAACATGGGACGTGTCCGTTCAGGAGTGGGTGTTCTTCGCGCGCCGCGCGCGTGTGGCGGTCGGCTTCGGGGCCAGCGAGGCCAGCCACGCGTCGATCCGCTCGACCTCGTGCCGGATGAAGGCCTCGTCGTGGAAGGCATTGGCCAGCGCGGCAATGCCCTGGCTGCGCGACAGCAGGTGCATCGCGAGCGCATCGGCGTCGCCGGCGTGGCCGAGCGCCTCGAACTGCTCGCGCAGCCAGTCGCGGAACTGGCCGAAGATCATCGCGGCGTTGCCCGAGGCCGGGTGCGCCGACTTCGCGAGCTCGGCGCACAACGTGCCCACGGGGCAGCCGTGGTGCTGGATCGCCTCGCGGTTGTGGATCAGCATCTCGGCGAAACAGCGCAACCGGTCGAGCGGCGTGGGCGCGAGCGCCGTCCACTCGTCCAGCATCGCCTGGGTGCGTGCCGCACGCAACGCGATCACCGCGTCGAGGATCTCGTCCTTCGTCTTGAAGTGGTAGTAGAAGTTGCCGCGCGACAGCCCGACCGCATCGGCGATGCCGGCGAACGAGGTCTTCTCGAAGCCGCGCTGGTAGAACAGCGCATCGGCCGCTTCGACGATGCGGTCCCGCGTGGTGGCGACGGTCATGGGGAGCGATTAGGGCAACTGTCCTACGATCTTAGGACAATTGCCCTAGCGCATCAACTCCCTCGCCCCCCCGGCTCGTAGTGCACCCCCGCCGACGCCATGAACCCCTTGTGATCGAAGTTCGCCCACGCCGCCCCCCCAGCCGAACTGCACGGACCCGTTCGTCATCGACCGTCCCAGCAACCGCTCCAGCGCCCGTTTCAGGAAGGCGACGTGCCGCAGGCTCGTGCCCTCGGTGGGCCAGCCCTCCTCCTCTTCGTCGTCGGGCAGGGTCACGCCGAGCGTCAGCATCGTCAGCCGCCCCTCGAAGAAGCACAGCGACATCCCGGCCGGGCGATCGGCCAGGCGCACGTGCGAGAGGCTCACCCACTCGTAGCCGTTGCCGATGTCGCGGCCGCCGCTCACCCAGCTGGCGAAGTGCTCGCGGAGCGCGCCGATGGACATGGCGGGGGTGATCGCCGCGGGGTGGTCGCCGAGGCGGACGTGGCCGGTCTCGGGATCGATGGCCAGCGGCGAGGGCTTCGGCAACGCCACGTCAGCCCCGACCAAACGGACTGCCGCGCCGGCGCCTGACCGGCGCCGACGCGAAGGACGCTGCATCGAAAGCACGGCGCTGCCCGTGCAGTTCGTCGCCATCGATGCGTTCGGCCAGGCCCTCGATGTCGCGTGCCGTCACACCCGCCTCGGCGAAGTGCGCCTGCCAGGTGTCCACCACGGCGATGACGTCCGCGACGTCGGCCGCCGCCTCGGCGGGCAGCAGACCGAAGGCATCGCACTGCGACATGGCGTTCGAGAGCGTCGAATCGCGCCCCTCGAGGCCGCACGTGAATTCCTGGTAGCCCTGCCCCGAGTTGCTGGGCAGCACGTCGTACGCCGGCGCCAGCGTCAGGCGGCCGTTGGCGAACGGGTTCACGACCCGCAGGGAATGGTTCTTCTCGTGGTCGTCGGTGTTGTCGACCAGGATGTTGAAGACCATGCGGCGGAAGAGCTCGCGGGCATCGCGCCGATGGCGGTCGTCCTCGGTGACACCGACGCGGCGCAGGATGCGCGCCAGCTCGGGATAGCCCATGTCGGGCTCGGCCCCGGACGCCGTGGCGGCCCGGATGGCCGTGCCCGCGGAGACGCTGTGGATGCGGCGGCCGGGTTCACGGTCGAAGCGGCGCACCGCGATGGCGTTGCCCGTGGCGAGGGGAACCATGCGGGTCTCGGCCACGGTGATGCCCGCGCGGGCCGCAAGGGTCATCGTCGCGTGTTCGACGAGCGGGCTGTCGACGGGTTCGCCGTTGAAGAACTTGATGACCCACTGCTCGCCGTCGATGTCGATGAGCGCCTTGGGCTTCGCCCCGCCCAGGCTGCCGCCGCCCCGCACGATCTTCGCTTCGACCTCGGTGATGGGCTCCGCCGCATCGATCTTGGCCACCACCTCGCTCAGCCGTTGTGCCTGCTCGAGGCGGGGCAGCGGGCTGCCTTCGCGCGGCAGATAGGTGTCCGGCGACGTGGAAACCCCCAGGGCACCGAACCGATCGTCTCCGGCGTAGAAGAGGTACTCCATCAAGGAGAGGCGCCGGGGCTTGTCGACGAAGCGGATGACCTTCTCGCCCCAGCGGTCCGGCCTCGCGTCGTCGACGGCGCCCACCGCGCGCTGCGCATCGGCCGAGAGCCGGCCGGGGGGAAGGTGCTCGATGTCCACGAGCGGCAGGTCTTCGCTGAGCGCGAAACCGGTGTCGAGCCATGCCGTGTCGTAGCGCAGCGAGACGCCCTTGCCGGAAGCAACGAGCTTGAGCGCCCCCACGGGGCGGGGCGCGGCCGGGTCGCCGAGGTACCAGAGGAACAGGTCGTCGTGGCGCATCTCAGTCCTTCTTCGGCGCGGCGCGGGTGCGCGCCTCGGCGGACGCGCGGGCGCGCGCCCGGCCCAGTTCGACGGCCTCGCGCACCCCCATCTCGATGGCCCCCTGATCGTGTTCGGGTGCCGCGAGCCGCCCCAGTTCGCCGTCGCGCTGGATGAGCCAGAGGGCCGTGGCGACGATGCCGATGCCCACCGCGGAATCGCCAGCCTCCAGGCGCTGCAGCGTGGGCACGGAGACCCCCATGCGCGTGGCCCAGGTCTTCAGCGATTCCTTCCGCCGCAGGCGGGCCACCGCCAGGTCGGCACCGAGCTTCTCAATGGCGGCCGCCGTGGCAGGAGGCAGTTGCAGGAGGGCGCGTGCAGTCTTTGGCATGAACATAGAATATCACGCATATGCCACTTTTATGAATATCTATGTTTACTTCATGCCATCGACCGAGGCTCTCGGAGCCCCGACAACTCGTCCAGCAGCACCTGCAGCGCCCGCCGGTCCACCCGTTTCAACGCCTCCGCCCGCTCCGGGTCCTCCCCCGGCAGGAACGACGCCGCCCCGAAGTCGCTGACGAGCCCGCGCCCGCACCCGTCCACCAGCAGGTTGTGCGCGTACAGGTCGCCGTGCGTGAGGCCGCGCGCGTGCAGGTGGTCGAGCGCCGCCGTCGCCGCGCGTGCGAGGGCGTCGGCGTGTGACGCGGGCAGGCGCAGGCCGTCCGCGTAGACGTCCCGCGTGCAGGTCGCCATGCTCGGCGGGCCGGCCAGCGGCTTCCAGTGGGACGCGAGGCGTGGCAGCACGAGGCCGTGCGTGCCCGACGGATGGCCTTCCAGCACGCCGAGCGCGCCCACGAGGTCCGGGTGGCGGCCCGCGGCCAGCGTGGCGGCCATCTCGCACTCGGGCAGGCCGTCGCTGGTGACCGCCCCCTTGAACAGCTTGACCGCCACGTCCTGCGCGGGGGCGCCGGCCGGCACCCAGCGCGCGGCGTGGATGTGTCCCGATGCGCCCTCGCCCAACACGTCCTGCATCTGAAGCTCGGACCAGGGGATCGCCGGGGCCTCGGCCAGCGTGTGCTCGCGGGCCTCGCTGAACGGGTTGCCCGCATGGGCGAGCCAGGCCAGCCGGGGCAGCGAAAGCAGTTCGCCGGGGAGCGCATCGCCCACACGCTCGAAGCGGTTCGCCGACAGCCGCAGCAGTTCCAGCCGCTGCAGCCGGTCCATGCCCTCGGGCAGCCGCGAGAGCCGGTTGCCCGCCAGCATCAGCTTCTGCATCCGCGGGCACGCGGTCAGCGTGGACGGCATCGCGGGGATGCGGTTGTCCGTGAGGATCAGCCAGCGCAACGAAGGCGACAGCGACTCCGCCGGCACCTCGGCGATCCGGTTGGCCTTGAAGCCCAGCGTGTCCAGCACCGGCAGCTGGCCCAGCACCGGCGGCAGCACCGTGAAGCGGTTGTTCGAGGCGAACAGCGTGTGCAGCTTCGTCAGCTGCGCCAGCGCCGGAGGCAAGGACGACAGCTGGTTGCCGGTCAGGTCCAGCACCTCGAGCGTGCCGGCCAGTGTGAGCACCTCGGGCGGCAATTCGGCGAGCGAGCAGCCGCGCAGGTCGAGGCGGGTGCTGCCCAGCAGTTCGCCGGCTCGCAGGCGCAACAGAATTTCAGTGGAAGAGTCGGCGGCAGTCATCGGGTCGCATTCTGGGGCCGCCCCGCGGGCGGCGATACTCCATGCCGAAGTTTTGCCCCGTCTCATGCCCGTTCGCTGCCCCCCGTTCCTCCACTGCCTCCTGGCGCTCGCCGCCGCCACCCTCACCCTCCCCGCCTCCGCCCAGACCCGCGGCTGGCTCCGCTACACCGACGGCAACGCCGTTTCGGGCGAGCTGGTGGAGCCCGGGCGGTTCCGCTCGGACCGGTTCGGCGAACTGAACTTCCTCCCGGCCGAAGCGCGGTTCGAGGCGGATGCCACGCCGCCGGTGGCCACCGCCACCGCCGAAGTACCGCCGTCGCCCGTGCCCATCGCTTCGGGCTGGGCCCCGTCGCTGTGGTCCGTGCGCCTGTCCGGCTACTGGGAGGACGACGACGGGTCGACCACCAGCGACGCCGCGATCGACTTCGAGGCCACGTGGCGCCGGTCCGCGGGTGAGCTCGACCTGGCGATCAACACCGACTTCAAGGTGGTGGACGGCGACGTCGACAACAACGAGCAGACCGCACGCGGCCGCTGGTTCCACGATCTCTCGCCGAGGTGGTTCGCCGTGGGCCTCGCGAAGGCTCGCCGCAGCCGCATGACCATCGACCCGCTGCCCGCGCTCGACACGCTGCTGCTGCAGGGCTCACTGGGCCTGGGCGCGCGCAAGGAATGGTCGCTTCGCTCGCGCAGCCGGGTGGCGCTGGGCCACGACTGGATCACGGTGGACTTCCTGAAGTACGACCTGCGCGTCCGCACGCACGCGACCTCGTTCTTCCTCGAGAACAACCTGCAGCTGAGCCCGCGCGTGCGCTTCAACAACACGTTCTACGGCTACCTGTGGGAAGACGGCTCGTGGGGCACCGACAGCGATGCGGAAATGCTCTACGCGATCAACGAGACCTTGAGCGTGGGCCTGCGCCACGAGTACCGCCACAACACGGTGGACCTCGACCTCGGGTCGTACCACAAGCTCAGCCTGACCACCCGGTTGAGCTTCTGACCCACACGCCGCCGGCTCCGATGCGGCCGCAACGGCGGCCCGACGCGCGAGCGCACTAGCAAGCCCGTCACGGCCGCAGGTAGGATGTGCCCGCCATGTCCTTCCTCGACACCCTCCACCGCGCCGTGCGCCGCATCGCCCGCGACGTGGGCGCCGAAGCCCGCTCGCTGTTCGAGCCCGTGTTCGCCATCCGCATCCTCCAGGACGACGGGCGGGTGCTCGTGCTCGACTGCCGTGGCCGCGAGCTGCGGCTGGACCGGCGCTTCGGAACCGTGAAGTCGGGCTCCCGCGTGCTCGCGCGCTTCAGCGAGATCCGGACCGTCGTCGTGAGCCACTCCCGCCTGGGCGGGGCCCACGTGCGCGAGGAGATGCCGGAACTCTGGACGGTGACGCTGTCGCTCGGCTGGTTCTCGCGGGTGCACGTGGGACGCACGCACGACGACGCCGAGGCGTCGGTGGTCGCCGCCCGCATCGCGTCGCTCACGGGCAAGCCGGTGACGGCACGCTGACCGTTTCCGGCACGCGGCGTTCCGCCGTGACGGATTCCCCGTTCTCTCCGGAAAAACCCAGCAGCGCGCGGGCTTCCCGTAGCGATTCGGTACAAGCGCCCCGCGCCCTGCGGCGCCATGATGGCGGCGTTCCGAACCAGGAACGCGAGCCGCGGAGATGTTCCCCGCGGCCGACACAAGAAACCTTCCGGAGACACCCGATGAACTTCCCCCGCAAGATGGCCCTCAAGGCCGGCCTCACCCTGGCCCTGCTGGCCGCGTCCGGCCTCGCCGCCGCCGCCACCACCGCATTCACCGCCACGTACAAGGGCGGCAGCACCTCCGCCTGCAACAGCAGCTACAACATGTCCGGCCAGGAGCCCTCCACGTCGGGCAAGTACCCGGTGATGGTCTACATCGGCGGCACCGGCGAAAGCTACACCAGCAACTGGGCCAACGCCGCCGTCGCCGCCGCTGCGGCCAAGGGCTTCGTGGCCGCGTCGGTGCAGTACGACAACGCGTCGTTCGGCACCTGCGCCACCATCGGCCAGCGCGGCAAGTGCATCTTCGACCCGAACAACGTCAACAGCGCCATCGCCAAGCTGTGCTCGCGCGCCAAGGCCGACTGCTCGAAGGGCGTGGTGACGATGGGCCTCAGCCAGGGCTCGGTGATCTCCGTGCTGTCGCGTGACAACGACCCGCGCATCCAGGCCTCGCTGGGCCAGGGCGCCGGCACCACCTACACGGCCGCGTACAACCTGAACTCGTGCATGGCCGCCGGCGGCCACGCACAGGCCAACGACCGCGTCCGCATCGTCAACGGCATCCGCGACATGTTCGTGGGCGGCACCGCCACCACCGCCCGCGTGTCCGGTGAAACCGTGACCGGCCTGAAGTGCTCGTCGACCTCGCAGTCGTGCTACCGGGCCAACGGCTCCGGCTGGCACGTGGTGCAGAACCTCGACGTGCTCGACGGCTACGCCGACCACTGCTTCATGGGCTACGGCGGCAACGACTACCTCGCCCAGTGCTCGGGCGCCCTGGTGGACGCGAACTACCAGAACGGCAGCGGCGCCTGGGCCCTGCCCGCCTCGATCACCTGGCTGAAGTCCTTCGTCACGCCGTGACCGATGGCTTGCGGTTCGCACCAACGATGGACGGTGCGGACGCGGCTCCAGCGGCCCCGCCGGCCGGACGCCCTGCGCCCGGCCTGCGGGGCCGCTGCCACGTGCGGCTCTTCCACGACGGCGGCTTCCTCGCGAAGTCCGACGCGGTGTGGAAGACCAAGCGCTTCGCCGCCACGCTGCTGATGGCCGCCTCGGGCCACGACCTCGACCTGGAGGTGGAAGGCAAGCGCTCGCGGCACGGCATGGTGGCCATCCGCCCGTTCGTCACCACGCAGCTGACCGCGCGCGACACGCCCTTCGTGGCCCTCGACCTGAGCCCGGACCACCGCGACTATCGCGCGTTCACGCACATCCCCGGCAACGGCGTGATGGACGTGCCACGCGCCCGCTTCGCGAGCCTCGCGCAGCCGCTGCAGGAGTTCCACGCGGGCGGCATGCGAGGCGACCCCAGCGTGCGACTCTACCGGCGCATCACCAACCTCGCGCTGACGATGCTCCCGCCGGCCGCACCGCTCACGCCGTGTGTCGAGTTCGCGAAGACCACGCTCGCCCGCGACGCCTCGCTGTCGGTCACGGCGCTGTCGACCCTCTGCGACGTGTCGCCGCCACGCCTGTCGAAGCTGTTCGCGCAGGAGCTGGGCCTGTCGCTGCGGCAGTACGTGCAGTGGCTGAAGATCAAGAATGCGCTCGGCATGATGGGCTCGGGCCTCACGCTCACCGAGATCGCCGTGGGCGCGGGCTTCGCCGACTCGGCGCACTTCAGCAAGGTGTGGACGCAGACCTACGGTGCGTCGCCCGCGTACTTCTTCAGCAACGCGGAGGTGGCGGTGTTCCCCAGCCGCCGGAGCCCGCGGTTCCGGCCGCCCATGGCACCGCCCGGCTCGATCGCCTGAAGGGGCTCAAGGCGCCCGCGCCGGCGCCAGGCGAAGCCGCAGGCCCTCCGGCAGCACGGACACCGTCACCGCCCTCGCCTTCTGCCACAAGGCCGACAGCAACAGCAGTCCGGATCCGATGGCGAGCGCGGTGAGCGCGAAGCCGAGGGTCACGAACCCGTGCTGCTGCAGCAGCGACGAAAACGCGAACAGCACGTAGCCGAGCGCGGACACCATCAGCGCGCGCCGGTCGAGCGCCAGCGACACCGCCCCGATGGCGAGGTACAGCAAGGCGGCCACGGCCGCCTGCACGGGGCCCGCGTTCTCCGACATCACCCCCACCACGGCAAACACCGGGTGCACGAGCAACGGCGCAGCCAGCAGGTGCAGCCAGAACGCCACGTCGGCGCGGCGGGTGGTGCGCGCCGGATCGGACGCGTCCCAGCGCACCGCGAGCGCGAACACGGCGACACCGCTCAGGAAAACAATGAGCCCCAGCCACTCGCCGGCAGCGGGAACCCCATCCACCAGCGCGAACGCCAGCCCGAAGAGCAGCACGCCCGCGCCGGCCGCGACAGTGACCGGCACCTGGAAACGCCGCCAGTGCAACCACGCACCGGCCACCCCCACCGCGCTGGCGGCCGCGGCGCCCGCCAGGAGCTCGACCGCGTAGAACGCCGCTCCGACGAAGGTGCAAAGCAGCACGATGGCGGGCAGGGCCATGCGCCGGCGGCGCACGAAGAACTCGGCCAGCACCCACGACGCGGCACACACCGCCACGCCGCCGGCCCACGGTGCGAAGACGCCGGCGATCCAGCCCACGGACACCAGCAGCAACGCGCTGGCGATCACCACGAACACGTCGTTGAAACCGGTCACCAGCCGGAAGTGTTCCTCGTCCGCGCCCGATGAACGGTGCAGCGCCGCCACATGGGCGCGCAGGGCGGCGGCGATGGAGGCGTCCAGCACGCCGGCGGTCACGGCGGAGTCGAGTTCGTCGTCGGAGATCATGGGGTGATTCTGCACTGGACACGCGCGTGCGCGTCACCCCGGCAAGGGGGTGTCAGCCCGGGAGACCCGCGAACCGCTCGAACACGTCCTCCGCCCCCATCTGCCCACCCTTGAGCATCAGCGTCACGCCGTCCAGCGCGGGCTCGTCCGCATGGGTGCGGCTGATGGCCACGCCGGGCCCGAGCGCGCCGACGTACGACAGCCCCCAGAGTCCGAGGCCCTGGGTGACGAGGCTCGACGTGTCGCCCCCCGCCAGCCCGAGGCGGCGCACCGGCCGACCGCGGCCGGCCAGCTCGACGAGCAGCTGCCGCACGAACCGTGCGGTGGCGCCGGCCACCTCGCCGGCGCGGCGGGTGTCGGCATCGCCGGGGCTCTCCGGCGCCGTCGTCACGAGCGTGGCCCGGCCCTCGGCCAACGACGCGGCGACCCGCTGCCGTGCGGCCTCGCTGCGGAGGCCGTCGACCAGGTCGTCGGGCACGAGCGCGATGCGGTGGAAGGCCTCGGCCGCACGCACCTGGCGCGCGGTGACGGGCGACAGGCTGCCGGCCACGACCAGCACCGCGCCCGGATCGCGCTCACGCGTCGTTTCGCTGCGCGGCGCGGTGGAGGCTCCCCATTTCCGCAGCAGCGCCTGCGCGACGCTGCTCGGGCCCACCGCGAGCACCCGGCGCTGCTGCGCCTCGTGCCAGAGCAGCCCCCCCACGGGCCGCAGGTGCGCCGCCTCGGCCACGTCCAGCAGCACCGCCGGCGCCCCCTGTTCGGCGAGCGCGTGGAAGCGGGCGTGCAGCACCGCCTCGTCCTCGTACAGCGGGAAGTGCAGGCCGGCGACGGGCGCCAGGTCCTGCTGCGCGAGGTGCACGCGCAGGTCGGCCTCGCGCATCGGCGTGACCGGGTGCACCCGCATCGTCGGGTGGCGGTCCAGCCGCTCCACCGCCCCGCCCTGCCTCGCCGCGGCGAACAGGTTGCTGAACACGCAGTGGCGACCGAGGCTCGGCTGCCCGCCGACGATCATCGCGACCGGGTGCTCGACGTGGGGCATCAGCGAGCGCACCGCCTGCCCGATGCTGCCGACGTGCGGCGCGCTGTCGAACGTGGAGCACACCTTGTAGTGCAGCACGCGCGGCGCCACCCGCGAGAAGAAGGCACCCACCGGCTCCAGCTCGATCGCCATCGCCTCGGGCGACATGGACCGCGCCGCGCCGGCGATGCCCACGGCATCCAGCGGCCGGCCGAGCACCTTCGCTGCCGCGGCGAGCCGGGCCGTGTCGGGCACGTCCATGAACAGCATCGCGGCGAGGCCCGCCTGAGCGAGCACGGCGAGCGTGTCGCTCGCCCCCGTGAAGTCGTCGCCGTACCAGCCGTAGCGCAGGTCGGGGCTCACGCGGCTTTCCTTCCGAAGAAATCGAGCGCCTGGCGCAGCTCGGGTGAACGTGCCGCACGGTCGTCGAGGGTCTCGCCGCGCTGCACCGCGTCCCAGGCCTGCTGCAGGCTGGCCACGCCGGCGGCCGGGCCGCCCGGATGGGCGAGGATGCCGCCACCGGCCATGAACATCAGATCGGGGGTCTTGACCGCCTCCCACGTCGCGGGCACCGTGCCCGCCCACTGGCCGTTCGAGAACGCCGGCATCACCGCGTCGTCGAGGCCCGGCGCGAGCGGCGACAGCGTGTCGTGCGCGCTCTCGATCACCTCCTCGTCGGTCTGCGAGAACTTGCCCTGCAGGCCGTGCACGTGCATGTGGTCGACGCCGGACAGGCGCCACAGCGTCTGGTACGCCTGGAACGAGAACCCGAGCAGCGGATGGCGCGACAGCGCGCCGTAGCCGTTGCGGTGGCCGTGGATCGCGAGGCCGGTGTGCCGGCGCAGCGTCTGCAGCGCCGAGTAGCCGCACCAGTTCAGGCTCGCCATCACGCAGCTGCCGCCCTCCTGCTCGACGAGGTCCGCGTGGCGGCGCATGGCATCCACCTCGTCGCTGATGTGGAAGGCCACCATCACGTGCTTGCCGGTGCGCTGCTCGTGGTCGCGCACGCGGCGCATCACCGCGCGGATGCGGTCATGCAGCGGGGCGTGGGCCGGGTCGCCGCTGCATTCGTCGTCCTTGATGAAGTCGACGCCGGCCGCGCACAGCTGCCCGACGAGTTCACCGGTCGCCTCGGCGGTCAGTCCCACGTTCGGCTTGATGATGGTGCCGATCAGCGGACGGCCCGACACGCCCGTGAGCTTCCGCGTGCCGCCGATGCCCTGCTTCGGCAGGTCGAACTGCAGCCGGTACGACGCGGGCAGGTCCAGGCGCTCGAGCCGCAGGCCCGTCACCTCGCCCAGGTCGAACAGGTTGCCCGACACGGTGGCCGCGAGCGTGGGCAGGTTCGCACGCACGTTGGCGACGGGGAAGCTCACGCGCAGCCGTGCGCGCTGCCAGCGGCGTCCGGTGTCGAAGATGCCCTTGCGGGACATCCACCCGTTCGGCAGCGACGGGCGGTCGGCCACGTCGAGCAGCTCGATCGACTCGACCTGCGCCCGGGCGCGCTCGCGCAGCTCGTCCGTCTCGCCCGCCACGCGGGTGAAGGTGCCCGAGGACTGCTCGCCCGCCAGCACCTCGGCCACGGCGGCCGGGTCCAGCGGCGTCTCGATCAGGTACGTCGCGGTGAAACGATCGCCGGCCATGGTCACAGCGTCGACAGATCGGGGAACGGGCGCACCGGGTCGCTGCCGTCCCAGTTCACCGCGGCCTCGCGGATCAGGCGGAAGAGCTTGCCTTTCGGGCCCGCCACTTCCGACAGCTCGATCGTGGTGCCCGGGCCATGGCCCGGGTGCGGGCGTTCGTCGAAGTAGACGAAGCGGCCGTTCTCGCCCACCTCGCCGCCCATGCAGACGGTGAAGCCCTCGGCCTCGGCCCGCGCGAGGTCCGCGTCGAAGTTCTCGGTCCAGTACGCCACGTGCTGCACGCCGGTGAGGCCCGCGCGGAGGAAGTCGCGGTACATCGACGGCACGTCGTTGCGGGTCTGCAGCAGCTCGATCTGCAGGCCGCCGGCGTTGGCCAGCGCCACCGAGTTGTGCGGCTCGTGCCGCTCGCCGCGGTACGTGAAGTTCTTGATGGGCACCTTGGGGTTGTAGTACCAGGGTCCGACGCCCAGCACGGTGGACCAGTAGTCCATCGCGGCCTCGATGTCGGGCACCAGGTAGGCCACCTGGCGGATCTCGCCGAAGAATCTGCTCATGTCGATCTTTCGCGGTTGGGGGTTGCGGGCCGGCGTGGCGAAACACCGGCCCCGGGTTTCACTTCAGGAAGCCGATCGAGATCCAGGGGATCGCCGCGACGATCACCAGGCCCACGAACAGCGCGAACATGTAGCCGCCGATGTGCGGCAGGCCTTCGTCGGGGTGCACCTTCGAGATGGCGCACGCCCCGTAGTAGCCGACGCCGAAGGGCGGTGCGAACAGCCCGATGCCCATCGCGAAGATCACGACCATCGCGTAGTGCACCTCGTGGATCCCCACGGCCCGGGCGATCGGGAACAGCAGCGGGCCGAACAGCACGATCGCGGGGATGCCCTCGAGCACGCTGCCGAGCACGATGAACGCCACGATCGAGATCGCCATGAAACCGATCGCACCACCGGGCATCGCCTTCATCGCCTCGGCGAGGTCGTGCGAGAAGCCCGACTGGGTGAGGCCCCAGGCCATCGCCGTGGCGCAGCCCACGATGAAGATGATGGCCCCGGTGAGCGAGGCGGTCTCGATCAGCATCGGCTTGAGGCGCTTCACGTCGAACTGGCGGTGGATGAAGATGCCCACGAGCACCGAGTACACGATGCCGATGGTCGACACCTCGGTGGCGGTGGCGATGCCCTCCACCACCGCGGCGCGGATCACGAACGGCAGTGCGATGGCCGGCAGCGCGACGAGCAGGTAGCGGCCGATCTCGCCGCGGCTCGCGCGGCGCACGCCCGAGAGGTCCTCGTTGCGGTAGCGCCACCACACGACGGCGCACAGGCAGACCCCCACCGCCACGGCCGGCAGCAGCCCGCCGGTGAACAGCGCCGCGATCGACACCCCCGTCACCGACCCGATCGTGATCAGCACGATGGACGGCGGGATGGTCTCGGTCTGCGCGCCGGTGGCCGACAGCAGCGCCACCAGGTCGCCCGGCTTCGCGCCACGCGCCTTCATCTCGGGGAACAGCACCGGCGCGATGGCCGCCATGTCGGCGATCTTCGAGCCCGAGATGCCCGAGACGAGGTACATCGCCCCGATCAGCACGTACGACAGGCCGCCCCGCACGTGGCCCAGCAGGCTCGCGAGGAACTGGATCATCGCGCGGGCCATGCCCGTCATCTCGATCAGCGCGCCGAGGAAGATGAACAGCGGCACCGCGAGCAGGATCAGGTGCGACATGCCTTCGTCGAGCCGGCCCACCATCACGAGCATCGGCGTGCGCGTGGTGAGCCCGAGGTACGCGAACGTGGCCAGCGCGAACGAGAACGCGATGGGCACGCCGCCGAACACGCAGGCCGCGACGATGATGACGAAGAAGATGACGAGGTTGAACTTGCCGAGCGGCGCGAACACCGGTGCGGCGAGCCAGAACAGCACCACGCCGACGACGGTGGCGCCGAGCGCCATGGCGATGTGCCGTGGCTCGTGCAGCCGCACGAGCCGCAACACGGCCATCACGGCCATCAGCGCGAGCCCCACGGGAATGGCGCTGGCCCGCCACGCGTTGCTCATCTCCATCGCCGGACTCACGACCGGCATCTCCTCGTAGGCGTACTCGAAGGCCGGCCACATCACGAGGGCCAGGAATGCGAGCGGCACGGTCAGCGCCAGCGTCTCCAGCAGCGCGCGCGTGCCTGGCGACACGCGGCTGACCATGCCGGTCATGCGCATGTGTTCGCCGCGGCGCAGCGCCACGACCGCCCCCAGCATCGACATCCACAGGAACAGCATCGAGGCCAGTTCATCGGACCAGACCAGCGGCTGGTGGAACACGTAGCGGGCCACGACACCGGCGAAGAGCACGGCGATCTCGACCAGCACCAGCAGCGCGGCGATCCATTCGACGAGCGAGCCGAGGCCGTGGTCGATGCGGCCGGCCCACTGGCCGACCGGGTTCGACGCCGCCACGCGGGCTTGGGAGTCCTGCACGAGGGAAACCGACATGGGAACGGTCCCGGCCCGTCAGGCCAGCTTGCCGACGGACTGCTCCAGCAGCCCCCAGGCCTCGGCGCCGAAACGGCCCTTCCACTCGCTGTAGAAGCCCGCGTCGCGCAGCTTCGCGCGGAATGTGTCGGGCGACGACGTGTTGAACGCGAGGCCCTTGGCCTGCAGGTCGGCCTGCACGGTGTCGTTGAGCTTGCGGATGTCCTCGCGCTGCTGCAGGCCCGCGTCGTTCAGCGCGGTGGAGACGATGGTCTTCAGGTCGGCCGGCAGGCTCTCCCACATGCGGCCGTTGGCGATGAACCAGTAGCCGTCCCAGATGTGGTTCGACAGCGAGCAGTTCTTCTGCACCTCGTACAGCTTGGCCACCTGGATGATGGGCAGCGGGTTCTCCTGCGCGTCGACGATCTTCGTCTGCAGCGCCGAGTACACCTCGCTGAACTGCAGGCTCGCGGGCGCGGCGCCCAGGGCCTTGAACATGCTGACCGACAGCGGGCTCACCGGCACGCGGATCTTCAGGCCGTCCATGTCCTTCGCGCTGGTGACCGGGCCCTTGCTGCTCGTGATCTGGCGGAAGCCGTTGTCCCACATCTTCTCGAACGCGTGCAGGCGCATCTTGCCGATGGCCGCGCGCACGTGGGCGCCGATCTTGCCGTCCATCGCGTTCCACACCTGGTTGCGGTCGGAGAACGCGAAGCCCACGGCGTTGATGGCGGCCACCGGCACCAGCGTCGCGATGACGAGTGCCGACGGCGTGAAGAAGTCGATGCCGCCCGAACGCACCTGGGCCAGCATGTCGGTGTCGCCACCGAGCTGGTTGTTCGGGAAGATCTTGATCTCGACGCGACCCTTGGTTTCCTTCGCGATGCGGTCGGCCGCTTCCTGCGCGCGGATGTTGAGCGGGTGCGTGACCGGCAGGTTGTTGCCGTACTTCAGCGAGAACTCGGCCGCACGCGCGATGCGGGGCAGGCCGGCGACCGAAGCGACCGGGAGGGCACCGAGACCGCGCAGCACGGTGCGGCGGTTCGACAGGAAGGAAGTGGGATTCATGACGCTCGACTCCGTTGAGGGGTTCTGAGGGTTTTCCAGGGGGTCCATTCACCCGCTACCCCGTAAGAGCCTGTAGAGTAAGAGCCAGTCACGCACCCGTCAAACCAGACAGATGAGGGGATCTGAGGTGTTTCCACGCATTGAAGACGTCGCCGAACGCGCCCAGGTCTCCCTCGCCACCGTCGACCGCGTGCTGCACGGCCGCGGCGGCGTGCGCCCGAGCACCGTGCAGCGCGTGATGCAGGCGGCCACGGCGCTCGGGTACGTGTCGCAGGCCCAGCTGGCCGACGCCACCGCGCCGAAGCCGCTGCGCATCGCGTTCCTCATCCCCGCCGGCAGCAACCGGTTCCTGCGCATGCTGGGCGACCTGATCGGCTACGCCCACGAGCAGTGGGCCCCGTTCAACGTGCGCTGCCAGGCCGTCTTCATCGAGGCCTTCAACCCCGAGGCCCTCGCGCAGCACCTGCTGAAGGAAGGCAAGCGGTCCGACGGCGTCGCCTTCATGGCGCTCGAGCACCCGCTCGTGCGCGAAGCCGTCGCCGAACTCGCCGAACGCGGCGTGCCCACCGTCACGCTGATCTCCGACCTGTCGAACTCCCGCCGCGCCGCCTACGTGGGCCTCGACAACCGCGCCGCGGGCCGCACCGCGGCCTACCTGATCGCGCGGTTCATGGGGCCGGCCGCCACACGCGGCGCGAAGGTCGCGATGATCGCGGGCTCGCTCAGCTACCGTGCGCACGAGGAACGCGAGGCCGGCTTCCTGCACCTGTTCGAGGAGCAGTACCCGGAGGTGCGCGTGGTGGGCCTGCGCGAAGGCCGCGACGACGCCGAACGCAACTACGAACAGGCCCGCGCGCTCTTCCAGCAGCACGGCGACCTCGCGGGCATCTACAACATCGGCGGCGGCGCGGAAGGCATCGGCCGGGCCATCCACGAGTTGTCCCCCGCCTGCAAGCCCGTGTTCATCGGCCACGGCCTCACGCCCGACACCCGCGCGCTGCTGATCGCCGGCACGATGGATGCGGTGATCACACAGAACCCGCAAGGCGCGGTGGCGAACTGCGTGCGCATCTTCGCGAACCTGCGGGATCGGCGGGATGTGCTGAGCGGGGTGGAGCATGTGCGGAGTCAGGTGATCTTTCGGGAGAACCTGCCCTGAGCAGTGCGGTCGCGGGAGCGACCGCAGCGCCAGCCACAACGCGACGGTGACGAACGGCCCGCGTCGCGACACGCCATCCGGATGCGAAGAGTGTGTGTCGAGGTGTGCCGTCCCGGATCACCTCCAAAGCCGCGCCTCATCGATGGAACCGATACCACACGCGAGCGCGCATCGGCTGTACACGCGGTCGGGGCGATCCCTGGCGGACCGCATTCACCCCGAGCAATCTCTTACAGAACTGCGGAACCGCGTTACGCGGGGAATCGCCATGCGTGGCCGAAGATGCCGCGGCCGCGATCGCCCCTGACCGCGCGCCCATTCCAACAAGAGAGGACACCCTGGTGAACAACGACCTGCAACGTTCCGCGCGCATCCGCCCCACGCCCCGCACCGCCACGGCCCTGGCCGCCCTGGCGCTGCTCGCCGCCTGCGGCGGTGGCGGAAGCGGCGGCGCTGGCACCGCCACCGAGACCGACGCGAGCGCATCGGATGCGGCGGAGGTCGCGGAAGCCACGGCCGCCGGCGGCCCGGTCTGCTTCTTCGAACACGTCAACTACCAGGGCGCCAGCTACTGCTCCGGGGCCGATTCGGCGTGGGTGGGCTCGGCGTGGAACGACCGCATCTCTTCGGTGAAGGTGCAGGCCGGGTACAAGGTGCAGCTGTTCCAGCACATCAACTACGGCGGCGGGTCGACCACGCTGTCGGCCGACAACGCCAATCTGGTGGCCCTCGGCTTCAACGACGCCGCGTCGTCATTCAAGGTCACGGCGCCCGTCACCCCGCCCACCACGGGCCCGTCCCCGGTGGCCAGCATCCAGATCGCCCAATCCCTGCTGTTCAACAGCAACGACAGCGCCCTGGTGCTCGTGGCCAACAAGGCCGCGCTCATCAAGGTCAACATCACGGGCAGCAACCCGAAGGCCAGCAAGCCCACAGGCGTCCTCCGCGTGAGCAACGTCAATGGCGGCGCCACGCGCGACATCGTGCTGACCCTGCCCACCGGCGACCTGCCCGCGACCACGCCGGCCGTGCCCAGCTTCACCGATTCGTACACCGCCACGGTGCCCGCCGAGTTCGTGAAAGCCGGCCTGCGCCTCACGGTGAACGTGGGCGACACCACGCCCACGACACTCACGCCGCGGGTGGGCGGCGGCGTGCCGATGACGCTGGTTCCGATTTCCGTGCGCATCGGCGGCACCTCGGGCCAGGTGCCCGCCAACCAGGGGCCGCACATCCAGGCGCTGTTCCCCGTGGCCAGCGTGACGGTGCGCAACCACGCCACCTACACGTCGGGCCGGGTGACCACGCTGCCGACGACCGACTCCGGCTGGAGCGATGCTTTCGGCAAGATCCTCGGCGAGCTGGCGGACCTGCACACCCTCGAAGGTGCGCAGGACCACGACCACTACTTCGGCTTCATCCCCAAGCGCACATGGGGCCTCGCCGGCCTGGCCTACCTCCGCGGCAGCGCGGGCGTGGGCTTCGACATGCCGAGCGCGCCCACCTCGGTGCGCGACGTGGTGGCGCACGAGCTGGGCCACAATTTCTCGCTGCCCCACGCCGCGTGCGGCGGCGCCGGCAGCCCCGACCCGAACTACCCGTACCCGGACGCCAACCTCGGCAAGCCGGGCCGCTACGTGTGGCCGTACCTGAGCGACACGAACACCTTCTACGACCCGCGGCCCACCGACCGGCACGACATCATGAGCTACTGCGGCGGCCAGGTGTTCTCCGACTACAACTACCGCCAGATGCAGACCTACCTGACGCCCACCGACCGGCAGGTGCTGGCCGCGGGAAGCGATCGGGACACCACGGCAGCGGTGCAGGAACTGCTGCTGATCAGCGGCGAGATCCGTGCCGACGGCACCGGCGAGCTGAACCCCGTGAAGTCGCTCTCGGGCAAGCCGCGCGTGCCCGCGGCGGGTGACTACACCCTTCGCATCGTCGCGGACACCGGCACGGTGGAGTACCCGTTCGCGCCACGCACGCTGGACCACGACGCGAGCACCGAGCACTTCGGTTTCACCGTTCCGAATCCCGGCGCCGTGCAGAGCGTGACGGTGGTGCGCGACGGCAAGGTGCTGCTGAACACGCAGGCACGGGCGCAGCGGCTTCAAGCCGGCGATGCCGTGGCCACGCAGGTGCAGGAGGCCGCCGGCACGCTGCGGCTGACGTGGGATGCCACGCGCCACGCGTTCCTCACGGTCACGTGGGTGGGCACCGGCGGCGAGCGCCGCACGCTGGCGCAGGACCTTCGCGGTGGCTCGGCCACCCTTCCGACCGCCGACCTGCCCGCGGGCGGCAGCTTCGAGTTGATCCGCTCGGACGGCCTGAACGCGGTGCGCTCCGTGCACGGCCGCTGACGTGGCCCGCCGGACTCCGGGCGGTGCCCGGTGCCCGGCGGGTGGATCCTGGCGTCCGCCCATCCCTCCCCGAGCGACAATCACCGTCACCGGCAGCAGGCCGCCCACTTCAGGAGTCGAACATGCAGAACGCGATCGGGCATCTTCGTCGGCTTCACGACGAACTGAAGGTCGACCTGGAGCACACGCCCCGCACGGACCATCACGCCATTTCCCAGCTCGTCGGCATGATGAACGAGCTGGACCTGGCATGCCAGCAACTGCAGCTGTGCGAGAAGTGGGGCATCGTCCCGCGATCGATCATCCGAGTCATGCCCCCGACACGATGCGAAGACTCCGAGTACCGGGTCATGGACGACTGCGAGAGCGACAACCGGAGCGACTGGGCCGAAGTGGATGTCGATGGACGAGGGGTCCGCTTCGGCCGCGGCACACTGATCATCCAGCCCTGAAAGCGACGCGCCCTCGTCCAGCCGGGACGTCGCAGGCTTCACGATGGCACGTCGCAGCAGCGGAACGTTCCCGACCCCGAATGAAGCATCTTCTGATCGCCGCGCTCATCCAAGGGGTGCTTGTCACCTCGGCCTTCGCCCAGCTCAAGACGTTGCCTGACGTGCTCATGCACGTCTGCGGTCCGGAGCAGAACGCCTCCTCCTGATGCGAGCGCGGAG
Source organism: Piscinibacter gummiphilus (assembly GCF_002116905.1). Taxonomy (NCBI): domain Bacteria; kingdom Pseudomonadati; phylum Pseudomonadota; class Betaproteobacteria; order Burkholderiales; family Sphaerotilaceae; genus Rhizobacter; species Rhizobacter gummiphilus. Next base: position 4,150,807 of record NZ_CP015118.1, read on the forward strand.
AATGGTCAACGCTGCAAAATGGCAACCCGCCCCCTTCGCTCGCCGACCGATGCGATTCGACGACCTTCCCCTTCACGATGCGACGCTGTCCTCCGTTCATGCCTGCCACGAAACGGGGCGCTGCGACCTGACGCTTCGCTTGGGCATTTCGGGCACCCATGTGCTGCGGTTCGAGGGATTCAACGTGTTGAGCGTTCCGAGGCAGGAACCCTGGGGCCCGTCTTGTGCTGTCAACGCGACCAGGCAGGTCTCCCCGCGAGCGTACGAACTCGAACTCCAATCGGGCGATGTCATCCACATCGAGGCCCGGTCGTGGACGTTCCAGAAGCGTTGCGACGAACCGCCTCTCGTCTCGGGTCATCCGGCGCAGATGCGTGCAGCCTTCATGGCGGCAGAAGCCGCAAGTGGCGGACCGCATGTCGCGACGTTCGTGCTGGGAAAACCGTCACCGAGCGGATCGCCGGCTCGTGCCGCAGTCGAGGTCTGCAGAGGCGCCGAAACGCGCTGGCGAATCGACCTGTGCGACGGCCTCGGCGAATCCGGTTTCCAGGATGTGCGATGTGTCGGCGACGTCGTGTATGTCGGCTACGGGCAGCAGGTTGCCGTCGTATCGCCCATGACGGGCCGAGTCGCCTCGTACCCGCTTGCGGGCTACTTCGGTCACCTGTTCACGGCCGAAGACCTCGACTCGAAGGCGCTTGGCCGCTCGGTGCTGGTGAGTTCCGCCTCGGAACTCCTGTGCTTCGACGCCGCCGGAGAACGGGTGTGGCGAACCACCGATCTCGCGATCGATGGTGTCATCGTGCACCGGGTCGTCGGCGATGCGGTCGAGGGCAGCGCGGAATGGGATCCGCCCGGCGGATGGCGCCCCTTCCGTTTGAACCTGCAGTCCGGGAAGCCAGCTTAGATGACAACCGACATGTCAACCGACGAGATCAAAGCCTTCCAAGTCGCCGCGACGACTGCCACCCTGCGAGGTTGGCCCTGGCGGCCGCCGTTCATGATCCACCTCGAAGAAGGTCGCTGGGAGGTCTGTGCGGATGCCGATCTCACCGTGCGGGTCGATGTGGCTTCGGGTCGCGCCATCCCGGAACCCACGCCGCACGAAGCGATCCTCGACCCACTGACCGCGCTGATGCGGGCGAGGACGTTCGCAGCAGCGCATGGCTTGTCCTGGAAACCCTCGTTCTCGCTCGAGTGCACCCTCACACATTGGGTCGTCGGAGCGTGCCAGGCGCAGTTCGGAGGGCAGGCATTCATCCACGTGGCACACGACGGCGAGGTGCTGCACAGCGCCGTCAACCCGAAGTAGATCCCCTTCGACCAAGGACACCCCATGAAACTCGGATACACCATCCTCTACGTCCCGAACGTCGAGGCTTCCTTGAAGTTCTTTTCCGCCGCCTTCGGACTCGAAACGAAGTTCCTCCATGAATCCGGCACCTACGGCGAACTCGCCACGGGCGAGACGACCCTGGCCTTCGCCGCGCATGAACTCGGCCATGGCAACTTCGCGGGTGGCCACGTCGCGGCCTCCGAGTCCGAGAAGCCGCTGGGCATGGAGCTGGGTCTGGTCACCGACGACATAGGCGCGGCGCACGCACGGGCACTCCACCATGGCGCGAAGGAACTCACCGCGCCGGTCCGCAAGCCCTGGGGGCAAGTGGTCTCCTACGTCCGCTGCCCCGCCGGCACGCTCATCGAGCTCTGCACGCCCGTGGGCGGCCGGTAGCCGGCCCCGTTCACCTCGCCCGCGGCGCGATCAGCGCCGGCGAACTGTCCTCTACCAGGTCGCGCGGCAGCGTGATGTCCATCTCGAACGACTCGCCGCGGTACCACGACAGCGCGCTGTAGGCCACGCGGCGGTCGGCGCCGTGCAGCTGGCGCAGGATGCGCGCGACGGGTGAACCCACCGCACAGTGCAGGTGCTGGGCCTGCACGAGGTCGGCCGGTTCGACGGTCAGGCGCTGGCGCAACTGGCTGACCGACTCGCCGCCGTGGACGAACATCAGGCGCAGCAGCTTCGACGTCTCGGCGGCCCGCCGCGGGAAGTGGCGGTAGATCTCGGAGGCCACGAACAGCCGCACCATCGCGAACGGTGCGTCGCGCACCGTGTGGAGCTTCGCGATCTCGACGTACGAATCGAAGACCTCGAAGTCGCCACGGAACTCGTCGGGCAGCGCCGTCACGCGCTGCTTGTGCACGAGGCGGATCTGCGCCTCGTCGGTCCACGTGCCTCCCACCCGCGGCGCGGCCAGCGCGGCCGGCGCCGCATGCGGCAGGACCACGGTGCCCCGGCCCCGCTGCGCGCTCAGCAGCCCCTCGTGAACGAGCCGCGCAACGGCCTGCCGCACCGTGATGCGCGCCACGCGGTAGCGCGCGGCCAGCACCTCGAAGTTGTCCAGCCGGTGGCCGGCGGGCCACTGGCCCGACAGCACCTGATAGCGGAACAGTTCGGCCAGCTGCACGTTCAGCGCGATCCCGCTCGACACATCGAGCGGCGTGCCGGAAAGACCGAATCGGCTGGAGGGTTTTTCGTCGTTCGTCATCGCATGGCGGCCGGCAGCCGCGTCCCGGGTTTGAAAAGCAAGGGCGTTCCCACCGATCGGCCTGCAGAACACAAGGTGCCACGTCCTGTCTTCCGGGATTCCTTCCGAACACGGTGTTAACCCCAAAAGCCTATTCATGGACTTATCGAATGATACGTTTCATCGAAGCCGACGGGAACCCGGGACAACATGCACGACAGCCCTTCTTCAGAACGCTATGCGGACGGCCGCATCCTGCTCGACTGCCACGACGGCATCGCCACCATCCGCTTCAACCACCCCGAGAAGCACAACGCGATGTCGGTCGAGATGTGGGAGGGTTTCGGCTTCGCGCTGCAGGCCGCCCGTGACGACGCCACCGTGCGTGTGCTGGTGCTCACGGGTGAAGGTGGCAAGGCGTTCGTGTCGGGCGGCGACATCAGCCAGTTCGAGGAAACCCATCGCACGCCGGAGGCCCGCGCCGAGATGGAACGGCGCGCGGGCGCGTGGCGCAGGCTGCTGTCGGGCTTCCCGCGCCCCACGATCTCGTCGATCCGCGGGTACTGCATCGGCGGCGGCCTGGGGCTCGCGCTGGCCACCGACATCCGCCTCGCCGCCCACGGCAGCCAGTTCGGCATCCCCGCCGCGAAGCTCAACATCGCCTACCCGTTCGACGGCATGCGCCTGCTGATGCAGGCCGTGGGGCCGTCGTGGGCGCGGCTGCTGATGTTCACGGCGATGCGCATCGGCAGCGACGAGGCGGAACGCATCGGCCTGGTGAACCGCGCCGTGCCCGGTGACGAACTCGAGGCGGCCACGCACGACATCGCCCGGCAGATCGCGGCCAACGCGCCGCTGTCGGTGGCGGCCGCGCGCCTCACCATCCGCGAGGCGCTGAAGGACCCGGCCGACCGCGACCTGGGCGCCATCGCCGACATCGCCCGGGCGTGTGCGCTCGCCGAGGACACCGTCGAGGGCCGCCGCGCCTTCATGGAGAAGCGCACGCCGCGCTTCACCGGTCGTTGACCCATCACCAGGGCCCCCACGCATGAACTACCGACACCTCGGCCGCAGTGGCCTTCAAGTGAGCGAACTGTCGCTCGGCTCCTGGGTCACGTACGCCAACCAGGTGGACGTGGCCGCCGCCGTCGAGCTGATGGCCGCCGCGCACGACGGCGGCATCAACTTCTTCGACAACGCCGAGGCCTACGCCGACGGGCGCAGCGAGGAGGTGATGGGCCAGGCGCTGAAGGCGCTGAAGTGGCCGCGCCTGAACTACGTCGTGTCCACCAAGTTCTACCTGGGCCTCGCGCGCAAGGAGAAGGTCGCGCCGAACCGGAAGAACACGCTCAACCGCAAGTACCTGCTCGACGCCATCGACGGCTCGCTGCGACGGCTGCAGCTCGACTTCGTCGACCTCGTCTTCTGCCACCGTCCCGACCCGCACACGCCCATCGAGGAAACCGTGTGGGCCATGAGCGACCTGATCGACCGCGGCAAGGCGCTCTACTGGGGCACGAGCGAATGGAGCTCCGGCGACATCCGCGCGGCCTGGGAGATCGCCGAGCGCCACCACCTGCGCAAGCCGGTGATGGAGCAGCCGCAGTACCACCTGTTCCACCGCCGCCGCGTCGAGGACCAGTACCGCCGACTGTACGGCGACATCGGCCTCGGTCTCACCACGTGGAGCCCGCTCGCGAGCGGCCTGCTCACCGGCAAGTACCGCGACGGCGTGCCCGACGGCAGCCGTGGCGCCCGCGCGGAGATGGCCTTCCTGCGCGACCACCTGACCGACACGCGGCGCAACGAGGCCGTGGCGCAACTGGCCGAGGTGGCGTCCGACCTCGGCTGCAGCATGGCCCAGCTCGCCATCGCCTGGGTGGCCCGCAACGAACACGTCAGCACCGTGATCACAGGCGCCTCCAGCGTCGCGCAGTTGCAGTCGAACCTGAAGTCGCTCGACGTCGTGCCGAAGCTCACGCCCGACGTGCTCGCCCGCATCGACACCATCTCCCTCCCCCACTGCGAGTGAACGGACACCCCGCCCGATGACGACCCGACCCGACTCGACGGCGCGCGAGCGCCTCACCGCCCCCGATGCCGACGACACCCGCACCCTGCCCCTCGCCGGCCTGATCGTGATCGACCTCACCCTCGCCCGCGCCGGCCCCACCTGCGTGCGCCACCTGGCCGACTGGGGTGCGAACGTGATCCGCGTGCAGGCGCCCGACGACGGCAGCGAGGAGGTGATCGGCCGCCGCGACGGCTCCGACTACCAGAACCTGCACCGCAACAAGCGCGTCGTGACACTCGACCTGAAATCGCCCGAAGGCCACGCCGCGTTCCTCGCGCTGGCCCGCGAGGCCGACGTGGTGGTGGAGAACATGCGCGTGAAGGTGAAACATCGCCTGAAGGTGTCGTACGAGGACGTGCGCGCGGTGAACCCGCGCATCGTCTACGGCAGCATCAGCGGCTTCGGCCAGACCGGCCCGTATGCCGACCGCCCCGGCGTCGACCAGATCGCGCAGGGCATGAGCGGCACGATGTCGGTGACGGGCGAACCCGGCACGCCACCGCTGCGCACCGGCATCGCGGTGGCCGACGTGACCGCGGGCAACACGCTGGCCCTCGCGATCATGATGGCGCTCTACGCGCGGGAGCGCACCGGCGAAGGTGCCTGGGTCCACACCTCGCTGCTGGAGAGCCAGATCTTCATGCTCGACTTCCAGGCCACGCGTTTCCTCGTGGACCAGGTGGTGCCCCGCGCGGTGGGCAACGCGCATCCCACCGCGGTGCCCACCGGCGTCTTCGCGACGAGCGACGGCCACGTGGCGCTGGGCGCCTCGTCGTCGGCGCAATGGAAGCACCTGTGCGAAGTCACCGGCCGCACCGACTGGGCGGCCGACCCGCAATGGCAGACCCAGCGCGGCCGCGCGAAAGACCGCGCCCGGCTGCACGCGGCCATCGGTGACGAACTGCTGAAGCGCGATACCGCGCACTGGGTCGAGGCGCTCAACGCCGCGGGCATCCCCATCGGCCCCATCTACGACATCGGCCAGGTCTTCGCCGACCCGCAGGTGCGACACCTCGGCATGGCGCTGCCGGTGCGCCACCCGCGCTTCGGTGACACACACCTGCTCGGCTCGCCCATCAACGTCGAGGGCCATGCAAAGCGCATCCGCTCGACGGCGCCGCTCACGGGCGAACACACCGACAGCGTGCTTTCCGCGCTCGGCTACGCGCCCGAGGACATCGCGGCGATGAGGGCCCAGCGCGTGATCTGAACGTCCCCTGATCCTTCCTGCCGAGGAGGTCCCGATGAAGTGGTCCCTGTGGGGGGCGTGCGCCCTCGCCCTGTCCGTGTGCGCCGTCCCGTTGGCCCGGGCACAGCTCACGCTCTACGGCATCGCCGACGCGAGCATCGTGCGGCTGCAGGCCGGCAGCCGCGGCGGGCAATGGCAGATCCGGGACGGCGGCCTCAACGCGAGCCGCATCGGTTTCCTGGGCAACGAGGACCTGGGCGGCGGCTGGCGCGCGGGATTCAACATCGAGTCGCAGATCAACCTCGGCACGGGCACCGGCACGGCGACGAACCTCACGAACCAGCCGCGCGGGCAGACGGCCACCGGCGGATTCGCGTGGAACCGGCGCTCGACGCTGAGCCTGCACTCGCCGTACGGCGAACTGCGCCTGGGCCGCGACTACGTCACCACGTTCATCCCCGTGTACCTCTTCGACCCGTTCGCGACGGTGGGCGTGGCGAGCGCCACCAACTTCCAGTCTTGGTACACGCCGTCGCTCGCGCCGATGACGCTGAGCCGTGCCAGCAACATCGTGGCGTACCACCTCCCGCCCACCGTGGTGAAGGGCATGTATGCCTATGCGCAGGCTGCGCCGTCCGAAGGGTCGGGCGCGCGGTACGCGGGCCTCGGCGCCGGCTACCGCGAAGGGCCGCTGCAGTTCAGCCTGGCCGTGGCCGAGGCGAAGAACCCGCTCGGCGGGTCGCCGGGGCTCTCGCCCGGCACCACCGCGCCCGACAACCGCCTGGGCGTGTGGGCGATCGGCGGCGGCTGGGAGGCGGTCAAAGGCTTCCGGCTGATGGGCATCGTGCATTCGCAGCACTTCGACCGATTCGGCACCACGGCCGCGAACACCGAGGTCAACCGGCGCGTGGACGACTGGCTGCTCGGCTTCACGTGGGCCTTCGGCGTGCACACGTTCAAGTACTCGCACGTGCACCGCAACGACCGCGGCGCCACCGACTTCGACCCGTCGCAGGACGGCGCCGGCTACGTCCACAACCTCTCGAAGCGCACGGCGATCTACCTCACCTACGTGCACATCCGCAACGGCAACAACGGCACCTACAACTTCTCGTCGTCGAACTTCGCACCGCCGCCCGGCGAGTCGGCGCAGGCATTGCAGCTCGGCATGAACCACACCTTCTGAGCCCCGGCGCGGTACAGTGCACGGTCGTCGACCCCCGGTGCCCGCCATGCCCCCGAAGCTCTACGCCCACCCGTTCTCGTCCTACTGCCAGAAGGTGCTGATCGCCCTCTACGAGAACGGCACCGCCTTCGAGTACCGCACGCTCGAGGATCCGAAGGCGAACGAGGAGCTCGCCGCGCTGTGGCCCATGAAGCGTTTCCCGGTGATGGTGGACGGCGGGCGCACGATCCTCGAGGCGAGCCTGATCATCGAGCACCTCGACCACGCGCACCGCGGCCCGGTGCGCTTCGTGCCCGACACGCCCGAAGCCGCGCTGGACGTGCGCACGATGGACCGCTTCTTCGACAACTACGTGTCCACGCCGCAGCAGAAGGTGGTGTTCAACGCGATCCGGCCCGAGGCCGTGCGCGACCCCTACGGCGTGGACGAGGCGAAGGCGATGCTGGAGACGTCGTACCGCTGGCTCGATCGCGTGATGGCGGACCGCGAGTGGGCCGCAGGCAGCACCTTCAGCCTCGCCGACTGCGCCGCGGCGCCCGCGCTGTTCTATGCCGACTGGACCCACCCGATCCCGGACGACTGCCCGAACGTCAAGGCGTACCGGCAGCGGCTGCTGGCGCGGCCGTCGTTCGCTCGCGCAGTGGATGAAGCGCGGAAGTACCGGCCGTACTTCCCGCTGGGGGCGCCCGACCGCGACTAGGTGTGATGCTTCAATAGGTTGTATCCGGTGTTCATCCGGATTGGGTTTGAGAGACTGGAAGTCGCCAAACACCCAATCCACCCAAGGGGCCCAACCGGATGAACACCCATAAGCATGCCCGACTTACCTACGCGCGCCGAGCGGAGATGGTCAAAGAAATGACCGAGCAGGGCCTGAGCGCCTGTGAAGCGGCCGCCAAGCACGGGGTAACGCCCCCCACGGCCAGGAAGTGGCTGGGGCGGTACCTGGCAGGAGGTGTTGCCGCCCTGGCTGATGCATCGTCTCGGCCGGCTCGCTCGCCCCGGAGTATCGAGCCGGGCAAGGCGTTGCTTATCGTTGAACTGCGCCAGCGCCGGATGCTGCAATCGCGCATCGCCAAGAGCGTCGGCGTGTCGGAGGCGACCGTCAGCCGTGTGCTGGCACGGGCCGGCCTGTCCAAGCTCTCGGACCTGGAGCCGCGCGAGCCCGTACAGCGATACGAGCACAAGCAGCCGGGCGACCTGCTGCACATCGACACAAAGAAGCTTGGACGCATCGAGCGCCCGAGTCATCGCGTAACCGGCAATCGCCGCGACTCGGTCAATGGCGCAGGCTGGGAGTTCCTGTTCGTCGCAGTAGACGACCACGCGCGCGTGGCCTTCACGGCCATGCACCCCGACGAGCGCACAGAGAGCGCGGTGCAGTTCCTGCGCGATGCCGTGGCGTACTACAACCGTTTGGGCGTGACCATCAAGCGGCTGTTGACCGACAACGGTTCAGCCTTCCGTTCCAAGCTATTCAGGGCCGCTTGCGAGCAGCTGGGCATCCAGCAGAAGTTCACTCGCGCCTACCGTCCACAAACCAACGGCAAGGCCGAGCGCTTCATCCAGTCGGCCCTGCGCGAGTGGGCCTACGGCTGGACGTACCGGAACTCCGAGGAGCGACGCGAAGTCCTGCACAGCTGGCAGCATCACTACAACTGGCACCGGCCTCACCACGGCATCGGTCGCGTGCCGCCGGCCTCTCGACTACCCGGGCCGAGATACAACCTCTTGACGCTTCACAACTAGGCCCGCGCGCCGAAGCGCTCCGCCGAACGGGCCTTCGCCTTTTCGGCCTCCACGGCCCGGTCCTTCGGCTCGGCCGTGGTGACCATCGAATCGATCAGCGTGCGCGCCACCGCGGCGATGTCGGCCACGGCCCGGTCGAACGCGGCCTCGTTGGCCTTCGACGGCACGGAAAAGCCGCTCAGCTTGCGCACGAACTGCAGCGAGGCGTCCCGGATCTCCAGCTCGGTGGCCGGCGGCTCGAAGTTGAACAGGGTCTTGATGTTCCGGCACATGGATGAATCACCTCCAACGGGTCATCCTACCCCCGCCTGCCCGAACCGCTTCACGAGCCGGGTGATGGTGTTCCACTCGCGCGTGGACAGCCGCGAACCGAGGTGTTTCTCGAGGAAGGCGTTCGGACTGCCCGGCGCCTTCATCACCTGGCGGCTCACGCTCAGCACCTCGCCGGGCGTGACCCGCACCAGTTCCACGTCGCGGCGTGCGGACGCGAGCGGCAGCACGGGCGGGGTGACCGACGGGTCGAGCAGGAAGGACACGCAGAACGCATACACGCTGCCGCGGTCGATCCCCGCGAACGGGTCCAGCGCCACCAGCGCGGCGAGGTAGTCCACCGTGCGCACGAAGGCCGGCTCGCGCAAGCCGCACACCGACTGCAGTGTGCGGTAGGCGCCCTCGAACACCGCCTGCGCCGTCACGCCGTCGCCCGGCGCGTAGACCAGCGTGCCGTTCGTGAGGAACGACGTGGCCTCGCGGGCGCCGGCGTGCAGGAACGCCGCCTCGAACTGCTCGCGCGTGGGCGCGTTCGGTCGGCCGAGGTTGACATTGCGGAGGAAAACGGCGTAGCGCATCGGGGGCGCCATTGTGCCGCAGCACGAACCGTCCACTGCCTCATCCTTGGGCAATCCAACCCGATCCCAATAGGCATCGGGGCTCTCGCGATCCGTCACCAAGTTGTCAACATGGATGTCCACGGCACCTGGGGAAAGCGGGTTTTCCACTGCCCGATATTCGAGCAATCCAAGGAATCCCCAGTGGTGATCGGGGGTCTCGCGATCCGTCACCAAGTTGTTCACATGGATGTCCACGGACGCTGGGGACAGGAAAACGCCCACCGTGTGAACAACTCCTTCCGGCCATACTCCCCCGCCATGACGACCCCGGCAGCCCCCCTCCGCCACCCCGGCATCGACCGCCTGAAGGCCTGGGTGACCCTGCTGGTGGTGTTCCACCACGCCGCGATCACCTACGGCGGCCCGGGCGGATGGTTCTGGCGGGAGCGGTCGTCGAACGAATCTCCGACCGCGGAGGCCTTCGGCATCTTCTGCGCGGTCAACCAGGCCTGGTTCATGGGGATGTTCTTCCTGATCGCGGGGGCCTACGTGCCCGGCGCGCTGCAACGCAAGGGCAGCGCCGGCTTCCTCCGGGACCGGGTGATCCGCCTGGGCATTCCGCTCGTGGTGTTCGGCTGGCTGCTCGGCCCCGTCACCGTGGCCCTCGCCCAGACGCCCCGGGGCACCGCGTTCACCGACACCCTGCTGTGGGCCTGGCGCAGCGGGCGTTTCTTCCCCGGCCCGCTGTGGTTCGCCACCGCGCTGCTCGCGATGAGCGCCGTGGCGGCGCTGAGGCACACGCTGCGCCCCTCCGCCCTCCAGTCTCGCCCCTTCCCCTCGAACACCGTGCTGCTCGCCGCGGCCCTCGCCTGCGGCACCCTGGCATTCGCCTTGCGCCTCGTGTGGCCGGTGGGAACCTCGGTGTGGGGCCTGCAGTTCGGCTACTTCGCGAGCTACATGATCCTCTTCGCCGCCGGGATGGCCGCCGCCGAGCAGGGCTGGTGGCTCGCCGTGCCGCCCGCCGCGGCGCGCACCTGGCGCCGGGTCGCGTGGTGCGCGCTGCCGTTGCTGCTGCTGGCCTTCGCGCCCTTGCCGATGGGTGACCCGATGGGCGGGGTGTCGCTCGCCGCCGCCGTCTACGCATTCTGGGAACCGTTCGTGGCGTGGGGCATCGTGCTGACCCTGCTGGTGCACGCGCAGGCCCGCACCGCGCCGTCGGGCCGCTTCGGTGCGGCGCTGGCGCGGCGCGCCTTCGCGATCTACGTGATCCACCCGCCGGTGCTGGTGGCCGTGGCCCTGGCCGGGCGCGAACTGGCGTGGCCCGCGCTGCTCAAGTTCGCGCTCACCGGCAGCCTGGCCTGTGCCCTGTGTTTCCTGCTGGCAGGCCTGCTGCTGAGGGTGCCGGGGGTCGGGCGGGTGCTCTGAACTCCCGATTTTCCCGCACCGTCATCAAACTGCCTCAATCTGAGGCGATCCAGTGGAAACCCAGTGCTGGTGCGGCTTCCCGAGGTTCTTCAACGAGTTGTTCACATGGCTGTCCACCGGTCGTGGGGACAGCCTGTTCCGTTCGCCGCACCGGGTGTCCGGCTTTTCCTCTTGACAAGCCGATCCGTTTGGCTCATTCAGCGGCGATGGCCTCGACCTGGATGCGCAACGTGACATCCATGCGGAAACCGTAGGGTTTGCCGGCATCGATGCCGAACTCGTCGCGGTTGAGCGTGCCGACCACGTCGGCACCACACAATTCGCGCTTGAGCATCGGGTGCGGAAGGCACTTGAACGAGTTGATCTTGAGCGCCACCGGCTTCGTCACGCCATGCAGCGTGAGGTCGCCCACCAGTTGCGTGGGCACGCCGTTGGTGAAGCCGTCGAGCTTGCCCTTGTAGGTGGCCTTCGGGTACTTCGCGGCGTCGAACAGCGTGGGCTTCTTCGCCTCGGCGTTCATGATGTCGAGGCCGAAGTCGATGCTGTCGATGTCGACGGTGAGGTCCACCTGGCCGGTGCCGGCGGCCTTGTCGAGCACGACCTTGCCCTCGGTCTTGTTGAACTTGCCGCGCCACACCGAGATGCCCATGTGGTCGGCCTCGAAGCTCGGGAACGTGTGCGTGGGGTCGAGGTTGTACGTGACGGGGGCCGCGGAAGCGGACGCGGCCGCGGCCGCGAGGGCGGTGGCGACGGATGCGGCGAGCAGGCTGACCTTGATCATCGTGACTCCAGAAGCGTGACGGGTCCGCGATTATCCGGCCGCCACGAACCGGTCCAGCCGCGCGGCGGCCACCACGTCGTCCGGGGTCACGTCGATCACCTGCACGGGCGCGCGCCCGCGCAGGCTGCAGTTCGACTGCAGGAACCACCGCGACAGCGTGACGCGGTCGAACACGCGCGAGAGTTCCGCGAGCACTTCCTGCATGCCGGGCTTCGGGCTCATGTCGGCCAGGTTGAACTGGAACAGCGGCAGCCACCACGTGCCCTGCCACGCGAATGCGAGCAGCGACCGCGCGGCGATGGCCGCCGCGGTGGGCACGGGCCGGCCCCGGGTCGCGGCGATCGACGCCACCTCGGCGAGGTTGGCCAGGCCCCCGCTGTCGCGGAAGCGCCCCAGCAGCTCGATGAATTCGGCATCGTCCGCCTCGTCGAGCAGGTGCGCGGGGGACGTCGCCGGCGGCACGAGGTGCAGCGCGGCGTGGGCAGGGTTGCGGTCGGCGGTGGACGGGAGGGGCGAGGGCATGGCGGGGCTCCGGCGGTGTGCCGCCACTGTGCGCGGCCGGCTGCCGCGCCGCACCACCCTTGCGGTCTCGCCGCGCCCCCCTCTTTCGGCGGACCGGGCGGTGCCCCGCAGCCAGTGCCTAGGCCTGAAGAGGGAGTTGTCAACACCCTGTGCGCTGGATGCGACACGCGAGACGGCGCGCGATGCTGTCGTCACTCGCCGTCATCCCGAAAGGGCTGCCATGAAACTCGTCCAGAACACCGTCCCGACCCCGTTCACCGCCCCGCAAGGTCCCGCCGCCCGGCGCACGCGCTCGAAACTCGTGCCGCGCCGCACGTTGCCCACGCTCACCCACATCCACGTGGGCGGCGGGCTGCTGGGCAAGCTGGCCGCGCTGTTCAGCCGGCGCTGACCTCGCGCGGCCGCGGCGCCGTCAGCCGGCGGCGCCCACCACCCGCGTGAGGGTGACGATCGACGACCCGGCCGTGAGCGTCTTGTGCACCGGGCACGCCTCGGCGATGCGCAGCAGGCTCGCCTGCTCTTCCTCGGTCAGCGTGCCGGTGACCTGCAGCGAGCGGGTCATCACGTTCTGGTTGCCGTTCTTCGCGTGCGACACCTCCACCCGCAACTGCTGCACCGCCATGCCCTTGCGGGCGATGTAGAGCTGCAGGGTCAGCGTGGTGCAGGCCGCCAGCGCGGCATCGAGGATGTCGTGGGGCGTGGGGCCGCCCAGGCCACCCACCGCCGGCTCGAGGTCGGCCGACAGTGTCTGTTGATCGGAGAAGGACACTTCGCAGGCGGTGGCGCCCGAAGCTTTGTCCCAGAAGGCTTGTGTGGTGGTCATGGCGGCGATGTCCGTCGTGTGTGGGGGCCAGGAGGGTCCGACTGTAAACCCGGGGCCAGGGCTCGACTGTCGCGCCGCCCGCCCCGACCCGCGCCCCCCTCACGGGACTTCCCCTGCCTGTCCGGAAGGGGGAGACCGGCCGCCGAGGAACGCTGCCGGCGGCTATGCTACGCAGCTTCCCTCCCTACCGTGGCCCACCCATGCCCGACTTCCGCAGCCCTGACTTCCTGCTGGCCCATGTCCGCCGCACCCTGGCGTTCTACGACGGCCGCGCCCTCGACCCGAGCGGCGGTTTCTTCCACTTCTTCAAGGACGACGGCACCGTCTACGACCGGCGCACGCGCCACCTCGTCAGCAGCACCCGCTTCGTCTTCAACCACGCCACGGCGTACCGCCGCTTCGGCCGCCCCGAGGACCTGCAGGCCGTGCGCCACGGCCTCGCCTTCCTGCAGACGGCCCACGCGCAACCCCAGGGCGGCTACGCGTGGCAGATCGACTGGCACGATGGCGTGGCCACCGTCCAGGACGGCACGAACCACTGCTACGGCCTCGCCTTCGTGCTGCTGGCCCATGCCCATGCGCTGAAGGCGGGCGTGACCGAGGCCGCCGCCGGCCTCGACGCCACATGGCGCCTGATGGAGCAGCGCTTCTGGGAACCGGCCCACGGCCTGTACGCCGACGAAGCCACGCCCGACTGGCAGGTGCTGCCGTACCGCGGCCAGAACGCCAACATGCACGCGTGCGAGGCCCACCTCGCCGCGTTCGACGCCACCGGCGACCGCAAGTACCTCGACCGCGCGCTGCTGCTCGCGCAGAACATCACCGGCCGCCAGGCCGCGCTGGCCGACGGGCTCGTCTGGGAACACTACGGTCCCGACTGGCAGGTCGACTGGGAATACAACCGCCACGACAAGACCAACATCTTCCGCCCGTGGGGCTTCCAGACCGGCCACCTCACCGAGTGGACGAAGCTGCTGCTGCAGCTCGAGGCCCACCTGCCCGAGGCCGAACGCCCCGACTGGCTCGTGCCCCGCGCCCGCCACTTCTTCGACACGGCGATGCGCCACGGCTGGGACCTCGGGAACGGCGGCCTCGTCTACGGTTTCGAGCCCGGTGGCCAGGTGTGCGACGCCGACAAGTACTTCTGGGTGCAGGCCGAAAGCTTCGCCGCCGCGGCGCTGCTGGCCGTGCGCACCGGCGACGCCGCGTACTGGGACGCGTACGACCGCCTCTGGACCTACAGCTGGGCCCACTTCGTCGACCACGACCACGGTGCGTGGTACCGCATCCTCACGCCGGACAACCGCAAGTACGGCGACGAGAAGAGCCCGGCCGGCAAGACCGACTACCACACGATGGGCGCCTGCCACGACGTGCTGCGCGCACTGGAAGCCTGACGATGACGATCACCCGCGACCTCGAACGCCTCGCCCTGCAGGAGCAGCGCCTGCAGTTCAAGCACTTCGACAACGACACCGCCTGGGCCCTCGGCACCCGATTGCGCGCCGACGCCGAGGCGCGTGGCACGCCCGTCACCGTGGAGATCCGCCTCGGCGGGCACACGGTGTACTTCCACGCGATGGCCGGCACGCAACCGGTCAACGCCGACTGGGCCCGCCGCAAGCGCAACACCGTCGAGCTGATGCACCGCAGCTCGTACCGCGTGGGCCGCGAGTTCGAACACGGGGGCAGCTCGCTCGAAGCACTGATGGGCCTGCCCACGCGCGACTACTGCGACCACGGCGGCGGGGTGCCGCTGGTGGTGGAAGGCACCGGCGTGGTGGGTGTCGTGACCGTCTCGGGCCTGCCGCAGCGCGAGGACCACGAGATGGCCGTGGCGGCCATCGCCGCGCTGTGCGGCGTGCCGCTCGACGGGCTCGCGCTCGACGACTGAGCCGGCCGGCCCGGGAGGGCTACTTCAGGTAGGAACGCACGGCGCCGGCGAGGGTGTCCACCTCCGCCAGGCGTTCCTCGGCCGTCAGCGTCTCCGAGCCCAGGTGCTCGCGGATGTGGCCTTCCAGCACCTCGGCCATCAGGCCGTTGACCGCGCCGCGCACGGCCGCGATCTGCTGCAGCACGGCGCCGCACTCGGCGTCGGTGTCGAGCGCGCGCTCGAGCGCCTCGAGCTGCCCCTTCATCCTGCGGACCCGCGCCAGCAGGGGCTTCTTGCTTCGGATGGTGTGTCCCATGGCCTCATTCTATGGGCCTCCATATACTGGGGTACAGTATCCGGATGGCCTCGCTGAACACCCCCCTCCCCTCGCCCTGGCACCACACCCACCAGTTCGACGAGGGCAACCCGCTCGCAGAGCGCAACACGCTGCTGGCTGTGGTGCTCACCGCGGTGATGATGGTCGTGGAGATCGCCGGGGGCTGGTACTTCAACTCGATGGCGCTGCTGGCCGACGGCTGGCACATGAGCTCGCACACGCTGGCCCTCGGCCTGTCGCTGGTGGCCTACATGGCCGCGCGCCGCCTCGCCGGCCATGCGCGTTTCGCCTTCGGCACGTGGAAGATCGAGATCCTCGGGGGCTACACGAGCGCCGTGCTGCTCGTGGGGGTGGCGCTGCTGATGGCCTTCCAGTCGGTGGAGCGCCTGCTGTCGCCCACGCCGATCCACTACGACGAGGCCATCGCCATCGCCGTGGTGGGCCTGCTCGTGAACCTCGCCTGCGCCTGGCTGCTGCGCGGCGCGCACCATCACCACCACGGACATGGCCATGACCACGGGCACGACCACGGCCCTCACCGCGAGGACCTGAACCTCCGGGCCGCCTACCTCCACGTCGTCGCGGACGCGGCCACCTCGGTGCTGGCCATCGCCGCGCTGTTCGGCGGCAAGCTGTGGGGGGCCGACTGGCTGGACCCGGTGACGGGCCTCGCGGGCGCCGCGCTCGTGGGCACCTGGGCCGTCGGCCTGCTGCGCGATTCGGGCCGCGTGCTGCTCGACGCCGAGATGGACGCCCCGGTGGTGCAGGAGATCCGCGACGTGATCGACACCAGCCCGATCCGGGCCACGATCACCGACCTGCACGTCTGGCGCGTGGGCACCGCGAAATACGCGTGCATCGTCGCGCTGTCCACCGACGACCCGGCGGCCACGCCGGACGCGTTCCGCCGGCAGATCGGCGTCCACGAGGAGCTGGTCCACATCTCCGTCGAGGTGAACCGCCCGGCTGCGGCTTCAGCCTGAGCGGTCCGCCGGCGCCAGCACCGCCAGGCACACCATCGCGGCGCCGCCGAAGGCCAGCAGGTCCTCGACGGCCGCCACGGGAAAGTCCCGCCCGAAGGCACGGGCCGTCTGCGTGCGGATCGAATGCCCCACGAACGTGGCGACCAGCGCCCCGGCCGCGCCCGCAAGCGCCGCCTGCGGCGAACGACCGCCGGCCAGCGCCGCACCCGACACCGCACCGCTCGCCACGCGCGCGGCGACGCCCACGGCCTGGGTGCGCGACGGCGTGGACGGCAGCTTGTCCACCACCAGCTCGCCGATCGCCATCGGCGTGGTCACCGACACCGCGCGGGCCGACCCGAGGAACGCGAGCGGCGAACCCTTCACGTCGATCCACCCGAGCCGCGCCGCCCAGCTGACAAGGGCCAGCGGCGCACTGGTGCGCGGGCCGGCGCAGGCACCCAGCAGAAAGGCGAGCGACAGCGGTGGCTGCGGGTCCCGCGCGGGAGGTTCGGTCACCACCGGCGGCTCGGGCTGCCGCAGCACGACGTCCGCACCGGACTGCACCTGTTGGAAGACGCGCCGGAACAGCTTGCGCGCCGCCTCGGTCACCGTGCCGAAGACCACGTGCGAGAGGTACGAATACGGGTGCGAGAAGAGCGGCGCCTTCCAGAAGGGGGCGCCGAGCCGGAACGCCGGCACCAGGGTTTCGTCGACGACGGTGGCCGCCACCGCCCCGAATGCCGCGCCACCACCGCGCGTGACCCGCGGGTCCACCTCCGCCGCGACACCGTAGGCGCCGCCCACCAGCGCCCCGACCACGTTGTGCACCGTCTCCCCCGCCGCCGGCCGCCGCAACCGGGGCATGCCGTGCCCGCCGGTGGCGAGCGCGAGCCGATCGGCTGCCTTTTCGGTGGACGGGGGACCCGACACACCGGACGTGATGCGCGCTCGCGCCAGCACGGCCTGGAAGGCCGTCATCGCGACCGCGCCGGCGAGGCCTGCCGCGAGGCCCGAGGCCGCGCCCAGCACCAGGCCGTTGCGTCGAGGATCGTTCGTTTCGGTGCGGTGCATGGCCTGCCATTCGTGTCGGGGTGGAGGGAGCATGGCTTCCTCTGGGCAAGGCGCATGCCTTGCCCCCCCGGAATGGCTGCGCGAGGCGTTCCGCGCGGACGACATCGCGGCGCGCGTGGGCCGTGTGTTCGAACGGTACAACGAAGGCAGCGGCAAGCCGTACCGCCACGGCTGCAGCATCGGCGGGCACGGCTGACGCCTGCACCCCGGGCCGTCAGGCCTTGAGCGTGCCCTCCGCCGAGAACTTGTAGAGCAGCTGCACCGACTGGTGCCCCACCTGCCGGTCGTCGAAGCGCACCGGGAAACCGCCCAGGTCCATCGTGCGGCCGCGCAGCGCGTTGGCCAGCGCCTCGCGCGTGGGCGTCACGGGGCGCATGGCCACCAACGTGCGCGTGAGCACGCTGCCGTACACGAAACCCTCGAACGCGGTGAACGAGCGGGTGAGCTGGTCGAGGTCGCGTTCGGTCATCGCGTCGCGGAAACGCGTGGCGAAGTCGGTGCGCGAGAACGCGGGGTTGCTGAACGGGCTCGCCACGCCGAGGCCGTTCAGCGCGCGCTCGCGGCTTTCGGCGAAGGACCGCGAAATCACGTTCGACAGCGTGCACACCGGCGCGAGGAACGCGGGGCCGTCGCCCCGCAGCGCCATCATCGTCTCGACGACGGCCTCGGCCGACATCAACAGCACGATGCTCTTGGTGCCGGGTGCCGACGCGACGCTGCGCGCGGCCGCGGCCAGCGCCGCGCGGTCGGCCACGTCCACGGACTGCACCATCGACACCTTGGCACCGGCGGCCTTCAGCTGCTGGATCAGGGCCGGGTTGCGCGGGTCCTGGTCGTGCAGGATGCCGACCGTGGCGAGGTTCATGCCCGACAGCGTCTTGAGCACGGCCTGCAGTTCATCGCCGGCGCTCGCACGCAGGTGGAAGGCCCAGGGGTTGTCGACCCCGCGCAACTCGTCGGCGCCCGAGCGCATGCCCACGACCGGCACGCGCAGCCGCCGGGCCACGGGCAGCGCGGCCAGGGCATGCGCCGTGGTCCACAGGCCGCTCACGGCCACCACGTCGCGCTTCGCCAGCGCCTCGACGTTCGCGGCGGCGCGTGCCGGGTCGAAACCGTCGTCCATCTCGATCACCTCGATGGCCTGGCCGCGGCGTTCCTGGGCGACGGCCATCTGGAAGCCGGCGAGGAAGTCGAGGCCGCTGTCGGGCGTGGCCGAGCGGCTGCCGATGTTCTGCGGGATGCCGGTGAGCGGCAGCGTGAGGCCGATGCGCAGCGGCGAGGGCGACTGCCCCCAGGCGAGGGGCGTGGCCGCGGCGGCCAGGCAGGTGGTGACGAAGCGGCGGCGGTCGAATGCGGGCATGGGCGGCGGGAAGGGATGGTTCCGGGGCGTCGCCTCGCCGCCCGGGTCAGGCGCGAGGCGGGGCAGAGCCTACGGGCCGCTCCGCCGCCCGCCCAGAGGGTTTTCGCGGAGTCCGGGGTGTCGAAGCTGAAATCGGTTCCAAACGTCACGCGCCGCCGTCCATCCGGCGGGACCACGGCTCCACCTGCCCGCTCGCCAGGCGGCCCTGGAACAGTTTCATCCACGACGACGGCAGCGGCAGCGCGACGATCTCCCCCAGCGTGACCGGATCGCAATCCCGTTCGGCGATCACACGCAGCAACCGGGCGATCGACCACGCGGGATGGGGGCGCGCCACGCGGTGGATGGGATCGCCGGCCCGCACATGCCCCGGCGCCAGCACCCGCAGGTACCAGCCGGCCCGGGTGCTCTGCTGGACACGCCGGGCCATGTCGGGCACGCCGAAGCGGTCGTTGAGCTTCCAGCACGGCTGGCGGCCCTGGCTCACCTCGAACAGCGCGTCGCCGATGGCCCAGCGGTCGGCGATGCAGACGCTGGTTTCATCGAGCCCGGGCTCGAGGCTGAAGTTCTCGCCGAACGCCCCCGGGCCTTCGTGCAGCACCGCCGACGCCGGCAGTTCGCGCCGCCAAGCCTCGACGTGCGACCACGGGTAGCAGTGCACCGCCTTGTCGGCGCCGCCGTGCACGCGCCGGTCGCCCTGCTCGTCGCCGTCGAGCCCCTCGGGGCCGACAGCGACGGCACCGTGCACGGGTCGCTTGGCGATGGCGCTCGTGCTGCCCGCGCGGGTGTACGGCACGGCTCGCCCCGTCAGCACCGCCTTCAGGCGACCGACGGCCTCAGACATGCCGGGCCTCGGGCAGGCGGCACCCGTCGTCGTCGCAACGCACCGCCTCGCCGTCATCGGGCTCGGCGATCAGCTGGCCGACCCGCGCCCCCACGAGGAGGTCGTCCGCACGCCCGAAGTGATGCAGGCGGATGCGCCCGCGCTTGTCGAGCAGCACCAGGCTCGGGGTGCCGCGCAGGCCCAGCGCCCGCATCGTCAGCGGCACCGCCCCGCCCTGCGGGTCGGCCTGGTCGATGCCGATCGGGAACGCCAGCCGGTACTCGTGGATGAAGGCCTGCAGCGCGGCGGCCGGCTGCATCACCTCGTGGTGCTCGAACACCGAATGCAGGCCCACCACCGCCAGCTGGTCCGGCGGGAAGGCCTCGTGCATCCGCGTGGCCTGCGGCAGGCCGTGCGCCACGCAGCCGGGGCACAGCATCTGGAACGCATGCAGCGCGACGACGCGGCCGCGCAGGTGCTCCAGCGTCAACGGGCCGGGGGTGTTGAACCAGTGCGACACCTGCAGGGGTGGCGCGGGAAGGTCGAGGGTCTTGGACATGGGGGCTCCATCGGGTTGGACACCAGTCTGTGCCGGATGGCCGCACCGCGGATCCCTCTTCGTCCGGATTTGATGGCGGATCGTCCGGCCATGTTGCCGTTCATGCGACGGTGTGTTGTTTGATGTGGATCAGCCACCCGACACTGGCCGTCGGTAGAGTGGAACCACCATGATCCCCCTGATGCAGATCGAAGACCCCGCCCGAGCCTCGCCGGTGCGCCCTCGGTGGTCCGCGTTCCTCGAACTGGGCTTCCGTCCGCTCTACCTCGCGGGCTGCGGCTGGGCCGCCGTCTCGGTGGCGCTCTGGATCTTCGCGCCGGGCTGGCTGACCGGGCAGCTCGGCGGGGTCGTGTGGCACGCCCACGAGATGCTGTGGGGGTTCATCGCCACCATCGCCGTGGGGTTCCTGCTCACCGCGGGCACCAACTGGACGGGGATCAACCCGCTCCAGGGCCGCGCACTCGCCGTGCTGACCCTGCTGTGGGCCGTGGCGCGCATCGGCTTCCTGGCGCCCGGTTCCGCGGCGTTCGGCATCGCCGCGGCCAGCGAGCTGCTGTTCTTCGCCGTGGCCGCCCTCGCACTCGGCCGTGTCATCGTGGTCAAGCGCAGCCAGCGCAACTACGGCGTGCCGCCGCTGGTGTTCGCGCTGGGCCTGGCCGATGCCCTGTTCCTGTGGGCGGCCTGGTCCGGCGACCACGCCGTGCTGATGCAGCGCTTCCACACCGGCCTGCTCTGCATGGCGGTCATCACGCTGCTGGTGGCGCGTCGTGTCATCCCGTTCTTCGCATCGCGTGCCGTGCAGGGCCTGTCGGTCCCGATGCACACGCGCTCGGGCCACTGGCAACTCGGCGCGGGTGTGTTCGCCATCGCCTGTGGACTGGCGGGGTGGCCCATCGCGATGGCGGCGGGCCTCGCCGTGGCCGGGATCATCGCGCTGGTGCAACTGGTGGCGTGGAGGCCGTGGGCCGTGCGCCGGGTGCCGCTGCTGTGGATCCTGTACGTGGGCTACGCCGCGCTCGGCGCGGGCCTGCTCGTCGCGGCCGCGCATGCGGCGGGCTGGGTGCTGCGCCTCGCCTGGCCCGCGCACGTGGTGGGCGTCGCCGGCTTCTCGGTGCTGATCATCGGCATGGTGACCCGCACCGCCCTCGGCCACCTGGGCCGCCCGCTGCGCACCGACCGCCTGATGGTCACCTGCTACGCCCTCGTGATCGCCGCGGCGGCGCTGCGCCTGCTGGCCCTGCTGCCCACGCCGTTCGTGCTCGCCTGCCTGCACGCATCGGCCACGGCCTGGGTGCTGGCCTTCGTGCTGTACCTGTGGCGATTCTTCCCGATGATGATCCGGCCGAGGCCCTGACGACCCGATGGCCCTCGCCGAGTTCTATCCCGCGATCAAGGCGAGCCACGTCGGGCTCGTGATGCTGAGCGGCACGCTGTTCACCGCCCGCGGCCTCGGCGTGCTGCTGGGTGGCGCGTGGCCCCTGGCGCCCCTCGCACGGCGCGGCAGCCAGGTGATCGACACGGCGCTGCTGGCCGCCGCCCTGCTGCTGCTGGCCACGCTGCACCTGAACCCGTTCACCACACCGTGGCTGGCCACCAAGCTCGGACTCCTCGTGGCCTACATCGGCTTCGGCACGTTCGCTCTGAAGCGCGCGTCCACGCGCGCCGGCAAGGCCGTGGCCTTCGCCGTAGCGCTGCTGTGTTTCGGGGCGATGGTGGCCATCGCGCGCACCCACGACCCGCTGGGCTTCCTGCGCTTCCTGGGTGCCTGAACGAAGGCGAGCACAGCGAAGCCGCACATCAAGCAACACGCGAGTCCGGGTCTCCCGGACGACCCGTGGCGCCCCCTGGGGGGCAGGAGGCGCCAGCCGACTGGGGGGCTCCATCAGATCTTCCGGTCCTTCTCGGCCGGCGGCACGTACTGGTACAGCCACGTCTCGGTCAGCGGCTTCCCGTCGCGCCGCAGGAACATGCGCAGCGTGATCGGGTCGGTCTTCGTGTCCTCGGGCTTCAAGTCGAACATCGCACGCCAGCCCCGGATGGCCTCCAGCGGCCGGGCCGACGTGATCTCGACCTTGCCGCGGCTCGCGGTGATCACGGCCTCGATCTTCTCGCCCGGGCCGTAGTTCGCGAGGTCGCCACCGGCGAAGTCCACCGCGAAGCGCCACGAAAAGTACTTGCGCGGCTGGCCCACGATGCCGCCGATGCCCGTGCGCGTGGCCACGCACTGCGCGAGCGCCGGTTTCGCCGGCGGCAGCGCGCCCCAGTAGAGGCGGTAGCCCACGAGCCACTCCTGCCCCGGTTCGGGCTTCTTCGCGGGGTTCCAGAACGCCACGATGTTGTCGAAGGTCTCGTCGTTCGTGGGGATCTCGACGAGCTGCACCGACCCCGGCCCCCAGTCCGACTTGGGCTCGACCCACAGCGACGGGCGGCGGTCGTAGAAGACCCCGTCGTCCTGGTAGTGGTCGAAGTTGCGGTCCCGCTGCACGAGGCCGAAGCCGCGCGGGTTCTCGTCGCTGTAGGCGTTGAACTGCAGGGTGGGCGGGTTCGTGAGCGGGCGCCACACCCACTCGCCGTTGCCGCGCCACATCTGCAGGCCGTCGGTGTCGTGGATCTCCGGACGCCAGTCGTTGGCCATGCGGTGGTCGTTCTCGCCGTGCTGGAACATGCTCGTGCACGGCGCCAGGCCCAGCCGTTCGATGGCCTTGCGCGGGTACAGCGCCGCGTCGATCTCCATCACCTGCGACACGCCCGGCGTGATCGCGAAGCGGTAGGCGCCGGCGATGCTCGGCGAGTCGAGCAGCGCGTACACCACCACCGTGTTCGAGCCCGGCGCGGGGCGCTCCAGGTAGAACGCGATGAAGTCGGGGAACTCCTCCGGCCGCTCCATGCCGGTGTCGATGGCCAGGCCCCGGGCCGACTGTCCGTACTGCCACTCCTCGCCCACCGCGCGGAAGTAGCTCGCTCCGAGGAAGGCCGCGACGTCGCGCACGGGGTCGGTGTGGAAGTTCAGCCGGAAGCCTGCGAAGCCGAGGTTGGCCGGCAGGGCCTTGGCCTTCAGGCCGCTCTTGGCGTAGTCGAACATCTCGGGGTCGTACGCCAGCTCCTGCGCGCGGCCGGCGGTCAGGTCGTACATGCGCACCGGTTTCTTGAAGAACAGGCCCAGGTGGAAGAACTTGGCCTTGAAGCGCAGGTCGGGCTCGGTCCACAGTGCGTGGTCGTCGCGGTAGCGGATGGACTGGTACTGGTCCCAGTCGAGGGCGGACACCGACGGCGGCAGCGTGCCCTCGTGGGTCTTGTAGGGTGCCGCAGCCAGCGCCTTCGCCTGCCCCTTGAGGCTCGCGAAGTCGAAGGCCTGGGGCGAGCCCAGGGGTTTGAGGGCGGCGAAGGCCTGGGTCCAGTTCAGGCCGAGGGTGCCGGCGGCGGCCAGCGCTTGGAGGAAGAGGCGTCGGTTCGTCATGGCCGCAAAGTTTGCACAAAGCGGACCAACCCCACGCCGGTCCGGTGTTGCCGAAAGTCCATACGCTGCCACGCACCCTGGGAAAAACCCCGGTGCTTCGGCGCAAGAAAGTATTCGAGGACCGGTCGTTCGTACCAAATCGGGCAACTGCATACGCGTATCTTCTGCACGTCGAACAACGAAGAGGAGAACCACGCCATGCCATCCCCCCGCGCCGCCGCCCTCGCAGTCGGGCTGCTCGCCGCCGCCCCGCTGTCCTTCGCAGCCGACCTCGTCATCGCGACCGTGAACAACGGCCACATGATCGAGATGCAGAAACACACCAAGGAGTTCGAGAAGGCGAACCCCGACATCAACGTCAAGTGGGTCACCCTGGAGGAAGGTGTGCTGCGCCAGCGCGTCACCACCGACATCGCCACGAAGGGCGGCCAGTTCGACGTGATGACCATCGGCCTGTACGAGGCCCCGATCTGGGCGAAGAAGGGGTGGCTGAAGGAGATCGCCACGACCCCCGCCTACGACGTGGACGACCTGCTCCCGTCGATCCGCAGCGGCCTGTCGAACGGCGGCAAGCTGTACGCCGCGCCGTTCTACGCGGAAAGCTCGATGACGATGTACCGCACGGACCTCGTCAAGGCGAAGGGCCTGACGATGCCGCCGAACCCGACCTGGGCGCAGATGGCCGACATCGTGTCGAAGATCCACGACCCCGCCAAGGGCGTGTACGGCCTGTGCCTGCGCGGCAAGCCGGGCTGGGGCGACAACATGGCGCTGCTGACCACGATGGTCAACACGCACGGCGGCCAGTGGTTCGACATGAGCTGGAAGCCGCAGATCGACACGAAGCCGTGGCACGACGCCATCAACCTGTACGTCGACCTGATGAAGAAGTACGGCCCGCCCGGCGCGTCGGCCAACAGCTTCAACGAGAACCTCGCGCTGTTCAACGAGGGCAAGTGCGGCGTGTGGATCGACGCCACCATCGCAGCCTCCTTCGTCAGCGATCCGAAGCAGTCGAAGGTGGCCGACAAGGTCGCGTTCGTGCAGGCCCCGACCGCCGTCACGCCGAAGGGGGCCAACTGGCTGTGGTCCTGGAACCTCGCCATCCCGGTCTCGTCGAAGAAGCCCGAGGCCGCGCAGAAGTTCATCGCGTGGGCCACGTCGAAGGACTACGTGAACCTCGTCGCGAAGGAAGCCGGCTGGCACGCGGTGCCCACCGGCACGCGCAAGTCCACCTACGCCAACCCCGAGTTCCAGAAAGTCGCGAAGTTCGCGGTCGAGGAACAGAAGGCGATGGGAACGGCCAACGCGAACGACAGCACGCTGCCCAAGTCGCCGTACACCGGCGTGCAGTACGCGGCCATTCCCGAGTTCCAGGCCATCGGCATCGCGGTGGGCCAGCAGATGAGCGCGGCCCTCTCCGGCAAGGTCACCGTCGACCAGGCGCTCAAGACGTCGCAGACCGCCGCCGAGCGCGAGATGACCAAGGGCGGCTACTACAAGAAGTGACGCGATGACCACCGCCACGCACCCCGTCATCCCGGCGAAGGCCGGGACCCACGGCCACGCGGCGGGCCAGGCGCCCCGCGCGCCGAGCCGCCGCCTGCCCCGCCTGCTGATGGCCCCGGCGGTGGTCACCCTCTTCCTGTGGATGATCGTCCCGCTCGTGATGACGATCTGGTTCTCGCTGATCCGCTACAACCTCATGCAACCCGGCGAACACGGGTTCATGGGCCTCGAGAACTACCACTACTTCATGACCGACCCGGACTTCTGGCCGTCGGTGCGCCACACGCTGATGCTGTTCGCCTCGGTGATCGCGATCACCGTGGTGCTCGGGGTGGGCCTCGCGCTGCTCGTCAACGAGCCCTTCCCGGGCCGCGGGATCGTGCGCGTGCTGCTGATCTCGCCCTTCTTCGTGATGCCCACGGTCAACGCGCTGCTGTGGAAGCACATGATGATGAACCCGATCTACGGCGTGCTGGCCCACGTGTGGCACTTCTTCGGCGCCACGCCCATCGACTGGATGACGGACCTGCCGCTGTTCTCGGTGATCCTGATGCTGTCGTGGCAGTGGCTGCCGTTCGCGTGCCTGATCTTCATCACGTCGCTGCAGTCGCTGGACCGCGAGCAGATGGAGGCCGCGCGCATGGACGGGGCCAATCGCCTGCACCAGTTCTGGTACCTCGTGCTGCCGCACCTCGGCCGGTCCATCGCCGTCGTCGTGATGATCGAGATGATCTTCCTGATGAGCGTGTTCGCCGAGATCTACACCACCACCTCGGGCGGCCCCGGCAACGAAAGCACGAACCTCGCGTTCCTGATCTACAAGCAGGCGCTGATGAATTTCGACGTGGGCGTGGCCTCGGCCGGCGCGCTGCTGGCCGTCGTGCTCGCCAACATCGCCGCCGTGTTCCTGATCCGCCTCGTCGGCAAGAACCTCGACTGAAGGGCCCGCCATGAAACAACCGCCCTTCCCCTGGATCCGCATGCTGTCGGCATGGGGTGTCGCGCTGCTGCTGTTCTTCCCGCTGTTCTGGCTCGGGCTCACCGCGTTCAAGACCGAGATGCAGGCCATCGCGGTGCCGCCGCAGCTGTTCTTCACGCCCACGCTCGACACGTTCGCCGAGGTCAACGAGCGCAGCGACTACCTGCTGCACGCGAAGAACTCGGTCATCTCGAGCGTCGCGTCCACGATCCTCGGCCTGCTGATCGCGGCCCCCGCCGCCTACGCGATGGCGTTCTTCCGCACGAAGCGCACCCGCGACATCCTGATGTGGATGCTGTCGACCAAGATGATGCCGGCCGTGGGCGCGCTGGTCCCCGTGTACGTGATGGCGCAGACCTCGGGCCTGCTCGACTCGCTGTGGAGCCTCGTCATCGTCTTCACGCTGTCGAACCTGCCGATCATGGTGTGGATGCTCTACAGCGCGTTCCGCGAGGTGCCCAACGACATCCTCGAAGCGGTCCGGCTCGACGGCGCCTCGGTGTGGACCGAGTTCCGCCACGTGATCCTCCCGCTCACGAAGGGCGGCATCGCGAGCACCGGCCTGCTGTGCCTCGTGCTCGCGTGGAACGAGGCCTTCTGGTCGCTCAACCTCACGTCGGCCAACGCCGCCACGCTCGCCGGGCTGATCGCGTCGTACTCGAGCCCCGAGGGCCTGTTCTGGGCGAAGTTGTCGGCGGCGTCGCTGCTGGCCATCGCTCCCATCATCGTCTTCGGCTGGTTCAGCCAGAAGCAGCTCGTGCAAGGGCTCACCTTCGGGGCCGTCAAATGAGAGGAATCCCACCCATGCCCTACCTCCAACTCCACGGCGTCGTGAAGGCCTTCGGCGAGATCCGCACCATCCGCGGCATCGACCTGGCCATCCACAAGGGCGAGTTCATCGTGTTCGTGGGCCCGTCGGGCTGCGGCAAGTCGACCCTGCTGCGGCTGATCGCCGGCCTCGAGACCACATCGGAGGGGTCGATCGAGCTCGACGGCAAGGACATCACCGACCTGCCCTCGGCCCAGCGCGACCTCGCCATGGTGTTCCAGTCGTACGCGCTGTACCCGCACATGAGCGTGTTCGACAACATGTCGTTCGCGCTCAAGCTCGCCAAGGTCGACAAGAAGGTCATCCGCGAGAAGGTCGAGCGCGCGGCCACCATCCTCAACCTCAAGCAGTACCTCGACCGCACGCCCAAGGAGCTGTCCGGCGGCCAGCGCCAGCGCGTGGCCATCGGCCGCGCCATCGTGCGCGCACCGAAGGTGTTCCTGTTCGACGAGCCGCTGTCGAACCTCGACGCCGCGCTGCGCGGCCAGACGCGCGTCGAGATCGCCAAGCTGCACCGCGACCTGGGCGCCACCACCATCTACGTGACCCACGACCAGGTGGAGGCGATGACCCTCGCCGACCGCGTGGTGGTGCTGCGCGACGGCCAGATCGAGCAGGTGGGCACGCCGCTGGAACTCTACGACCACCCGGCCAACCAGTTCGTCGCGCAGTTCATCGGCACGCCGCAGATGAACGTGGTGGCCGCGAACGCCCTGCCCGAACTCGCGCGCATCGTGGGGCCGTCGCTGCCGGCCGACGGTTCGGTGGGGGTGCGGCCCGAGGGCGTGCGCGTGCACCCCGGCGGCGAAGGCATCCCGGCGCTCGTCGAACTCGTCGAGTCGCTCGGCGCCGACACGCTGATCCACACCCGCGTGGGTGACCGCGCCCTCCTCGTCTCGCGCCAGAGCGAACGCACGTCGCTGAAGGCCGGCGCCCGCGTGGGCGTGTCGTTCACCGACGACGCGATGCACCTCTTCGATTCCAACGGCCGCCTGCTGGCCGCGCCCGCCTCCGCCTGATCATGAGCATCGAACCGAACGTCATCCTGCACCTCGGCCTCGGGTCGTTCCACCGCGCCCACCAGGCGGTGTACCTCCAGCGCCTGATCGACGGCGGCCACGCGGGCTGGGTGCTCAAGGGCGGCAACCTGCGTGCCGACATGGCCGACACCATCGCGGCCCTGCAGGCCCAAGGCGGGGCCTACACGCTCGAGACGGTGACGCCCGCCGGCGAGCGCCGCTACGAGCGCATCACCGCGATCCGCGAGGTGATCCCGTTCGACCCGTGGCTCACCGGCCTCGTGGGCGCGGGCGCCGACCCGGCCACGCGCATCATCTCGTTCACGGTGACCGAGGCCGGCTACTACCTCGACGAACACGACCGCCTCGACACCCGCTACCCCGACCTCGCCTCGGACCTGAGCGGCGCCACCTGCACCACGCTCTACGGCGCCCTCGCCGCGATCCTGGAGGCCCGGCGCGTGCAGGACGCGGGGCCGGTCACGCTGCTCAACTGCGACAACCTGCGCCACAACGGCGAACGGTTCCAGGCCGGTTTCCACGACTTCCTGGACCACCGCGGCGAGGACGAACTGCTCGCCTGGGTCAAGGCCAACACCACCTGCCCGAGCAGCATGGTGGACCGCATCACGCCCCGGCCCTCGCCCGAGGTGGCCGAACGCGTGAAGGCCGCCACCGGCGTCACGGACGGCGCGGCGCTGATGGCCGAGTCGTTCATCCAGTGGGTCATCGAGGACCGGTTCGCCGCGGGGCGGCCGGCATGGGAGACGGTCGGCGTCGAGATGGTCGGCACCGTGGTGCCTCACGAGGAGGCGAAGATCCGCATCCTCAACGCGAGCCACAGCTGCTTCGCGTGGGCCGGCACGCTCGTCGGCACGCGTTTCATCCACGAGGGGGTCGCGTTGCCCGCCATCCGTGCGATGGCCCATGCCTACGTGACCGACGACGTGATCCCGTCGCTCGTGCTGCGTCAGAACCCGTACCCGGTGGACCTCACCGCGTACCGCGACGTGGTGTTCGAACGTTTCGGCAACCCGCAGCTGCGCGACACCAACCAGCGCGTCGCGATGGACGGCTTCGCGAAGATCCCCGGTTTCATCGTGCCCACGCTGCGCGACCGCCTCGAACACGGCGCGTCCATCGCCAGCACCGCGATGCTGCCCGCGCTGTTCTTCGAGTTCCTGGCCCGCTGGCACCGGGGCGAGGTGCCCTTCACGTACGAGGACCAGGGCATGGACCCGGCCACCGCCCACGCGTTCTTCACGTCCGCCGACCCGCTGGGAGCCTTCGCCCGCGACCCGGTGCTGTGGGGACCGCTCACCGGCGACCCGCGCATCGAGGCGGCCCTCCGGGAAGCCCATCCCCGCGTGTTGTCCTTCATTCGCGGTAACGTATAGGCCATGAACCACCGCGCCCGCCCCCCCGAGCTGGAACACGACTTCCAGCGCGGCCCGGACCTCGGCTACGAGCCCGAGGGCTCCTACGGCTACGTGCGCTGCCTGGAGCACGGCTTCCCGAACCCGCTCGTGCGCTGGCACTACCACGACGAGTACGAACTGCACCTGATCGTGCGCACGCACGGCAAGGCGTTCGTGGGCGACTACATCGGGCACTTCGAGCCCGGCCACCTCGTGCTCACCGGCCCGCGCCTGCCGCACAACTGGATCTCCACCGACGTGCCGCCCGAGGGCGTGGCCCTGCGCGACCAGGTGCTGCAGTTCCACGACGAGCCGCTGCGCCGCGCCGCCGAGCTCATCACCGACCTGCGCGAGGTGCTGCCGCTGCTGGAACGCGCGCGCCACGGCATCGAGTTCTTCGGCATGAGCGACCGCGCCGCGGGGCGCCTGGCCCGCATCAAGGCCACGCACGGCCTGAAGCGCCTCACCGAGTTCCTCGAGTTCCTCGGCGAGCTGGCCGAGTGTTC
Organism: Piscinibacter gummiphilus; assembly: GCF_002116905.1. Classification (NCBI taxonomy): domain Bacteria; kingdom Pseudomonadati; phylum Pseudomonadota; class Betaproteobacteria; order Burkholderiales; family Sphaerotilaceae; genus Rhizobacter; species Rhizobacter gummiphilus. Next base: position 4,180,619 of record NZ_CP015118.1, read on the forward strand.
CGACTACCGCCTGCTGTCGTCGATGCCGCTGCAGAGCTCCGAGGACGAGCCCGCGCAGGCGCGGGTCAGCAGCATCGTCGACTACATCACCGACAACGCCACCAAGCCGCTCTCCATGGCCGAGATCAGCGCCCGCGCGGGCATGAGCGAAAGCCAGTTCTCCCGCTTCTTCCGCAAGGCCACCGGCAACACCTTCACCGACTTCGTCAACCGCGTGCGGGTCACCCGCGCGTGCCAGCTGCTGATGGACACCGACCAGTACATCACCAACGTGTGCTACGACGCGGGGTTCAACAACGTGGCGAACTTCAACCGGCGGTTCCTCGAGATCAAGGGGATGACGCCGAAGGAGTTCCGGCGGCAGGCCGAGGCGCGCTTCGGCACGGGGCGCTGAACGCACGCCCGCGTGTCACGGCTCACTGCGTGCCGTCCGAATAGTTGAACGGGGCGACGATGACGAGGCGATCGACCTCCTCGGCCAGGTCGGCAGGGAACTTGCCGAACGGTGCCATGGATCGGATCAATCCGATCGAATGATCGGAGATCACTTGTGAATTCGATTTGAGCACCTCGATGTCGCTCACGTTCCCGTCCGGCCGCAACGTGAACGTCAGGACGGCCTTGCCGTACACGGAACGCCCCTCGCTTTTCGGGAACCGCTCGGTGCCTTCCGTCTCGATGCGCCGCATCACTTCGCCGAAGTATCCCTGGACGAGCGGGTCTTGGGTCCGTGGGTGCACATAGCGGGTCCGGGCCTCCTTGCGGCGGAACTCGACCTCATCGAGCAAGGCCTGCATCGACTCCCGCCGTGTTTCCCGCGCACGCGCCTGCGCCGCGCTTTCCGGGCGCTGGGCCGGCGGATGCGACAAGGCAGCGATCTCGACCCGCAGCCGTGCGATCAGGCGCTCCTCCTCGGCCCGCAAGGCGCGTGCTGATTCCCTGTCCGACTTCGGCGGCGGGCGAACCTCCGGAACGCCCCGGCGGCGAAGCGCGCTGACGGACACCAGGACGACTCGGTCCCTCGCTCGACCGTCCGCGGTGTCCGGCTGCGAGCCCCGCTCGACCGACGGACGGAACGTCACGTCGGCCGACATGCCGGCGGCTCGCAGATACTCGACCAGGTTGTCGACACGCCGGCGGGCCATGCCGAACTCCGGCCCGGCCGCCTCGACGGGATCCTGCCGCCCCACGAGCGTGACCGATTCGACCCGCCAGGTGGCATTCAACCGCTCGATGGCGGTGTCGATCTTGTCCCGCGCCTGGACGGACAGGTTCGCATCGAAGAGGTGGTAGTAGACCTCGAACTCGAACCAGACCCGCTCGGACTCTTCCAGCGGCGCGGGCGCCTGCAGCACGACACGCGCCGACACCGGCGTGGTGACCCCGTTCGCCTTCTGCAGGGCCCTCGCGTGACGCTCCAGGCCCTCGGTGCACTCCGCGGCCGACCAGGGGGTCTCGTCCTTCGAGGCGGGCGCCGGCAGCGCAGCCACCGCGGCGCAGAACGCGCTCGGTGCGGGTCGATCGGGGCCAGCCGCCCAGAGCGTCATCGGCAACACCAGGAACAACGGCAGCAGTCTGGATTTCATGGGCTCGTGCAGGCGTGTGGACGGCAGGCTGGCGACGCGCGCATTGTGCGGCATCGCTGCGCCTGCGAAAGACCGTCCTTTCGGAGGCCTCCCCCGGGTTCCTCCGCCCGGTGCCCCGTGCATCCTCTACAGGGTGGATGCGCCCCGGACTCGAACGATCCAGCATCCGCTGGAATCCCCTGGCCGGAACGAGCCCCCGATGCGAATCGCCTTCACGTCCTGCATGTTCAACCGCGTCTGCGCCGACCAGCCCGTGTGGGGCTGGATCGCCGACCAGGCGCCCGACCGGCTGCTGCTGCTCGGCGATTCGCTGTACCTCGACCTGGAACTCGACGGCGACGACCACCCGCAGGAGATGAACGCCGATCCCTTCGCCCGGCGCCTGTTCAAGCTCTACGGCGAGCTGATGTCGCAGCCGCAGTTCCGCGCCCTCGTGCAACGCATGCCCCCGGACAGCGTCGACGCCCTCTGGGACGACCACGACTTCCTCTGGAACGACGCCCACGGCGCCGAACTCCAGAGAATCCATGGCGACAAGATCCGCCTGAGCACCGCCTTCCTCGAAGCGTTCCGCTCGGCGCTGGCCCGGGGGTTCGCGCCGGGCAGCTTTCCCGCGCGCTACGACGACCCCGTCTTCTGGCAGCCCGCGCAGCCGTCGCTGTCCACCCCCACCGTGGCCCCCGCGCCCGACCTGCGGCTGCACCTCTCCGATGGGCGCACCTTCCGCACCCGCACCTGGCTGGTCGAGGAATCGAAACGCACGCTGTTCGGCAAGGCCCAGCGCGACCGCTTCACCACGGCCTTCGACGGATCGCCCAGCGAGGTGGTGCACCTGTGGGCCAGCGGGTCCACGGTGGCCGGCTACGAACGCTACGCCACCGACCTCGCCTGGTTGAACGGCCTGGCGTCGCAGCACCGCACCCTGGTGCTGAGCGGCGACATCCACCGCAACAAGCTCGACGCCTTCCAGACGGCCGGGTTCCCGCTGCACGAAGCCACGTCGTCCGGCGCGGGTGTGAAGGACGCCGTGGTGTTCGGCCGCCCGCGGCAGAACTTCGGCCTCGTCGACATCGACCCGTTCACCGTGACCCTCCAGCTGTTCCGCAAGAACGTGAGGGAGCACCTGCGGGTGCTGGACCGGCGCACCTGGTTGCCGGTGTGAGCACGACGGGAGCGACAGGATGGCCGACTCGAACACGAAGTCCACGGTCGAACTGGTGGTGTCGCTGGTGCAGGTGCTCAGTGTCGTCGTCGGCGTCTACCTGAGCGTCCAGAGTTTCAACCACACCCGCGACAAGGAAACGGAAGCACGCCACGCCGAGGCCGAGGCCCGCCGCCTCGAAGCCGAACGCCCGTTCCGGGAACTCCGGCGCACCGTCTATCTGGAAGCGGTGAAAACGGCCGCGGTCATCGCCACGCCCGAAGGCCGCACCGCGGAGGAACTCGGCAAGGCCAGGCGCCGCTTCCGCGAGCTCTACATCGCCGAACTGAGCATGGTGGAAGGCCGCGACGTCGAGGCGCGCATGGTGGCATTGGCCAGTGCGGTGGACGCCGACCTCGGCAACCTGAACCAGAGCCAGGCCGCCGCGCTCCAGCTGGCCCGGGCCCTTGGCCAGGGCTATCGGGGTGAAATACCCTCCGACGGCGCGGGCACCTCCTCCCGATGAACGCCGAGGCTCCTCTGCGTGGAAGCAGCCGCATCGGCAGGCCCCCTTCGCAGCCGGCAGGCTCGGATTTACCATGACCCCATGAAGTCCGCCCCCAGCCAGACCGTCGTCGCCGGCGTGCTCCGCCGTTGCGAACCCGCGCCTGACGGGTTCGGCGGCGACGTCGAGATCGAAGTCGAGGTGAACGAATCGCCCGACCCGGCGGGCGATTTCATCCGGCCGCAGCCAGGCACCGTGCTGACGGCCTTCTTCGGGGAGCTGGGACCGCCGGTCCAGCGCTTGACGGGATCGCCCGTGCGCGCCACGCTGACCTGGCTGGGCGGGCCCGGCGGTGGCCGGGCCGTGGTGCAGCGGCTCGTGAAACGCTGACCCCCGTCACCGCTTCACGGTGACGGTCACCACGCCGGCCTTCAACGCGATGCCGCTGAGGGACACTCCCGTGGCCGACCCATCGTGCGCGCGCGACGACGGGTTGGTGGTCGCGTTGAGCGACTTCTTCTTCAACCCGCCGGGGAACAGGTCGTTCGCATCGCCGGCGTTCTTCGCGAGTTCCAGCTCGCGTTTCCCGTCGGCCTGCAGGAGGCCCACCTTGTAGGCGAGCGGGTTGGTGTTGTCGGAGCGGGTCTCGTCGATGTGCCACACCGCGAGGCCCGACCCGGGCAGCGACACGTCGCGCCCGGTGGCCTGCCGGTTCTCGAGCATGAAGTACTCGGGACCCGCCTTGCCCTTCGTCCACACCCACAGGCATTCCTTCGGGTCGCCCTCCAGCGGGTCGAGCGTGTACTTCGCCGACTTCGCGGCCACGGGCTTGATCCACCCGAGCTTCGACAGGCACCAGCACGACATGCGCGTGGGCTTCTTTCCCTGGCCGCCCCAGGAGCCGCCGCCCATCAGGCACCAGTTGCCCACCCCTTCCGACCGGTACGAGGTGTCGTAGAGGTCGGGCAGCCCGAGCACGTGGCCGAACTCGTGCGAGAACACCCCGACGCGGCCGTCCTCGGGTTCCGTCGAGTACGCGAAGACCTTGACGCCCTGGTCCGTGAACGGCTTCGGGAGGGTCCACTTGTGGGACCAGATCATGTCCTTGCGCTTGGCCGGATCGGGTTCGGCCTCCGCGCCGCCGCCCGCGTGGATCAGGAAGATGCCGTCCACGAAACCGTCGCCGTCGGAGTCGAAACGCTTGAGGTTGTCGCTCTTGCAGAACTCGGTGAGCGCGTCGAGCAGCAGGCCGGGCGTGTTCTGCGGGAAGTTGGTGCCGGTGCCGCTGTCGCCGGCCGTGTAGAACGAGTAGGGCTTGGGCGCCCGCACGTACCCCACCACCTCGCCGCTCAGGTCGAGCGCGCCGTACGACATCTCCCGGTAGAGGCTGGTCATCGAATCCGGGTTCGCCGGGTCGAAGAGCATCTTGTGAAAGTCCGCCGCGGGGCGCTTGCCCTTGTTGTCGCTGAAGTCGACCAGCAGCGCCAGCGCGTGGAGCTTGCGCGCCTGCCCCGGCGCGCTGCGCGCCATGCGCGCTGCCCGCAGCGGGCGCTGCGCCGGGGCCGTCTTCGGGTCGATGTCGGACGGCGGGTAGAACACGCCGTCGTTGAGCCCGGTGACCCGCTGCACGTCGGCCGTCACGAGCCCCATGAACGACGCGAGGCGAATGTCCGCCGCCGACAGCGAATGGCTCGCCTTGATGGACTTCTTGATGTCCTTGAGCACGGCGGCCGTGGGCCGGCACGCCGTGGGGCCGTCCTCGTAGCGGTGGGTCTGGGTCTGCGACATGGCGGTTCCTCCCCGGGGGTGTCGACGTTCCGGGACCCACCGTACGCCGGTGGCGGCGGGCCCGCATCAACACGATGGAGGAGGAACCCGGCCCTCAGCGCCGGTGGTGCGACGCCGCCAGCCCGTACACCGGCGTCGCCATCCCCTCCGCCCGCGCCTTCAGCTGCAGCGCGAGGTACTGCGAGTAGTGCCGCGACTGGTGCAGGTTGCCGCCGTGGATCCACAGGTTGGGCACCTGCGTGGGCTTCCACATGTTGCGCAGCTCGCCTTCCCACGGGCCCGGGTCCTTCGGCGTGTCGGACCCGAGGCCCCAGCACTTGCCCACGCGGTCGGCCACCTCGGGCGAGATGAGGTCGGCGAGCCAGCCGTTCATCGAGCCGTAGCCGGTGGCGTACACGAGCAGGTCGGCGGGCAGCTCGGTGCCGTCGGTCAGCGTGACGGAGCGTTCGTTGACCCGCTCGATGTTCACGCCGCTCTTCAGCTGCACGCTGCCGTTCGCCACCAGTTCGGACGCCCCCACGTCGATGTAGTACCCCGAGCCCCGGCGCAGGTATTTCATGAACAGGCCCGACCCGTCCGCGCCGAAGTCGAGCAGGAAGCCGGCCTTCTCGAGGCGCGCGTAGAAGTCGGCGCAGCGGCGCTTCATCTCGTCGTACACGGGCACGTGGAAGGTGTGCATGATCCGGTACGGCAGCGACGCGAAGATGAGGTCGGCCTTGTGGTGGTCGATGCCGTTCTTCACCGCCTGCTCGGAATACAGGCCGCCGAGGGCCAGCTCCATCAGCGCGTCCGACGGTGCGATGTGGGTCGACGAGCGCTGGATCATCGTCACGTCGGCCCCGTGTTCCCACAGCGCCGCGCAGATGTCGTGGGCCGAGTTGTTCGAGCCGAGCACCACGCATTTCTTCCCGGCGTACGCCTCGGGGCCGGGGTGGCGGCTCGAATGGTGCTGTTCGCCGAGGAAGGTGTCGGCGCCCGGGAGCTTCGGCACGTTCGGGTAGCCCGACACCCCCAGCGCGAACACGAGTTGCTTCGGGCGAACCACGAGCTCCCGGCCGTCGCGGTTCACCTTCACTTCCCACCGCTGCGTGGCCTCGTCGAAGCGGGCCTTCGTCGCGGTGGTGGAGGTCCAGTAGTTCAGCTCCATCACCTTGACGTACATCTCGAGCCAGTCGCCCAGCTTGTCCTTCGGCGCGAACACGGGCCAGTCGTTCGGGAACGGCAGGTACGGCAGGTGGTCGTACCAGACCGGGTCGTGCAGGCACAGCGACTTGTAGCGGTTGCGCCAGGAGTCCCCGGCGCGCGGGTTCTTCTCGACGATCAGCGTGGACACGCCCAGGCGCCGCAGCCGCGCGCCGAGCGCGATGCCGCCCTGCCCGCCGCCGATCACCAGCACCTCGGGCTGCTCGGTGATGCCGAGCGACGCCTCCTCGTCGCGGCGGCGTTCGAGCCACGTCTTGCGCCCGCGGTGCACGCCGTGCTCCGCCCCCTTGATGCGCCGTTCGCCGGTCTTTTCCTCGTGGCCCTTCAGCTCGCTCATCGTCGTGAGGAAGGTCCACGCGAGGCCGTCGCGCAGCCGCAGGTGGCCGCGGCCGCGGGCCACCGCGGTCTCGAAGGTGAACCACGATTCGACCACGCCGTCGGTCTCGGTGGCCTCGCCTTCGGGCGTGAACGTGACCGGCAGCGTGTCGGCGAGCCGCGCCTCGAGCATCGCGCGGATCTCGCCGCGGCCTTCCTGCGTGCGGAGGTTCCAGGTGAAGGCGACGAGGTCGCGCCAGAAGCCCTCGGGCTCGAAGAGGTTCGTGGCGGCGTCGACGTCGCGGCGGCCGAGCGCCGCGTTGAACTCGGTGAGCCACGTGCGGGCCGCCTGGGTGGGAGAGGTGGTCGTGTCGGTCATGGGAATCTCCGTCGCTGGGATGGGAACGCGCCGTCGTGGCGCCCTCCCTCCAGCGCACCTTCCATGCCGGGCGGCCCGCCACGGTGGATCAGGCACTTGCACGCGGTTCTGTCGCAGCCGTCGCGCGGCGGGTGCGACAGGTGTCGCACTACCCTCGTTCGGGCACGACGATGTCGTGGCTCTTCATCTGCCGGTACAACGTGGCGCGGCAGATGCCCAGTTCGTCGGCCGCGGCCTTCACGCGCCAGCGGTGCCGGCGCAGCACGTCGACGAGGCGGGCCGAGTCGGCGGTGTCGTCCACCCGCGGCGCAGGCACGCCGGGACGGGCGGGCAGCGACACGTCCTCGCCACGCAGCACCCCGCCGTCGCTCAACGCGAGCGCGAGCCGCAGCACGTTGCGCAACTCACGCACATTGCCCGGCCAGTCGTGCGACAGCAGCCGGGCACGTGCCTCGGGCGACAGTGCGGCGCGCAGCTGCTGCGCCGCGGCCTCCTCGTGGAAGACGGTGTCGATCACATGGCCCCGGTCGGCACGCTCGCGCAGCGGCGGCAGCTCGAGCGTGGCGCCGCAGAGGCGGTAGTAGAGGTCCTCGCGGAAGGCACCGGACGCCACGAGCGCGGTGAGCGGCCGGTGCGACGCGGCGATCACGGCCAGGTCCACCCGCACCGGCGTGTCGCCGCCGAGCGGCATCACCTCGCCCTCGGCGAGCACGCGCAGCAGCCGCGTCTGCAGCACGAGCGGCATGTCGCCGATCTCGTCGAGGAACAGCGTGCCGCCGTCGGCCTGGGCGATCAAGCCCTTCGCGCCCTTGGCCCGACCGCCGGTGAAGGCGCCCGGCAGGTAGCCGAACAGCTCGCTCTCGATGAGGGACTCGGGCAGTGCCGCGCAGTTGACCGCGACGAACGGCGCCGCGGCCCGCGGACCACCGGCATGCAGGGCCCGCGCGAGCACCTCCTTGCCGCTGCCCGTCTCGCCCTGGACCAGCACCGGAATGCCGCGGCCGACGATGCGGCGCGCGCGGGCCAGCAGCGCCTGCATCGGCGGGTCGTCGCCGGCCAGGCGGTCCAGGGGCGATGCCGCGCGAACCTCACGGCGCGACACGGGCGCGGCCGTGGCTTTCGGGCGGGGCGCGCGCAGTGCGGCATGCAGCGGGCGCCCGCGGCACACCACCTGGCCGGCACCGCGTGCGAGGCGCCACACCGACGCCATCGGCGCTTCCAGCAACTCGGGCAGCGAACGGCCCGCGAGGTCCCCCGACGACCAGCGACCCGCATCGGCGAACAGGCGCCGCCCGCCGCTGTTGGCGCCGGCCAGGCGGCCGTCCTCGTCGAACGCCAGCATCACCTCGCCGGCCACCTCGGCCAGGCCCCAGGCGCTCCCGAGGCGCAGCACCCAGTGGGTGTCGAAGTGGCGCAGGAAGTCGGCCGACTCGATGCGTTCGGCCTGGATGGTCACGAGTTCGCGCACGAGGTGCTGGCTCGCGCGGTCCTCCGGCGAGCGCAGCGCGGACACGTCCAGCACCGCGACGAGCCGCCCCGCGTGGTCGAACAGCGGGGCGGTGGTGCAGGTCAACCCGATGTGGGTCGCGTCGAAGTGGTCGGTCTGGTGGCAGGTGAGCGGCACCTGCTCGACGAGGCAGGTGCCCACGCCGCAGGTGCCCGCGCGCGCCTCGTTCCAGTCGGCGCCGAGGTACAGGCCCGCGCGGCGCAGCTGGTCGTCGAAGGACGGGTGGCCGATGTGGTCGACGGTGATGCCCTGGGCATCGGTGAGCAGCACCATGTAGCCGAGGTCGGCGACCCGCCGGTACAGGTCCTCCATGCCGGCGCGGGCGACCCGCAGGAACTGTTCCATCGACTGCCGGTGGGCGCGCACCTCGTGGGCCGGCAGGATGCGCGCGGCGCTCGGGCGCGCCGGGTCCAGCCCGTGCTCGCGCACGCAGCGCGACCAGGAGCGCGCCATCAGGCCGGGGGCGCCGCCGGGGCCGGTGGCGACGGACACGACGTGGTCGATGTGCCGGGACTGCAGGCTGCTCATGGCCGCTCCTCTTGGACGTGAGTCGCGATGGTGGTCCGCACGCCCGGCCACGGCCAGAGACAAAACCCCGACGGGGTGTTCCAGATTGGAACAGTCGCCGGGTCGGACGGGACCTACACCCGAAACCGCCATCCCCGGCTGGCGACGTTCCTGCACGGCCCGCAAGATGGCGCATGGCCAGCTCGACGACCGCCCTCCGCGACCCGAACGGATCCGCGGCCACCACGTGGTGGCCGCGGCTGCGCCGTTGGGCCGTGCCGCTGCTGGGCCTGCTCGTGCTCGGCCTGCTGGCCGCGCACATCCACAAGGTCGACTGGGCCGGCGCCTGGGAGGCACTGCGGCGCTATTCACCGTGGGTGCTGCTGGCCGCGCTCGCGCTGTCGACCGCCAGCCACGCGCTGTACGGCTGCTTCGACCTGATCGGGCGCCGGCACACGCACCACACGCTGCCGTGGTGGCGCACGTGGGCCATCGCCGTCGCGAGCTACGCGTTCAACCTGAACCTCGGCGCCCTCGTGGGCGGTGTCGCGATGCGCGCGCGGCTGTACGCGAAGGCCGGGCTCGACGAGGCCACGGTGGCCCAGGTGGTGGGGCTGAGCCTCGCGACGAACTGGCTGGGCTACGGCCTGCTCGCGGGCGGCCTGTTCGCCGCGGGCGTGATCTCGCCCCCGCGCCAGGCCCACCTCGGCGACGCGGCGTTCCGCACGATCGGCGTCGTGATGGTGCTGCTGGCGGTGGCCTACGTCGTGGCCTGTGCGCTCGCGCGGGGGCGGGTGTGGGAGTTCCGCGGCCGGCGCATCAAGCCGCCGGGGCCGTGGCTCGCGCTCGTGCAGCTCGCCACCTCGGCCGCGAACTGGGCGCTGATGGGCACCGCGATGTACCTGCTGCTCGGCCAGAAGGTGCCGTTCGGCACGACGATGGGTGTGCTGATGGCCGCGTCCATCATCGGTGTCATCACGCCGATCCCGGCCGGCCTCGGCGTGCTGGAAGCGGTGTACCTCGCGCTGCTGTCGGGCCAGGTGCGCCAGGGGGCGCTCATGGGCGCGGTGCTCGCGTACCGGGTGCTGTACTACCTGATCCCGCTGGCCGGGGGCATCGCGCTGTACGCGCTGCTGGAGCGCCACGCGGCCACGCACCCGGCCGACGGATAGGTCGTTCTCAGGGTCGGCCGGGCTCGGGCGAACGCGCCGGCCCGGGCACACGCCCCGCCACCAGCGTCATCAGCGGCCCGGTCATCGCGGTGGTCACGAGCGCCATCACCAGCAGCATCGTGAACAGCTCGGGGCCGATCAGGCCCGCGTCGAAGCCCACCTTGATGACGATGAGTTCCATCAGCCCGCGCGCGTTCATCAGCGCGCCGGTGGCCAGGCTGTCGCGCCAGCCGTAGCCGGCCACCCGCGCACCGGCCGCGCCGCCCGCGATCTTGCCCACGGCGGCCACCACGAGGATCAACGCCATCGCCCCGAGGCTCGCGCCCGAGAACGCGCTGGCGCTGGTGCCGAGGCCGGCGAGCGCGAAGAACAGCGGCATCAGCACGACGATCGAGATCGGCTCGATCTTCTGCGCCATCGATTCGAGCAGCCGGTCGTCGCGCGGCAGGCAGGTGCCGAACAGGAAGGCGCCGAACACCGCGTGCAGGTGCAGCCATTCGGTGAGCAGCGCGCAGCCGAGCAGCCCGAGCATCAGCGCCGCGAGCACGGTGGGCGATGGCTCGCCGTCCGGCGCGTGCGTGCGCAGCAGCCACGCGAAGAAGGGCTTGAACACCAGGTAGACGAAGGCCACCAGCAGCGCCACGCCGATCGAGATCTTCGCGAAGCCGGCGTAGCCGTCGCCCGCGCCGGCGAGCGCGACCACCAGCGCCAGCAGCACCCACGCGAAGGCGTCGACCACCGCGGCGGCGCTCAGCGACAGCTGGCCGAACGGGGTGTGGGTCAGGCCGCGATCCTTCAGGATGCGGGCCATCACCGGGAACGCCGTGATGGACAGCGCGACGCCGATGAACAGCGCGAACGGCCAGAACGCCACGCCCGCAGGGGCGAGCGCCGGGTACAGCGCCGGGGAGATCGCCGCGCCGAGCCCGAACGGCGCCACCATGCTCAGCAGCCCCACCGCACCCGCGGCCTGGACCTGCTGCTTCACGCTGCGGTGGGCACGCAGTTCGAGGCCGATCACGAACATGAACAGCACGAGGCCGAAGGTCGCGAGCGACGACAACCCGGCGAGGGTCGACCTGGCGAACAACTGCGCGTGCCACTCGGGGAACAGCTGGCCCATCACCACCGGGCCGAGCACCAGGCCGGCCGCCATCTCGCCGACGACGGCGGGCTGGCCGAGGTGGCGCAGCACCCAGCCGCACACCCGGGCCGTGGCGAGGATGACGATGAGCTGGAGCAGGAGCGCGGTGGCGTTCATGGTGGGCGAGCGCGGGGAAACCCGCGCATCTTGGCGACCGGGATCAGCCTCCTCGCAGTTGCGCGAGCTCCCGGCGCAGCGCCTCGTTCTCGGCCGTGAGTTCGGCCACGCGCTGGCGCAACGCCTGGACTTCGTCCACCGGCTCGCCGCCGTCGCCAGCCGGGGCCTCGTCCTGCGGCGGCTTGCGCTTGCTCTCGCGCACGCGCTTGGCGGCCTGCTTGAGTTCGTCCTTGCCGGCCGTGGCGGCGGCCACCTGTTCCTCCGCGGGCAGCGAGGCCACGGCCGCGGCGGTGTTGATCGAGATCGTGCCGGATTTCACGGCCTGCACCAGTTCCGGCGCGGCCTGCTTCTGGATCTTCTCGATCATGACCACCTGGCTGCTGCTCAGGCGGGCCGCCTTCGCGATGGCTTCGCGGGTGTCGAGCTTCGGGGGCGGCGGCGGCATCGCCACCGGGGGGGCCGCCGGGTCGGCCGGCGTGGCCTCGGCGGCCGGTGCGGGCGCCGGGAATTCCTTCAGCGCCTTCGCGATGAGCTCCTTCTTGCGCAGCGCGAGCACGCCGCGCTGGTAGTCGGAGACGCTGCGGCGCCCGAGGTGCTGGTCGATCATCCAGAGGTGCACGTCCTCCATCGTCTGGAACCGTGTGTTCTGCACGGTCTGGAACGGCAGGCCGTGTTTCATGCAGATGCCGTAGCGGTTGTGGCCGTCGACGAGGATGTCGCCCCACAGCACCAGCGCATCGCGGCAGCCCTCGGCCAGCAGGCTCCGTTCGAGGGCATCGTGTTCGTCCTGGGTCAGTGGATCGATGTAGGCCTTGAGGTCTTCGTTGACGACGATGTTCATCGGGTGGAGCAGAAAAGCGGAAACAGGGGCGCGATTCTAGTGGCGTATTTCGCGGACGGCCGTGCACAACCGGGGTCTTCCCGACCTTCAGCCGCACGCCCGTGCACCGAAAACGAGTCACCCGCGGCCGGATGCCGCATTCCAAGAAGTACGACGAATGACGTCTCTCGCCTCCCTGACGATCGGCCGCCGGCTCGCGCTCGGCTTCGGCCTCGTGATCGCCCTCGCGCTCGCAGTGGCCATCTACGGCAGCCTGCAGTTCCGCCACCTCAGCGCCCAGACCGACCGCCTCGCGAACGACCGCATGGTCAAGCTGGAGCAGGCGAGCACGGTGCGCGACAACGTGGGCACCCTGTCGCGCAACCTGCGCGACCTGATCCTGAGCATGGACGAGGACGTCCGCCAGGCCCAGCTGAAGGAGGCTGCCGCGGCGACCGCGCAGAACACCGAGTTGATGAAGGCCCTCGACGAGTCCGTGCGCAGCGAGGAAGGCCGTGCCGTGATGAAGGCGCTCGCCGCCACCGGCGCCGAGTACGGCGCGGCCACGGGCAAGGTGATGGAGTTCGCGCGCCAGTCCGCGAACGAGCAGGCTCGCGACACGCTGTTCAAGGAAGTGGCGCCCGCCCAGGCGGCCTACCTGAAGGCGCTGAAGGACATGATCACGCTGCAGCGCGACCTCAGCCGCCAGGCCGCGAGCAGCGTGCAGGCCACCGCCAACTGGACCTCGCTGCTGATGCTCGTGCTGGCCGCGTGTTCCGGCATCGCCGGCGCCGTCGTCGCGTGGCGCCTCGCCCGCGCGATCGTGGGCCAGCTCGGCGGCGAGCCCACCTATGCCTCGTCCGTCGCCCGAGAGATCGCGGCCGGCAACCTGGCCGTCGCCGTGTCGTTGCGCACCGGCGACACCACGAGCCTGCTCGCCGGCATGAAGGACATGCGCGACCGCCTCGCCGCCATCGTGGGCCAGGTGCGCCACAGCTCGGACAGCATCGCCACCGGCTCGAGCGAGATCGCGAGCGGCAACCAGGACCTGTCGCAGCGCACCGAGCAGCAGGCCTCGAGCCTGCAGCAGACCGCCGCGTCGATGGAGCAACTCACCGGCACCGTGCGCACGAACGCCGACACCGCCCGCGCCGCCACGCAGATGGCGATGTCGGCGAGCGAGGTGGCGACGCAGGGCGGCAAGGTCGTCTCCGACGTGGTCGACACGATGGGCGCGATCACGGAGGCCAGCCGCCGCATCGGCGACATCATCAGCGTGATCGACGGCATCGCCTTCCAGACCAACATCCTCGCCCTCAACGCCGCGGTGGAAGCAGCCCGTGCGGGCGAACAGGGCCGCGGCTTCGCGGTGGTGGCGGGTGAGGTGCGTTCGCTCGCGCAGCGCAGCGCCCAGGCCGCCAAGGAGATCAAGACCCTCATCAACGACAGCGTCGAAAAGGTCGAGACCGGCAGCCGCCAGGTGCAGGACGCCGGCACCACGATGAGCGACCTCGTGAACCAGGTGCGCCGCGTGAGCGACCTGATCGCCGAGATCAGTGCGGCCACGGAAGCGCAGACGGACGGCATCGGGCAGGTCAGCGGGTCGGTGTCGGCGCTCGACAACGTGACGCAGCAGAACGCGGCGCTGGTGGAGGAAGCGGCCGCGGCGGCCGAGAGCCTGAAGCAGCAGGCGGGACGGCTGGTGGACGCGGTCGCGGTGTTCCGGCTCTGACCACCCAACCCTCACGTCATCCCGGCGCAGGCCGGGACCCCGGGCTTCGTTCACCGCCCAGGGTCCCGGCGTGCGCCGGGATGACAGCTTGCTGCTTGTCACGACTTTGACATTCGCTGTTCCTAGGATCGCGGGCTTTGCCCCGCCGACCAAGGAACCCCGATGCCACCGTTCAAGAAGTCCCTGCTCTCCCTCGTCGCCGCCACCGCCCTGACGGTCGGCCTCGCCGCCTGCGGGGGAAGCGATGACGACACGGTGACCCAGCCTCCGGCCTCGACGGCCCCCGCCGCCGCCGCGTTCGCGATGACCGCGTTCGTGCCGGTCAACGGCGTGGCCGAGATCGTCGCGGCGACCCCGGACGGCCTCACCCTGGTCTACACGAGCGCCGACGCCGGCACCATCGGCCTCGTCGACATCACCGACCCGGCCGCGCCGAAGACACTCCCGACCGTGGACGTGCGCAAGGCCGGCGTGGGCGAGCCCACCTCGGTGGCCATCACGCCGGACGGCAAGTTCGCCATCGTCGCCGTGCGCATGGGCGACGACGTGACGAACGCGAACCCCGGCCTGCTCCGCGTGTACGACCTCTCGAACAAGAGCGCCGTCACGTGGGTCAAGGACATCACCGTGGGCATCGGCCCCGACTCCATCGCCCTCGTGGGCAGCACCACCACGCTGCGCGCGGTGGTCGCCATCGAGGACGAGGAAACGCTCGCGAACGGCGATGCGAGCATCCCCGGCGTGCGCCCGGGCCGCATCGACGTGGTGGGCCTGCAGGACCTGCCCGGCTACGGCGGAACGTCCACCGGCGTCCAGTCGCTCGAGCTGGTCACCGCGCTGAAGGCCGCCGCGGGCGTGAACTACGCGGACGATCCGCAGCCCGAGTTCGTCTCCGTGCGCGCGGGCACGAACACGGCTGTCGTCTCGCTGCAGGAGAACAACGCCGTCGCGCTGGTCGACCTGTCCGACCCGAAGACGCCGAAGCTCACGTCGGTCCACGGCACCGGCACGGTCACGCGCACCGGCGACGCCGACATCAAGAAGGACACCGAGATCAGCTTCACCGACTCGTTCACCGGCCGCCGCGAGGCCGATGCCGTGGCGTGGCTGACCGACACCGTGTTCGCCACGGCCAACGAGGGCGACACCGCGAAGGGTGCCGACGGCGTCTTCCCGGGCGGCCGCGGCTTCACGCTGTTCGACACCACCGGCAAGGTCGTGTACGAAGGCGGTGCCAGCACCGAACTGCACGCCGTCCAGTACGGCCACTACCCCGACAGCCGCTCGGCCGCCAAGGGCGTCGAGATCGAAGGCGTGGCCACCGCCACGTACGGCGGCACGCCGTTCCTGTTCGTCGGTTCCGAACGCGGTGGCTTCGTCGAAGTGCACCGCCTCGACAGCGGCACGACGCCGACGTACGTGCAGATGCTGCCCACGGGCATGTCCCCCGAAGGCCTGGCCACCATCACGGGCCGCGCCGACGGCAAGCAGCTGTTCGTCACCGCCAACGAAGGCGACGGCTCGCTGAACCTCTACCAGTTCTACCCGAACGGCCCGACGCCGAACGCGGCCGAGCCGCAGATCGCCGCGAAGGACGCCACCATCCCCTGGGGCGCCCTGTCCGGCCTGACCACCGACGGCACCTACCTGTACGCCGTGCCCGACAACGCGTTCGGCCAGTCGCGCATCTGGCGCCTGAACGCGGCCGACGTCGCGAAGGGCCGCATCACGATCGACAAGGTGATCCCGCTGACGCTCGCCGGTGCGAAGTTCAACGCCGACGCCGAGGGCATCGCCGTGCTGGCCGACGGCAGCTTCTGGGTCGCGATGGAAGGCGCCAACGTCGCCGGCAACGAACTCGTGAAGGTGACGGCCGACGGCGTGGTGACGCAGCGCGTGAAGCTGTCCGCCGCGATCCAGGCGAAGTTCGCGAACGCGAACAACACCACCGGCTTCGAGGGCGTGACCGCGTCGGCCGACGGCAACACGCTGTACGTCGCGCTGCAGCGCGGCTTCGACATCACGAAGCCGTTCGCCGCCGTGCTCAAGTACGACGTGCCCACCGACACCTGGACCAGCGCCCAGTACCCGCTCGAGCAGCACAGCGTGAATCCGACGACGTACTGGATGGGTCTCTCCGAGATCCAGCTGACGACCGACGGCCGCCTGCTGCTGATCGAACGCGACAAGGGCGGCGGCGAAGGCCGTGCCATCAACGCCGAGGTCAAGCGCATCTACAGCGTGCCGGCGAGCGCGGTGGTCGACGGGGCCACCCTCACGAAGACGCTGGTGCGCGACCTCCGCAAGGACTACCGCTGGCTCCACGAGAAGGCCGAGGGCATGGTCGTCTTCAAGGGTGACCTGTGGGTCGTCAACGACAACGACGGCGGCGGCTGGACCCGCATGCTGAACACCGGCAAGCTGTGACCTGATCTTTCCCGGGTGGACGCGGCCGCCGCGGCGGTCTACAGTGGACGCGTCGTGTCTTCCCCGGGAGTCAGCTCGATGGCCACACCACACGCCCGTTCCGGCGAACTGCTCGAGATCCTGCCGTTCGCCGAAACCTTCCCGCTCGAACAATCCATCGCGCTGGTGCGCTCGGACCACTGGGAAGTGCTCCGGCTCGTGCTGCCCGCCGGCAAGATCGTGCCCGAACACAAGGTGGCCAGTGTCACGCTGCTGCAGTGCATCGAAGGGTGCCTCGAACTGACGGCGCACGGCAAGACGCAGAAGATGCGCGCCGGCCACCTCGTGTACCTCGCCCCGAACGAACCGCACGGCTGGAAGGCCATCAAGGATTCACAGGTGCTCGTGACGATGCTCGTCGCACGGGAGTGACCCGCACGGAGCCGTCACCCCGGCGAACGCCGGGGCCCACTGTCCCTTCAGCACGCTCCGGCCAGGGTGGATCCCGGCGTTCGCCAGGATGACGTGCCAGCGAAACGAACCGGAGCCCTCCATCGACATCCTGAAGGCCGCGAGCCATCCCGACCCCTACCCCGCGTACCGTCAGCTGCTGGCCGGTCCTGATCCCGTGTTCGACCCGGCCAGCGGCCTGTGGATCGTGACCCGCGGCGCGACCGTGCTCGACGCCCTGCGGCACCCCGACCTGCGCGTTCGCCCGCCGGTCGAGCCGGTGCCCCGCGCGCTCGTGGGCAGTCCCGTCGGCGAACTGTTCGGGCACCTCGTGCGCCAGAACGACGGCCCCGCACGGCACGATGCGCCCAAGGCGTCGTTGCAGCGCGCGTTGGCCGCCGTGCCGCTGGACGATGCGGCCCGCCGCACGGCCCGCGTGATGGCCGCGTCACTGGACCTCGACGACTGGCACCTCGAGGTGCCGGTGCGGTCGGTCGCCGACCTGCTGGGATTCCCCGCGGAAGATCACGCCGCGGTGGCCGGCTGGGTGCGCGACGTGGTCGCCGCGTTCGCACCGGGGGGTGACCTCACCGCGGGCAGTGCCGCGGCACGCACGCTCATGGAACGCTTCGACGGGTTTCTCGCCCGCGCCGCCGAGGGCCTCGTGGCGCGGGTGGCGGCCGAACCCTGGGAAGACGGCGCCGCATTGCGCGCCAACCTCGCCGGCCTGCTGGTGCAGACGTTCGAGGCCACGGCGGCCTTGCTGGGCAACACGGTGGTGGCGCTGGCGCGGGGTGGTGACGGATCGGACCTGCCCGGGCTCGTGGACCAGGTGATGCGCCTCGACGCACCGGTGCAGAACACCCGCCGTTTCGCGGCGGCGCCGTTGCGGCTCGGGGAGGCGGACCTGCCGCAAGGCGCGGCGGTGCTCCTGGTGCTCGCGGCGGCCGGTCACGACCCGGCATTCGACGCGGAACGGAACCCCCTCGGGTTCGGTTGGGGCCCGCATGCCTGCCCGGGAGCGGCGCTGGCCCGTTCGATCGTGGTGGGGGCGCTGTCGGAGCGGATGCGCCACCGGGCCGGATGGCCCGCCACGTGGCGCTACAAGCCGCTCGTCAATGCCCGCCTGCCGCTGTTCGCGGCGGGAGGTCAGTGGTAGCGGGGCGCCACGGCGGGCGTCGCGTATTCGCGGCCGACGACGGCCCGCGCGTAGAGGTAGTTGTCCCGTGCCCGGTCGCTCAGGGCGTCCATCTGCACGTGGCCTTCGGCGTCGCAGGGAAAGGTCAGCGCACGGCCTTCCTGGAACAAGGACTGGAAGCGGATCTCGTAACCCACCTGGTCAAGGCTCTTGGATTTCATGATGAAACCTTTCCGTCAACTCATTCCGGCTCACCGCGGGGTTCCCCTCCGCCCCCGGCACCTGGAATGGCAGTGCCGATGAGTCAAATCTACGCGTCCGGCATCGATCCTGCTGTCGGTTCGGCGCCGTGCGGCGTGTCAGCGAAATGCCCTACACGCCGTCGGCGCCGGGTACCCGGGGGAGCGGATAATCCCGCATGACCGCACGTTTCGACCAGCTGCCGCTGGCCCCTTCCCAGCTCGCGAACCTCGGCCAGCTCGGCTACCTCGCGATGACCCCCGTCCAGGCCGCCGCGCTGCCCCTGGCCCTCGCCGGCCACGACCTCATCGTCCAGGCCCGCACCGGCAGCGGCAAGACCGCCGCCTTCGCCCTCTCCCTCATCGCCCGCCTGGAAACCCGCCGCTTCGACGTGCAGGCCCTCGTGCTGTGCCCCACCCGGGAGCTGGCCGACCAGGTCACCCAGGAGATCCGCCGGCTCGCCCGGGCCGAGGAAAACGTCAAGGTGCTCACGCTGTGCGGCGGCACCCCCATCCGCCCGCAGGCCGAGAGCCTCGAACACGGCGCCCACGTGGTGGTGGGCACGCCCGGCCGCATCCTCGACCACCTGGAGCGCGGCACGCTGTCGCTCGCGTCGCTCAACACGCTGGTGCTCGACGAAGCCGACCGCATGCTCGACATGGGGTTCTTCGACGACATCGCCGCGGTCGCCAAGCTGTGCCCGCCGAAACGCCAGACGCTGCTGTTCTCGGCCACCTACCCCGACGGCATCGCCCAGCTGAGCGCGCGGTTCCTGCGCCAGCCGAAGGAGGTCAAGCTCACCGAGACCCACGCCGCCGGCCAGATCCGCCAGCGCTTCTACGAGGTGACCGAGACCGAACGGCTGCACGCCGTGGGCCTGCTGCTGAACCACTACCGTCCGGTCAGCACCCTCGCCTTCTGCAACACGAAACAGCAGTGCCGCGACCTCGTCGCGGTGCTGGCCGCCGAAGGCCTGTCGGCGCTCGCGCTGCATGGCGACCTGGAACAGCGCGACCGCGACCAGGTGCTCGTGCAGTTCGCCAACGGCAGCTGCTCGGTGCTCGTGGCCACCGACGTGGCCGCGCGGGGGCTCGACATCGCGGGCCTCGAGGCCGTCGTCAACGTCGACATGGCCGCCGACGCCGAGACCCACGTGCACCGCGTGGGCCGCACGGGCCGTGGCGACGCCGACGGCTGGGCCTTCAGCCTCGCGAGCCTCGACGAGATGGGCCGCGTGGGCCGTGTCGAACAGGAGCAGGGCTTCACCTCCGAATGGCACAAGCTCGATGAACTCACCCCGGCCGGTGGCGGCCCGCTGCAGCCGCCGCGCGTGACGCTGCAGATCCTCGGCGGCCGCAAGGAGAAGATCCGCGCGGGCGACGTGCTGGGCGCACTCACGAAGGACGCCGGCTTCGCCGCGGCCCAGGTGGGCAAGATCAACGTGAACGACTTCTCCACGTACGTGGCCGTGGACCGCGACATCGCGCGCGAGGCGCTGCGCAAGCTGAACGCGGGCCGCATCAAGGGCCGCAGCGTGAAGGTGCGCTTCCTCGAGGGCGGCGACGCCTGACGGAGGGCCGCACGGCTTTACGAACCGCAACACCCGGTGCGTCAACAGACGCAGGGCCGCCGCCGTTGTCAGTGCAGGGGTCTCCCTCGATGCCCCGATGGAGTGACAACGATGATTCGAACACGGTTGCGCGGCGGTGCCGCGCTGCTGGCCGCGGGCCTGCTCGCGGTGAGCCTCTCGGGTTGTGTGGTGGTGCCGGTGCCGCATGCGCGCGCACGCGGCGTGGTGGTGGTGGAACCGGGCTATGGCTACGGCCCGCCGCCTCCCCCGCCGCCGCGGTACCGCGACCGGCGAGACTGGCGCTATTGAAGCTCGAAGCGCCTCGGATCCGCTACTGCAGCAACGGTGCCGGCCGCGTGTCGTACGCGTTGAGTTCCTCGGTGGACTCGCACACGAAACGCTTCGCCGGCTCGTCGTAGTCCCAGCGCTCCACGCAGATCGTGCGGCGCCCGTTGACCGATTCGCCGGGCCGGATCAGGTTGACCGAATTGCCCGCGCCGCGGCGCAGCCGCGACGACACCGCGGAGCCCGCCTGCACGGCCCACATCGTGTGGCTCAAACCCTCGTAGCGGCGGTGCAGCGGCACGATGAACGGCAGGTGGATGTGCCCACCCAGCACCACGTCGGCCCCCGCCTCGGCCCACGCCTGGATGGCCGCGCGGTGGTTCACCAGCAGGTTCTTGCGGTCCTCCGGCTTCGTCACCGCGACGGGCTGGTGCGTGACCACCACCCTCACCTGCTCGCGCGACGCGTGTTCCAGGCGGCGTGCGACGCGGTCGATCTGCCGTGACGACACGACGCCGTTTTCATGGCGCAGCCGCCGCGTGGTGTTCACCGTGACCACGAGCATGTCGTTCGACTCGAACTCGGGCTCGAGGTTGTCGCCGAACACGCGGCGGTGGTTCGCATACGGCGCGAAGAGCCGCGCGGCCAGGTTGAACAGCGGGATGTCGTGGTTGCCCGGCAGCACGAGCGCGCGCGGCACGCGCAGCCGCTCGATGAACGCCTTCGCCGCCGCGAACTGCGGCGCACGTGCACGCTGGGTGACGTCGCCCGAGAGCACCACCACGTTCGGTGACTGGCTGTGGGCGAGGCGCACGAGCGCATCCACCACCGCCGGCCGTTCGGTGCCGAAGTGGGTGTCGGAAACCTGCAGCAGCAACGTCATGCCACGGCCTCCACGGCGTCGGGCTTGAGCAGCATCAGCGGCTCGACCGCGACCCCGAATTGCAGCGGCGGACGCATGCGCATCACCTCGCCGTCGGTCGCGACCTTCATGCGGCGTCGGCCCAGAGGCCACCGCGGCTTGACGAGGATGCGACGGAACGCGAACGTGTGCACGTTCTCCGCATCCCCCAGCCGCCCGAACGCGCCCCGCAGCATCAGCCAGAACATCGAGAGCGTTCCCACGGGGCGCAGGGCCAGCGCGGCCAGCATGCCGCGGTCCAGGCATTGGGCCTCGGAGAGGCCGATCTGCTGCAGCTGCAGCAGGTTGTTGCCGACGAACAGCGTGGGTGTGCGCAGCTCGCGCACCTCGTCGTTGCGTTCGATGCGAAGGCGCAACTGCCGGTGCTGCCGCAGCAGCGTGACGAGGCCGGAGATCAGTGCGATGAAGCGGCTGCGGCCGTACTGCTGCTTGAACGCTTCGCGGTCCTCGAGCAGCTGCGGGTAGAGGCCCACGCTGGCGTTCACGAGGAAGACGCGGTCGTTCACCTGGCCCACCTGCACCGGGTGGGCTCGCGCCGACAGCAGCAGGCGCACGGCATCCTCGGTGTCGGTGGGAATGCCGTGGGTGCGGGCGAAGTAGTTGAACGTGCCCTGCGGCAGCACACCGAATGCGCAGCCGCTGCCGAGCGTGGCGTGGGCCATCGCGTTGATGGTGCCGTCCCCGCCGGCCGCGACCACCACGCCGCCCCGCGCCTGGGCCTGCTTCACCGCGGACCGCGCCGCCGCGGCCAACCGCGACGCATCGGTCACCACGTGGACCGTGTGCTGGCGGCCCGCCTCGGCCATGGTGCGTTGGATCGTCTGCTGCACTTCGTTGACGTCATGTCGGCCCGACCCGCCGTTCATCACGATGAAAAAGGGGGCGTCGGGCGGAATGGGACAAGGCGACGTGGAGGTCATGGACTGCAGGGTATCCCCGGCGCAATCCGACCGGGCGTCGACAAGGATCAGAACAGGCTTCCGCACGGAACGCCAGCGGGAGGGTTTCCCACCCTTTCGTAAGACAGCACCGATAGACATGCGTTCACCCCTCCCCGCAGGCTCCGTTCTACCGAACGAGGGCGCGGGGATCCAGCACGTGTCTGCGGGGGTGGCCCGTGGAATGCGACGAAAGTCACCGATGGCGCGCCACGCCCCGCGCGAATGCGGGGTGCGGCAGCGCGCGATCACATGCCGAAGGCGATGTACGTGGAGCGGGTGCGCATGTAGGCCGCGATGGCGCGGGCCTGATGGCGCGGGTCCTGCGACATGCGGGTGTCGTACAGGTAGCCGAGCATGAGACCGAAGATCTCGAAGACGAACTGGCCGGGGTCGGTGTCGGCGCGCAGCTGGCCGAGCGTGGCCGCGTGGGCCACGAGGCCCTCGAGGCGCTTGCGCCAGTTGCTCATGCCGCTTTGCAGGCGGCGGCCGAGTTCGCTCACGTCCTCGCCGGTCTGCGATTCGTAGTGTGCGCCGAGCAGCGCCTTCATGGTGCCGCCGTGGGCGATCCAGAGGCGCACCACCGCGTCCACCTGCGGCAGGCCGGGCTTCTCGGAGAGCGTGGGGATCAGCACCAGGTCGCGGAACTGGCGTTCGCATTCGTCGACGACGAGCAGCTGCAGCGCCTCGAGCGAGCCCACGCGCACGAAGACGCCGCTCTTGCTGATGCCCAGCTGCTTGGCGATGTCGCCGAGCGCGAGGTTCTGCAGGCCGTGCCGTGCCGTGAGGTCCATCGCCGCGCCGACGATGGCCGCCAGCGTCTGTTCGCTCTTCTCGCGCTTGCGTCCGGTGCCCGTCGCCGCGCCCTGTTTTTCGACTGCCAGTTTTTCGACCATCGCCCCGTGGGGCACGGGTGCCCCATCCCTCTGATTCTCGACCCGCTATGAAAGCATGATTCATCGGCGGTCACGGTGCGGGGTACTGCGTACAACGACGCGGTCCGCACGCGGGTGCCAGGTTCCGGAAGCGGTATGGCCGGAACACCATCCCGACATGTTAGCGTTCATTTCAGGGGTTGGCGCGCCGCTCGTCCGGGAAAATGCACGGCTGTGCGCGCCGATGAGGGGTCGGGAGGCTGTCCCGCCCGGTGGTCACATCTTCGCGGGCTCGATGGTCAGCTGGTTGTCGACGCTAAGCACGCCCTTCACGTGGGCGGCGATCTGCGTGGCCCGGTCGCGGGCGCTCTGGCTCGGCGCGGTGCCGCGCAGCGCCACGTTGCCACCCGCGGTGTCCACGTCGATCTTCGTGGCGCTCAGGCTCTTGTCGCGCGCGAACTCGGCGTTCACCGTGGTGGTGATGACCGCATCGGCCACCTTGTCCCCGGCCTGCTCGCCCAGCCGCTTCACGTCGGCCGAGGCCTGCTCGCCGCCGGCCTTGGCCTCCTGGCCCACCTCGCGGGCCTTCTCGCGCGCCTCGGCGAACTGCTTCTTCGCGTCGGCCCGCATCTCGTCGATCTTGCGCTCGGCCTTCTCGGCGACGCTGTCGGGCTCCACCTTCGGTGCGGCGGGCACGTCGCGCTTCTCGCAGGCGCCGAGGGCCATCGCGGCCAGCAGCAGGCTGGCGGCGGAGAGGGTCGTTCGTTTCATGGCGGTCTCCTTCTGTCGGGCATCCGACGCCCCCTACCGTAGGCCCGCCGCCCGGGCTCGGCCATCGGCCCGCGGGCCGTCCGCCCGTCGGACAATCCCCACAGCCTGCGAAAATGGCGGCGATGTCTCCCGAACTGGTCCACGTCGACGACCACCTGATCGTCGCCCTCAAGCCCGCCGGCCTGCTGTCCGTGCCCGGCCGGGGCGAGGACAAGCAGGACTGCCTCTCCGCGCGCGTGCAGGCCGTGCTGGCCGACGCCCTCGTGGTGCACCGGCTCGACATGGGCACGTCCGGGCTGCTCGTGTTCGGCCGCGGCAAGGAGGCGCAGCGGCGCCTGGGCGACGCGTTCGCGGAGCGGCAGGTGGACAAGCGCTACGTCGCCGTCGTCGCCGGCCGCATCGCCGAACCCACCGGCGAGATCGACCTGCCCCTCATCGTCGACTGGCCCAACCGCCCCCTGCAGCAGGTGGACAAGGTCAACGGCAAGCCGTCCCTCACGCGCTGGCGCGTGTTGGGGCATGATGCCGCCTCGGACACGACCCGCGTCGAGCTCGAGCCCGTCACCGGGCGTTCGCACCAGCTCCGCGTGCACCTGCTGGCCATCGGCCACCCCATCGTCGGCGACGCGCTCTACGCGCCGCCGGACGTGCAGGCGCGCGCCCCCCGGCTGCTGCTGCACGCCCAGTCGCTGGCCCTGCCCCATCCGGCCGATGGCCGCATCCTCTCCTTCGTCGCCCCCGCCCCGTTCTGACTGCCGCCGTGTCCTCCCTCGCCGCCGAACCCGTCCCCTCCCTCTACGCCGTGCCGGCGTTCATGCGCTTCTGGTACGCCCGCCTCGCGGGCACCATGGGCAACCAGATGCTGATGGTCGCCGTCGGCTGGCAGATGTACGACCTGACCGGCAGCGCCTGGGACCTCGGGCTCGTCGGCCTGTTCCAGTTCCTGCCGGCCCTGCTGCTGACACTGGTGGCCGGCCACGTCGCGGACCAGGTGGACCGCAGCAAGGTGCTCGCCACCTGCATGGCGGTCCAGGTGGTCATCGCGGCCACGCTCGCGGCCGCGACCTGGCACACGGTCGCCACGCGCGAGCTGCTGTTCGTGCTGTCGGTGGCGCTCGGCTGCGCGAAGGCGTTCCAGATGCCGGCGCAGCAGGCCCTGGTGCCGCTGCTGGTGCCCCAGTCGATGCTCGCGCGGGCGCTCGCCTTCAGCTCGGCCGGCATGCAGGCCGCCATCATCGGCGGCCCCGCGATCGGCGGCTTCGTCTACGCGGCCGGGGCCACGGTGGTCTACGTCGTGTGCGGCGTGCTGTTCCTGCTGGCCGTCTGGCTCTTCCTGCGCATCGGCCACCCGCACGTGCCGCGCGCGAAGGAACCGGTGAGCCTCGCCACGCTGCTGGCCGGCGTGAAGTTCATCTGGCAGCGGCCCGTGGTGCTGGGCGCCATCTCGCTCGACCTGTTCGCGGTGCTGCTGGGCGGGGCCACCGCGCTGCTGCCCATCTACGCGAAGGACATCCTGCACACCGGGCCCTGGGGCCTGGGCGTCCTGCGCGCGGCCCCGGCCGTGGGGGCGCTGCTGATGTCGGTGGCACTCACCCGCTGGCCCATCACGCGGCGGGTCGGGCGGGTGATGTTCGCGGCCGTCGCGGTGTTCGGCGTGGCCACCATCGTGTTCGCGCTGTCGCGCAGCTTCGTGCTGTCGTTCGTGGCGCTCTGGGTCACCGGGGCGGCCGACATGATCAGCGTCGTGATCCGCCAGAGCCTCGTGCAGCTGGAGACGCCCGACGAGATGCGGGGGCGGGTCAGCGCGGTGAACTCGGTCTTCATCGGGGCCTCCAACCAGCTCGGCGAGTTCGAGTCGGGGGCCACGGCGGCGCTGCTGGGCCCGGTGGGTTCGGTGCTGCTGGGGGGCATCGGCACCCTGGTGGTGGTGGCGGTCTGGATGAAGATCTTCCCGCCACTTGCACAACGACAGAACTTGTCGGGGTCGGATTGACTCACAATCCACTTGATCCACGGCAAGGCGGTCCCATCTGCCGGCCGTGGGAACTTTTCCCGTTCGAGGACTCGCGATGAAACGACTGCTGTCGACTGTTTGCCTGGTGCTGGCCACCGCCACCGTGCTGGTTCCCGTTGTTGCCGAGGCCAAGCGCCTCGGGGGTGGTGGCACGTCCGGCATGAAACGCACCCTGCCGCCGAAGGCCCCCGACTCGGTGCCCGCCAAGCCGGGCCAGACCCCGCCGGCCAACGCCGCCGCGCCCACGGCCGGTGCGGCCCCGGCCGCCGCCGCAGCCGCAGCGGCGCCCAAGCGCTCGTGGATGGGCCCCATCGCGGGCCTGGCCGCCGGCCTGGGCATCGCCGCGCTGATGAGCCACCTGGGCATGGGCGCCGCCATGGGCAACATCCTCACGATGCTGCTGATCGCCGCCGTCGCGTTCTTCGCCATCCGCTTCCTGATGCGCCGCTTCGCCCCGCAGCAGCCGGCCTCGAACCTGCAGTTCGCGGGTGCCGGCGCCGGTGGCAACAACACCCCAGCCTGGCAGCCCGCCCAGCCGGCGCCGGCGAGCAGCGGCTCGTCGTCGTTCGCTCCCGCCGCCCCGGTGGCCGCGGCCGCCGGCACCCTGCCGGCCGGCTTCGACACGGAAGGCTTCGAGCGCACCGCCAAGCTGATCTTCATCCGCCTGCAGGCCGCCAACGACGCCGCCGACCTGAACGACCTGCGCGCGTTCACCACGCCGGAGATGTTCGCCGCCGCCCGCCTCGACCTGCAGGACCGCAACGGCGCCACGCAGCAGACCGACGTGGTGCAGCTGCACGCCCAGGTGGTCGACTACGCCCAGGAAGCCGCCCAGCAGGTGGTCAGCGTGCGCTTCCACGGCCTGATCCGCGAGGAGAAGGACACGGCCGCCGCCCCGTTCGACGAGGTCTGGCACCTCGTGAAACCGAACGACGGCAGCCGCGAGTGGGCCATCGCGGGCATCGCCCCGTACGCCTGATCTCGCGCTGACCCGTGGCCGGCCACCTCTACGTCGTCACCGGTTCGTCGCGCGGCCTCGGGGCCGCGCTGGCGCAGCAGCTCGCCGCACCGGGCCACACGGTGCTCGGCATCGCGCGCCGCACGAACGACGCGCTGGCGGCCCGCGGCGGGTCGCTCGAACAGTGGGCCGGTGACCTGGCCGATCCGGCCCCGGTCGCCGCGCGCCTCGAGGCGTGGCTCGCGACGTTCGACGGCGCCGCGTTCGACAGCGCCAGCCTGATCAACAACGCCGGTGTGCTCTCGCGCATCGGCCCCATCGACGAGACCGACAGCGCGGACCTGGCCAACGCCATCCGCGTGGGCCTCGAAGCCCCCCTGCTGCTGACGGCCGCGTTCCTGCGCGCCACCCGCCAGTGGACGGGGCAGCGCCGGGTGCTCAACATCTCCTCGGGCCTCGGACGCCGTCCCATGGCCGGCAGCGCGAGCTACTGCGCCGCGAAGGCCGGGCTCGACCTCTTCACGCGGTCCACGGCCCTCGACGAAGCCGGGCGGCCGAACGGCGCGAAGCTGGTGTCCCTCGCGCCCGGCGTGATCGACACCGAGATGCAGGTGCAGCTGCGCGGCAGCGACCCGAGCGGTTTCCCCGACCGCGAGCGTTTCGTGGGACTGAAGACGGGTGGGCAACTCGTCACCGCCGAGGACACGGCCGCACGCGTGCTGGCGATCCTGCACCGCAGCGACTTCGGCGCGGAACCCCTCGCCGACGTGCGGGACTGACGTTCCTTTGCGGCCCCGCTCCCGCGGGGCCGGCCGCGCGTTCAGTCGCGGCGGTCGGGCACTTCCCGCGCCTCGATGTCGATCACTTCCACCGCCTGCGGACGCCGCGGCTGCTGACGCGGCGCATGGGCGTTCGCGCGGGCACGCATGCCCGCCATGGTGGCCCGCGGGTCGAGCCCCGCGAAGCGGAACACCGGCTTGCGGCCGGTGAGCAGGCTCCACACGAGCAAGCCGGCCCCCATCACCAGCGCGAGGAGCAGCACGAGGCCGCCCACCACGAGGCCGGAGACGATCAGCACCAGGCGGATCAGCGTGGAGAACAGGTCATTCAGGAACTGGGTCAACGAGCAACCTCGACAAAGTAGCGACCGGAAAGGCCTAGACCGAACGTTGGGGCGGAAGTTCCCGATTCAAGCTTCCGGCCCTTGGAAGCCGCCGGCACGGAACGTCAGCACCAGCGTGTCGCGGTGGCCATGGTCCGCGACCGGCTGGATGGGCGTACTTTCGTGGATCACCTTCGCGTCGTCCAGCATCAGCATGGTCCACGGGTCGGTCATGGTGAAGCGGATGCCGTGCGGGCCGGCCGCCTCGAACACCCGCGTCTCGCCCCCCTTGATGCCCTCGCGGCCCACCAGCACCACGGCCACGAAATCGACCCCGTCGCGATGCGCCCCCTCCGGGGTCGGGCGGCCGATGCCGTCCGTGGTGTCGATGCGGAACTGGTGCGCCTCGACATACCAGGGCCGCGCGCCCTTGAGCGCCGAACACGTGGCCGACAGGCTCAGCAGCAGGCGTGACCACACCGGCTGCGCCACGACCTCCGGTTTCATCGGCTCGAACCAGCGCTCGAGCCCGCCGTGCAGCGCGTTGTACTCGACCGGTTGCCAGTGCGCGCGGTGCGGCACCCCCTCGAGGCGGTCGCCGTCGGCCACGAAACACGCATGGCGGCGGCGCCGGTAGCGGCCGCCGTCGCGCAGGTAGGCGTCGGGGGGCAGGTCGTCCCAGGACGGGCGCAGCGCGTCGAGGGCGGCCCGCTCCGCGCCGATCAGGCCGCACAGGCCCTCGGCGCTGACCACGGCGTGGCCGGTGGTGGCGATGGCGCGCCCCACCTGCAGCGGCGGGGCGTACGGAGGCAGCAGCGAGAACGAAGGCGAAGCGGTGGTCATGCCGTCATGATGCCAGCACGGCCGGAGGGCCGCTTTGATCTGGTAGCCTCCACGGCATCTTTTTCCGGAAATCCCCATGTACCACGGAGAGCGTTTCAACAGCTTCACGCACCTCGCCGGCCTGCTGGCCGCGGTGGTGGGCTCGGTCGTGCTGATCGTGCAGGCCGCGCGCGCGGGCGACGCCTGGCAGGTGGTGAGCTTCAGCATCTTCGCGGCCAGCATGGTGCTGCTGTACGGCGCGTCCACGCTGTACCACAGCGTGCGCGGCGCGGCCAAGCGCGTGCTCGTCAAGTTCGACCACTGCGCCATCTACCTGCTGATCGCCGGCACCTACACGCCCTTCACGCTCGTCACGCTGCGCGGCCCGTGGGGCTGGTCGCTGTTCGGGGTCGTGTGGGGCCTCGCACTCATCGGCATCGTCAAGGAACTCGCGCTCGGCCGGGAGCGCGTGCCGTCGGTGCCGCTGTACGTGGCCATGGGCTGGCTGGGCGCCATCGCCGCCGTCCCGCTGTACGAGCAGCTGCCCGGTGCCGCGCTCTACTGGCTCGTGGCCGGCGGCGTGTTCTACACGGCCGGCATCCTCTTCTACGCCAACGACGAACGCTGGCGCCATGCCCACGGCATCTGGCACCTGTTCGTCCTCGCCGGCACGGTGTGCCACTACGTCACGGTGCTGTACTTTGTCGGCTGAAACTCCTCCCCCTCCCTCTCCTCCTGCACCGCCCGTCAAGCAGGCGCGCAACCCGCTGCACGGCATCACGCTCGAACGCATGCTCAACGAACTCGTCGAGTTCGGCGGGTGGAACGGGTTGGCAGGCCAGATCGACATCCGCTGCTTCAAGAGCGACCCGAGCATCTCGTCGAGCCTGAAGTTCCTGCGCAAGACGCCGTGGGCGCGGGAGAAGGTGGAGAGCCTGTACCTCTACATGGTGCGGGAGAAGGCGCGAAGGGCCCGGACCGGCGGCGGGCGCTGAGCTGAGCTGAGATCAGTCGCAGGCGTCTTCCACGCGGACGAGCATCCAGCCACTTCCGAACGGTCGGAAGGCCGCGCCGTGCACGCAGGCCTCGTCGACGAAGAACGAGAGGGACACCTCCGGATGATCGTCCCGGACGGTCGTGTCCCAGGCGCGCCCGGCGTGCGGAGCGATCGTGCCCCGGCTCTCGACGAGCCGCGTGGTGGTGTCTTCTCCGGTGCCTGACAGGACCTGGGTGATGAAGCGAGGGGCGGCGCGCAGCAGCGCCTGCTCGGCACGAGTCCCCTCGCCGCAGACGTAGGTGCGAGCGAGCGCCTCGAGACGGTCCGGTGCGCGTTCGCCGGCGGCCTGGTGGAGCTGCTGCGCGATGCCGGCCCACGCGGCCTTGCTGCAGCCGGGTGGGTGTTCGACGTCGCCGATCGTCAGGTTGCCCGCAGCCGCGGCATGGGAGGCCAGGAGCGCCAGCGTGAGCGTGCACACGGCACCGGCCTTCATCGACACGTCAACCCTCCGCATCGGCGGTCCCCGGCGTCAACAACCCATCGAGCTCCGACCACAGCGGGTCGCAGAGGCCGGGCCGGTACGCGGCCGGGCGGAAGGTCGCGTGTTCGCCCTGGTAGACCTGCCAGAGGCGCTGGTTCCCGTCGCGAACACAGGCGCGGACGTTCGCGAGGCGATCCGCCGCCTTCACCAGCAGCGCCAGTTCGAGCGGGCCGCTCACGGTCGCCAGCTTCGCGTAGGTCTTCGCCTTGCGTTCCTTGCGCGTCGCCCCGGGCTCGTCGGTCAACAGGGCCACGCACGCCGCGACCTTCGCCCCGAACCGGGCCTCGACGTCGGCGAGCGTGACGTCCGTGTCCTCCACCGTGTCGTGCAGGTACGCCACCACCTCGGCCTCTTCGCCATACGGCCGGGCCAGGGCGGCGACCTCGTCGAGGTGGTCGACGTACGGCCGCGTGCCGTACTTCTGGTCGCCGTGGGCGTGGATCGCGAATGACCGGGCGTCCTGGTGCATGAGGGGCTGAGGTTTCAGAGTGATTGTGGAGGCCAGGCGAGGCGTTTCACTTCGTTCCGCTCCGGCGTCGCCTCTTCGTGGAAGAGGATGGCCAGGTACGGGCCGATCTCGCTTTCGGCCGTGTCCGTGGGAATGATGAAGTCGGCATCGCGGCGCTTCCCCTCGTTCCCGAGGTAGTACGGCTTCCACTCGCCGTGCTTCCATTCGACACCGACGAGGGTTCCAAAGACATTGAATCGGATCATGGCGTGGACTTCATGGGCTGGAACGAAACGCCGTGCACGCGCTGCACCTCGCCCACGCGAGCGAAGCCGAACTTCTCGTAGAGCGGCACGGCATCGAGGCTGGCGTTCACCGTGAACACCCCGGGATTCCCGGCCTGCAGGGCTTCCGACTCGACGAGCTGCCAGAGCCGCCTGGCGAGCCCCCGGCCCTGGAAGTCCTCGGCGACGAACAGGTGGAACAGGTGGGCATTGTCGCGGAGCGCCACGACACCGACGATGCGGGCACCGGCCCTCGCGACGCGGTACGTGAAGTTGCTCGCGGCCAGGTACCCACGCTGCGCCTCGGCAGCGATCGATGCGAGGAACGGCTCCGCGCCCTCGCGCGAAGGCGACAGGAAGAACGGCTCGCTGAGGCCGACGATCAATGCGCTGATCTCCTCGGCGTCTGCAACCGAAGCAGTTGCGATCTTCATGACATCGGGTCCACCGTCAACAGGGGTCAGGCTGCATGTTGCCATCGAAGTCCGTTCGGAGGGTCCGCAGGACCGAACAGGAAGTGAAGCACACGGCGCCGGCTCTCGCCCGACGCCTTCGACGAAGCGTGGAGCAGCAACGGCCGCAGAACCAGCGCTGCCCCGACCGGCGCCACGCAGTCCACCTCCGCCATCTCCCGCCGAACCCGTGGCGCGGCCTCCGCGTCGATGACCCCCAGGCGATGTGAACCGGGCACCACCCGCAACGGCCCGTCCTGCGCCGTGCAGGCGTCGAGGTGGAGGCGGACGGCAACCATGCGCTGCAGCAGTTCGGCGGGCGCCTGCACGAAGTGCGTGCCTTCCTTGAGCGACCAGCCCGCCAGGCGCGGGTCGGGCACACGTGCGGCCACGGGAATGCTCAGGTCCTGATGGATGGGGACCAGCCAGTTGCGGGAGGCCGACTTCTCGAAACAGGTGCACTGGACCGCGACGTCGTCGGCGCCGATGAGCGTCGACAGCGCCGGGTGGTGTCGAAGGCGCGCCGCGAGGTCGATGCACCAGGGATTGGCCAACAGGCCTCGGCTTCCAACCGACTCGCGGCCAGGGTCGACCCGAGCCGCGATCGCATCGCACTCGTCGGGCGGCAGGATTCCCGGAACGATCGCGTAGCCGAAGTCGTCGAAGGATTCAGGCTTCATTCATCTGGCCAGTGGGGGCGGACACCATCCCGGGCGAGTGAGCCAGATCGGCACGTTGCCCATCGTCGCTGACCGGCTCGTCTTCAACTGCTGCGGCCACAAACTTCCCGCTTCCGCCGCCGCCCACACGGCCTGGAATTCCTGAGCGGAGACCTCCTCCGACCGGCCCCACGACCCTGCGGGTCGATTCCTGTTGATCTTGGCGTCGCCCAACATTCCATACGCATCGACCCAGTGCTGCCTGTCGTAGCGCAACGTACATGAATTCCCGAAAAGATCCACCTGCCTCTTCGGCTGGAGATCGGCATCGACTTCAATGTAGCGTGTGAACGTTCCCCACCCGTTCACAGGATCGAGCAACGAAGGCCCCTGCGCATGGACCTTCAAGCAGTACTCGCCGACGAGCTGAACGCGGTCTTTGCCCACGTGCCGGATCACCTCTTCGGCACCTGCTGCGGCATCCGCGACACGGATGGTGATCCGCGTCGGCCCCATCTTGACGATCCACCCCCGATAGGGAAAGTCGATCGAGCCACTGACGCGGCGCCACCAGTAGACCTCGCGACCGGGCTGCATCGGATCCTCCTCCAGCATGTTCACAGCCTCCTGAGCCTCAGCGGGTGGGAGCATCGGGCTCGGCACCGCAGACCACGACGTGCGGCGAGGTGCCGTCGAACTCCTTCATCCGGTCGCCCAGATGAACGTGGTCGTACGCCTCGCCCATGCGCTCCATCTCTTCGGCGCAGGCCACCATGAACTGCGCCATCCGCCGGAGTTCCCCGGGCGTTGCGCACAGCGTGATTTCCGCGAGCGCCGTCGAGGACACGAGCGCGGCATCCTGTGCCCCTGTCGCGTAGCCGTAGATCTTCATCGCATTCCCTGGAAATTGGACGAGGTTCCCTCGATGGGCTGCCATGGCACGGACCGGCACCTCGCCAGGAGGCCGTGCAGGCCCGGCTGCTCATCGCTGAAAAAGTCCGGCGACATAATCAGCGCAGCTCCTTCCGAACCACCAGCTTCAGCCCCGACCAGACGTCACTCACCGCACACACCTTGATGTCGACGAACCCGATGGGCAGTGCCAGCTCCCGGATCGTGTCCTCGGTGACCGTCGAGGGCACCTTGGACGACTTCTTGGGCCAGGACACCCAGAGCGCCGCGTCCGGCCGCAGCTGCTTCCGCAGCGCGATCAGCTGGCGGCTCAACGACTCGCGCTGGGTCACGAACAGGTGCACCAGGTCCACCGAATCACCAGGCCGGTCGACGAACTGCACGCCCTGCGGCAGCGGTTGAAGAAGTGCCGCGAGCACTTCGGGCGCATCGATCAGCAGGACGCGATGGTTCTCCTTGATGCCGAGCTTCCTGGAAAGCGGCGTGCCCGAGTAGCCGGCGACGGTCATGTGGCAAAACTCCCTTCGAAGGACGGGCAGCGCCGCTCGCTCACAGGTGCATCCCGAGCCAGATGACCGACTCCGTCGAGGCCGCCACGACCGGCGTCAGGAGCTTCGGCCACAGCGGGCTTCCGGTCAAATGGGACGCCGAGTGGTCGTGATGCTGCTGTTCTTCCGCCACGATCTTCCGGATGGCTCGAACCGCCGGTTCGTCCTGCCCGGCCAGCAGTTCCAGCTGATGTTCGAGGTGACGAAGCACCACGTGCTCGACCGCCACGGTCGTCGCGGCGATCGCCGACCGTCCGAACAGCCCCGTCACCAGCCCCAGGACATAGCCACCGGCGGCACACAGCCAGTAGCTCTTGCAGCGAGGCTTGCCGCGGCGATCGAGTTCTTCCCGGAAGATGGCACGGTGCTTCTCTTCATGCGCCTTGAACTCCCGCAACTCGGCAACCATGGACGGCGCCGTGAGGCGAGCCATGACGAGCTGGCCGGCATAGATGTGGATGGCCCCGTTTTCGCCGGCGTGGTTCACCTTGAGGATGCGGCTTCCCAGATCGGTGTGGTCGGCGGGCACGATGCCGCTCTCCCGCCGCTCACGCATGCCGGACATGGCGCTCGAGCCGGCGTCGTTGAACATCAAGGAAACAACCTTCGACCATGCGACCTCCCCAGGTGCAGTTTCGGTTCCGTGACCAAGCCTGACTCTACGGCATTTCCCGGGCTCAACCGCCCCGGGCAATGCAGTCGTTCCTGCACCGGCGACAACGGCTCATCTGGGTCGCGACCACAAGGCCATCACGATGCGGAGAGGCGCGGTGCCGTCCGAATCCAGCGGCAGCACCTCCGTCTTCTCCACGGAACCGAGCACGGCGGCATCCCATGCCTCGATGCCACTCGACTTGATCAGTCGATAGCCCACGATCCGCCCGGTTCGGTCCATGTCGACTTCCACCTCGGCGAAGACATCATCGGGCCAATCGCCTGACACGGGGAGATTCGCCCGGAACGCATCGATCAACCGCGAGCCATAGCCGGAACTCCAGTCTCTCGGAGGTACGGCCCGCAGGGTGCCGACCACTCTCTTCAGCATGATGGGTCCGTCCATGCCCGCGAACAATTCAAGAAGCTTCTCGCATGCGGTGGACCTCTTCTCGCAGAGGATGGCCATCTCGCTTCGCCCTTGACCGTTCACCGGAGAAATCCGTCTCACCACCGCAGGGTGTGCGGCGTGCTTGAACGAGGTGAAGAACCATTGGGTTCTGCCGTCGGCCTGCCTGAAGGAATATCCCTGCGCCTCATCGCCACTCATGGTGGCCCCGTCCAGGTTCTTGAGCGCCTTGAACGCCTCGGAAACCCGTTTGTACGGAATCGCCTGCGTCCCCGCGGCAGGCTCCTTCCACGGCGCTGCAACCACCACGTCGCACAGGAGCAGCGCAACGGAGGCGACCCAAGGGAGCGGGTTGATCTTCATGTGTCGGGCTTGCAAGGCACGCCGAAGTCGACGTGGTAGTGCTCGTCATGACGAACCCAGGGCGTGCCCTTCATGAACGGCAGCGTCCTCTGAAGGTGCGGCCCGCGCGCCGTGGCGAACAGCTGGGGCAGATAGGCCGGGTCCAGGATGACCCGCGAGAGGCCCGAGCCCTTCGCGCGGGCCGCCTGCTGGAGCTGGTACAGATGCTCCGCCAGCGCGGGGAAATCGATCGTGTACTCGCCGTACCGGCCCGCCTTGTCGAACTCGATGTCGTAGCCGAGCTTGTTCGTGAGGCCCGTTGGCAGCGGAACCGACTTCCCCTCGGCATTGCGCACCGGGACGAAGAAATCGACGGACAGGCCGTTCTGGTGCGTCCGGTGCGGGCGCAAGCGGCCACCGGAAGCCCAACCCGTTTCGCCGTACACGTAGGTGGCCCGCGGCTGCACCTTCGCCAGCTCGCCATACGCCGTCAGCACGATGTCGGCGACCTTGGCGTGGACGTGGGTCCGGCCCGCGGCGGCCCCCAGCGAGCTGTAGGCAGTGAAGTTCGGCCCCGAGGTGGGCAGCTTGACGCTGTTCTCGATGCGTCCGTGGCCCACGGTGCCGTAACACTGGCTCTCCGCGGCCCAGGCTGGACTGGAGAGGATGCCGAGCGAGCAGAGCAGAAGCGCTGCATGTCGGGCCATCGGCGGGCTCACGGAGAAATCCTGAAGGTGAGCCGGCTGCCGCGGCACGTGACGTGCAGCGTGTCGTCGACCCGCTGGATCTCCGTCCAGAGCTCCAACCGCTCCTCCTCCCGCCACAGCTCGATGCTGGTGTCGCTGACGACCCGGTACACCCAAGCCGGAGCACAGACCGGTCCGTCCTTCATGCCGATCGTCACGGACACGGAGCCGTCCGGACCGAACCGGTATTGGCCCACGGCCGTCTCCGAGACGAGTTCGAGTGTGCAGTCTGCCGGAACCACGGTGGTCATGGACATCGTTCCTCGATGAAGGTCAGGCCCAGGCTTCGGCAAGGAGATCACCGTCGAACGAGCAGGCCCGAACCTTCAATGCACCCGTGTCAGGCAGCATCCCGCACTCCCGACCGACGGCCCAGCAACCGGCGCAGGACCCACGTCCCGACAGCAGCGGCTGCAGCTGCAGCGAACCAGACCGATGCGGGGACCGCGAAAGGGTCGTCGCTGGCGAACGATCCCTTGCCGAGGCTTCCCCACACACTGACGCTCACGTTCAATGCCCCATGCAAGGCCATGCAGGGAAGAAGCGAACGCGAGCGCTCGTAGAGCCAGCCGAGCAGGAGCCCCGCCAGGAAGGCCAGCACGAATTGATAGAGGTTGAGGTGCGCCGCTCCGAAGTAGAGCGCCGAGTAGCCGATCGCCAGACCGCGCGGGTAGCGTTCCAGGAACGCCCTCAAGAGGATGCCGCGGAACAGCATCTCCTCCAGGACCGGCGCCAGGATGCATGCCGCCACCACCGCGGGCAGGGTCGACTCCGCCATGCCGTTGAACGCCTGCTGCTCCCACGACGAAACGGGAAACACGGCTTCGATCGCACCAACCACGACGATGTCCAGCAGCAGCACCAGTGGCAGGAGAAGAAGCACTGGCGGAACCAGAAAGACGAAGGTGGCCGCTGGAGAGGTCGTGCTCGGGTGCAGGATGTCGCGATAGCCGAGTCCGAGCACGTGCACCACCGCGGCGATCAGCAGTCCGTTGGACAACAGCATCGTCATGGTGCCGCTCTGTGCGCTCGTCAGGCCGGACAGCTGGCGAACGTCGTGCAGCAGGGCGCTGACGAGGTACTGGAACAAGAATCCTGCCAGGAGAAGCAGGGCCGCTTGCGAGGCCGACGGGAACGGCCCTTTTGTCGATGGCATGGGGCGCACTCGATGCTGCCTAAGCCGCGACGTGAGCGGCGGCACACAGCGGGCGGAACCCGCTGAAGCACGTCCGCACGATGCCCGGTACGGCCCGGTGAGCCCATGCGGTCGAAGCCCGGCCCTGCTGGCAGTGCGCCAGCGCCATCCGCTCGATGTGAGAACAACCTTCGACCACGCGACCTCCCCAGGTGCTGTTTTCGTTCTTGCTCGGCCTCGCCTCCACGGCAAGGCTCGGACACTCATCCACGCGGGCAGGACAAGCGAGCCGTGCCGGCGTGGCGAACATAGTAGTTGTCGAACTCGGCCTGCTCGAAGAGGACGAACCCGTGCCGCACGTAGAACCGGTTCGAGTCACTCTCGCGAAGGGCTCCGACACGCACGGGGCACCCCAGGGTGTCCGCCCGGGAGAACACGTCCGCGAGCACGATGGCGCCCACACCCAAGCCCTGATGGCCTGGCTTGATGTAGAGGTGGTCCAGCCACAGTCCCCCCTCTTCCGACCTGACGACGAAGAATCCGATCCTCTGCCCGGCCAGCAGGATGAGGCGGGTGTGTTCAGGCGAGAACCCCGACAGGAACCGCGTCCTGGCTCGCTGCGCATCGAACCTGCCGATGCGCTCCAGACTTTCCCGCATCGCTTCGATCCGGAGGGCGGCCAGCTCTTCGGCGTCGGACGGCGCTGCGACGTGGAACGTCACGTGAGGTTGCATGGCTCAGGAATGCTGCTTCCATTCGACATCCCGCAAGTCGCCCTCAAGAATGAGCAGGGTGTTCTCAACCGGGTTGTGGCAGTGCAAGCCAAGACCCACCACCGAGACGTCGAACTTCACCAGAACGCGGGACCGTTCGTTCGTCGGTTCCAACGCCGTTCCAGACTGCCCGACGAGGAGCCAGTAGTTGTCTTCCGGCTTGCAGCCGCTCGGGGCCGAAGTCGAGCCATTGAACGAATGGAGTATCACGCGACGGTTCATGCGGCGGCCGCTGCGAAAGTGCCTCGGGTTTCCCGCGAGAGCCATGACCCAGGTGCCATCAACGAGTGCACCATTGCTCCTCGCAAGGGATGCCATCCCTGTCGCCGTCCATCCTCGGGTCCGGGCAGTTCGCAAGGAAGTACTTCGCCTCGTCGCACGACCTCATCTGAGAGCAGTACTGCCGCCCGTCGCAGCTGAATCGGCCCGAAGTGGCCGCTGTCGCGGGAGCGCTCGGCGTGCGGGTTCCGGCGCCAGTTGCAGCGGACGCAGCCGCGGCACGCTTTTTCTTCTCCGCGGCATTCAGTTCTTCGAGCGTCGGTTCCTTTCGGGGCTGGGTCGAAGCACATGGCGCCTGTTGATAGGTGACCGTGCCATTGACAACGCACTTGTGCAGCGGTGCGGCGTCGGCCCGGAACCCTGCGGCCGACAGAACCGCAACCATGAGCAGTGATGAGACTTTGGGCATTTCCATTTTTCTGACGTTTCGGATGAGAGACGGTGCACGGCGCTCCGGGTCACGTCTCAGTACTTGGCAAGCGCTGATTTCATTTCTGCCCGGGTGCGATCGACACACGCCCGGTGGGCTTTCCCGGCCTCCGGCGGAACGGGCTTGCTGACGGTTCCTCCGGCCGCCGCCGTCTTCTCGAAGAAGCATTGAGCCTCCTGATGGTCTCGCCACGAGCGCCGCAGCCTGGCGAGCGCAAGAACCATGGTCTTGTTGCCGGTGTACTTGGATTCCAGGCGGTTGATCTCGACGTCGACATCGTCTTCAATGGGGTGTGCGGAGGCGGAGGATGCGACGGTGACCGCGAGCAACGCCACGCAGAGCCATGGGAAGTTGACCGTTGGCATGGGCCTTCTCCGGGCAAGATCAGGCCGCAGCATCGGAAGGTCCTGCGCCAAGAAGGTAGGCTCTGATCTCTTGCGCAAGCCCTTCGATGCCTGGAACGGTCTTGATGCCATGGTGCTGACAGACCACGTCGACGTTTCCCTTGCGCCAATAGCCTTGAGGACAGCAGACGATGGCCTTCCCGGTGCGCGCGGCCAAACCCAACTCCAGGAGGGTGACTGGCGCCTGTGAACCCGGGGCGAAGTAGAAGGCGATCATTCCCGCCGCCTCCATGGCATTCAACTCCCACTCGACCTGCTCCCGGAAGATCGGGAAGGATGCGTCGGGAGGCCAGTCGGCACTCCAGTGACTGCGTCGTGGATTCAGCACCACACCACGCGCCGATGAGAGCTCGGCGACCAGGTCCGCCTGCCAATCCTGCGATCCTCCCATGTCGATGGTTCCGGCAAGAAAGACTGAACGCTCTTTGCTGTCGAGGTCGACGGGCTCAGGAGATTGAATCACACGCATCTGTTGGGTTTCCTGACGTTGGGTTTGAACGGCGGTTGGCAGGCGACCCGATTCCTACGCTTGCCCGATGGAAGGGTCCGCCACCGAGCCGCGCACGGCAGCCTCGTTCGCCAGCCTGGACATGCTCTCACCTGAGAGCCGGTGGCTGATCCGTTCGACCTGGCGCTCGGCTCCGAGGCCTTCGTAGAACGCGATTCCCCGATGGTTCGCGGCGTTGACAGGCCAATCGATTCGGCAGCAGCCATGCTCGAGTGCATGACGAGCCACCCACGACACAATCGCCTTGCCAACGCCCCGACTCCTCGCCGCGGCACTCACGAAGAGTTCCTTGAGCGTACATTGGCGAGACCTCTCCGGGTTGGGTTCGACAAGCGAGTGAACGAAGAAGAAGGCCGCGAACCCGAGAACCTTGCCATTCTCTCCAGTCGCTGCGGCAAGAAGAAGCGGAGATGCTGGCGCGATGAGGTTCCTGAAGAAGTGATCGCAGACGGCTTCCCGCGAGGCGGGGTCCGCTTCGTGGTAGTAGGCGTTCAGCTCGCAGAGCAAGTCGACCATGGACTCGTGCTGGTCCGGAGTGAGAAGAGCGACACGCACTTGGGTCTCCCTGTTGCCAACGCTTCACTTGGGCAGCACCAGCAACTCGGCACCGAGCAAATGCAGCAACTCAGCCCCGTTCGGCATCACCGTGATCGGGCCTCGCGGAACGACGCACTCGCAAGTGATGCGCGCCCCCGCGGAAGTCGCCGCCTTGAGGACGCGCCTTTCGTGCTGAACCATGCCCCAGAGCCAGACCAGGTGTTCGTTCAACGGGACCTCCGGGCCGAGCTGTGAGCGGACCACCACGACACCCTTCTCCAGGATCGCGAACGGGAGCTTTCCGCGAACGGTCTCGGCGTACGCCCCTGCGTCCAGCACCTTGAGTTCGACACGTGTCATCGGGCACCTGACCCGATGCTGCCATCGTAGACAGCATCGACGTTCCATTGATACGGCGTCAGTTCAACCGAATCCGCCCAATCCACGACGTTGAAGTCCCGGTCGGCGAGTTGCTGCAGGAACTCGCGGAAGTTTGTCGCCAGCACCGCAAGACCCGGCTCGGAGCGAGCGAAGAAGACGATTCGGCCGTCGGTCGGCATGAACCCGTAGAAGCGTCCGAGGATGTCCTGGGCGAACAGCACCGCGCCAGCCAGCTGCCCCGGGTCCAGCGCGTTGAACCATTCGGCCCGAAAACTCAACTCGTCGTCGATGTCGCAGAACCCAACGGTCGAAAGCCAGGCGCGCAGATCCGACGGCAATGCACAGCCGATCCGTTGCTCCAGCGAAAGAAGCTCACGCTCGGACGGCAACCCGCGCTGCGCAACGACGGGGCGCGTGCGGAACCAGCGTTTTCGGCGAGCCAGTAGATAGCGGTCGGCGAGGTCTTGCATGGGCGGGGCCTGACGTTCCATGGGCGCGGGGACGGATCAGGTTGCACAGCGAAGTTCGTTCGTTCTCCAGTTCGCGAGCCAGTACAACCCACTCAGCTCTCCGTAGCCGAGGGGTCGCCCATCAG
Organism: Piscinibacter gummiphilus; assembly: GCF_002116905.1. Classification (NCBI taxonomy): domain Bacteria; kingdom Pseudomonadati; phylum Pseudomonadota; class Betaproteobacteria; order Burkholderiales; family Sphaerotilaceae; genus Rhizobacter; species Rhizobacter gummiphilus. The sequence continues at coordinate 4,221,060 of NZ_CP015118.1, forward strand.
CAGCTTGAACGGTGGACACATACCGGATCGGGAACGGTGATCGACACACCTTCTCGAGACCCCGAGCAAAGGCTCGTACCTCTGACTTCCTGGGTTCGAACGAGCCGTTGTAGAAGGACAGATGCTCCCTCCCCTTCTTCCCCACAAAGAGGACCGGCTGATGACCGGAGGGATCGTCTCCCGCAATGAGAGTGATCATTCCCATCCGGACTCGCCCATTCGGGAAGAAGAACACCGCCTGAACCATGACCTGGTGGCGCGTCGTCGGAAGGCTGGGCAAGTCCAGTGGTCGGACGGTGCACTCGTCTTGCCCCTTCCGGCCCTCTTCATCGCTGGCGTACTCCCAGCACGGAGACGCATCGAGGTCCGCGGCGTGAAGGTCTTGCACTTGCTTTCTGGTGGGACGTTTCATTGTTGGGGCCTCATGTTCGAGTTGAGCGGTGCCGCCAGGCGCCGCGTTCAATGGGGGTCAGGCGGCATCTTCTCCGCCGGCAGCGAGTTCGTACAGGACATCCGGGCATCTCTCTTCGTTCATGCTGCCGTCGCTGAACGCAACCGCGCAGAAGCCATGCCTCTCGTAGAAGTGGCGCGCCCCGGCATTGGCCTGGAACGAGTAGAGCCTGACCGGCCGAGCCAGAGACACAAGCCCATGTCGAAGGAGCAACGCACCAAGGCCCTTCCCCACGAAACCTGGCAGCAAGTAAAGCTGGTCGATCCAGGAGACTCCATCTGCTTGAGACGTGGCCAACACACCGACCACGGCCCCGGAACTGCATGCAACGGTGACACCTCCGGATGGGATGAGCATGCTCTCCACCCATGTGCGGACTTCTGAAGCGCCATGGGCGATTGGTGCATAGGGAATGAACGTCTGTCTGGAAGAGATCAGAACTTCAGCGACTGCCGCGGCATCGCTCTTCACGGCCTTTCTCAGAATCGGCTTCATGCTGCTTCACACTGCATCAGTGGCGGGACACAGCCGGCGAAGCCCGCCGTGGCACGTCGGCTCGATGGATGGGTCGGACACAGACAGGATCATTGCACCATCAACGTCACCGGCCCGCGATCGAGCGGCGCGAGCACGCCGAACGCACCCTGCCACCACTCCCAGCCAACGGGCAAAGCCCCCAGCAAGGCGAGAAGACCGAACGCCAGGAAGTGCGAGACGGCGAGCACGGCTGAAACCAGCCAAGCCCTTCGACCAGATTCCAGAACCTTCGCGCGCCGATGGATGCATGAAATGGCAAGGCTCGTGAGAACAACCGCTGAGGTGAACAGCGCAGCGAACCCGAAGCCCGCCACCACGGCAACCCCACCCGCGCCCATCAGCTCGCCGCAGACCCAACGATCAACGCCGCAATCGACGTCGGCGCTGATCACCCAGAAACAACAAGCACTCGCCACGACGGCCAGCGTCAGCAGGACGACGAGTGTTGCTCGGGACGGACGCAGGTTCGGCATGCCCAAACTCACTCGATCGAGCCTTGTATGTTCAAACCACCGATTCCGCAGAAGAATCGGCACCTGAGCAGGCGGCAGTTGCACCTGCGGTTGCCGACCCGGCAGCCCGTTGAAGCCTTGGGCCAACCAGCCCGCACGTTAGCGCGGGGCGCCGGGTCGGATGTTCTTGTAACCCGAACAGTTGATCGGGCCCTCTGGAGCCCGGATTCTTGCAAGGCAGGGTACCTGAATGAACAACCCAGATTCTTTCCTCGGCATCGACATCGCCAAGGACTGGCTCGATGTCGCCTGGCTCTCGGGGCAAACGCTTCGCATCGACTACACCGACGAGGCCGTGGCTGGCCTCACCGAGCGACTGCTGGCCGATCCCCCTTCCCTCGTGGTGATGGAAGCCACCGGCGGCCTGGAAACCGCTGTGGCCAGCGCGCTCGCCGCCGCTGGCCTGCCCGTGGCCGTCGTCAACCCACGCCAGGTGCGTGACTATGCGAAGGCCCGTGGCCGACTGGCCAAGACCGATCGCATCGACGCCCTCATCCTGGCCGCCTTCGCCGCGGCCATCCGTCCACAGGTGCGCGAACTCCCGGACGAGCACACCCGTGCCCTCGGTGACCTGCTGGCTCGCCGTCGCCAGCTCGTCGAGATGCGCGTGCAGGAAAAACTGCGCATCCAACGCGCCTCCGCGCTCCAGAAAGCCAGCTTGCGCGAGCACATCGCTTGGCTGGACGAGCGCATCAGCCGTCTCGACATCGACCTCACCCACGCGCTCCGAACGTCGGACGCCTGGCGCGACAAAGACGATCTGCTCAAGGCCATCCCCGGCGTGGGCTCGCTCACGCGTGCCACCCTGGTGGCCCTGCTCCCTGAACTCGGAACGCTCACCCGAAGGCAAATCGCCGCGCTGGTCGGCGTGGCGCCCTTCAACCGCGACAGCGGCAAGCACCAGGGCGATCGCGTCATCTGGGGTGGCCGTGCCCAAGTACGCCGAACGCTCTATATGGCCGCCGTCAGCGCCATGCGCTGCAACCCCGTCATCCGGGCCTTCTACAAACACCTGCGCAGCCAAGGTAAACCCGCCAAGGTCGCCCTCACCGCCTGCATGCGCAAGCTCCTCGTGATCATGAACGCCATGCTCAAGCATCACTCCCCCTGGTCTCCGGAGCTTGACTTGCAACACAGTTGCTAACGTTCTACATGAGCGGCGGGACGCAGCGGGCGAAGCCCGCTGGGGCACGTCCGCTCGATGGAAGGGTTAGGCGCCGACGCGCGCCTCGCCGAACGCATAAGGCAGCAATCTAGCAATGTTCCGAGCATCGTCGATCCCGCGGTGATGCGTGCCAGAGAACTCGAACCCAGCGAGTCGAACCGCCTCGCCGAGTCCCGGCTTCTTGGACAGACCTTGCCTCTCTGCCATCAGACGCTTCACGTTCACGTGAGGTGCGCTGATCGGATACGGGACTTTATGAAAATCGCAGTCTTGCCGAAGCTGCTTGAGGTCATAGTCCCCCCAAGAGCAAAAGACAAAACCGTTGTGCCGATAGAGCCAGGCTTTGAAACTGCTGACGGCATCCTTGAAGACCGGCGCTGCATCAACGTCTCTCTGATTGATGGACGTGAGCTTGGTGCAGAAGGCAGTGAGCTTTGGATGCCTCGAGGGGCGCACGAAGCTCTGGAACTCATCAACGATCTGCAAGGTAGATGCGCTAACCATCACTGCCCCAAACTCGATGATCTCCATGTGCTCACGCGGGACCGTTCCTGCATCGCAACAAGTGGCTTCGAAGTCTATGACTAGGTAGTTCTGAGGCTGCATTCGGCGACGCCTAACGTTTGACATGAGCGGCGACTGTAGGCGGGCGAAGCCTGCCGGAAGGAGTCCTCTCGATGGAAGGGTTAGGCATCGCGCGCGTAACCCGGTTGAGGCCTTCGCAGTATTGTGACCATGGTTGATGAGTTGTAGCTCTCTGCGAAATCGAGTGCTGTTTCACCTTGATCAGTCTTTTTGCCGAGATCCGCTCCATGCTTGAGTAACCAAAGAACAGCTTCTGTTGGCTCCTCTCCAGGTGTTCCACCCTTCTGGATTGTTGAGTCGATAGAGTGATCGACGGCAGCGTGAAGGGCGGTCCATCCATCTTTGTAAGAGCGATTGACCTCCGCTCCATGAGCAGCCAGCAGCTCTAAGGCGGAGGTACTTCTGGACATGGCTGCCACCATCAAAGGCGACTCCCCGAAGCCATTTGGCTGATTTGGATCTTCTCCGCTGCGGAGGAGACGTGCAGCTAGTTCAAGGTCGCCGCGATCGATTGCGTCGGTAAGCGGTGTTTCCATTGCCGATGCCTAACGTACTACTTGAGCGGCGGGACGAAGCTGGCGAAGCCAGCTTTGGCACGTCCGCTCGAAGGACGGGTTAGGCCGCATTGGTCGCCTTGCCTTCTGCAAGCTTGGACAACATTTGCTCCATAGACCAGTTCCGCGTAAGCCAAACGGTAAGCGCCGCTCCAGACAAGTGCCACCAATGCATGCCCCTGTAGCGCCGGTTCTCTTGAAGATGCCGCGCGGCAACTTGCCAAGCAACCAATATTCCGGCCCGTGCGTTTACTCCTGCCGGTGACGCAAGGTACGTGTATGGATTCAGCCGGTAGACCTCGGGCCGCCCAACCCCACGTGAGGCGCGCCAAATTTCCATCTGTTCCACGTCCGTGGCAATACGATCTGGCAGCTGCGGCTTGCCCAGTACTCCGTGAAGCCCAATGCCATATAGCAGCCAAGGGCTGAACACGATGATCATACTGACCACCAGCGCCCCCAAAATGAACGCACGCCGCAGAGCGAGTGAGTTGCGCATGTCTTCCAGCCTAACGTTTGACTTGAGCGGCGGGACGAAGCTGGCGAAGCCAGCTTTGGCGCGTCCGCTCGAAGGACGGGTTAGGCACTATCGCCTCCCCCGACATCAAGGAAGCCACACTCGCGAAACGCTTGCATGTTGGCCAACCAGGATTTGTATTGCGGGCTGGCAAACTCGACGTCGCCTTCGCCATTCTTGGGAGGCGACGGCTCATTGCCCGCCAGGAAGCCTTCAACCCACGCCGCGGTTTCTGGTGAGCATTCCTCGATCTCGTTCTTAGAGAAGAAGAACGAACGCTGCTTCAGCAAACACCAGCCAAGCATACGGCCTGGAAATGTGTGCGGGTTGCCGACAACGAAGTGCGTGCCGCTACAGCCTTGATGCGTGAACCAAAGACGCTCGTTGTATTCCTGTGTTGCCATGGGGCCTAACGTTTGACATGAGCTGCATGACCCGGCTTGCCGGGGCATGTCAGCTCGATGGAAGGGTTAGAGCGCATTTTCAGTGCCCGTGGGATTGATGGCCACCGGGATATGAGAAAAGCCGATAGCCAACGAAATGTAGTAGCGATGAAAGCCGTGATAGAGCTTGAATCTGCGAGCGGCTAGGGACGCTGTCTGTTCGTAAACGTTCACTGGATACAGTGGCTTTTTCTCGAAAATCTCTAGGAGGATGGCGTTCGCACGCGCAGCAACGATGCCTGGCAAGCCAGGCGCCCGCTCGAATGGCTCGACTTCATCGATAGGAACGACTGCCAAAGGGAACAGGCTCTGATCCACGTGAGAGAAGGCGAGGTCGGCTGGTAGGTCGTAGTTCCGCCGGAATGCGGTGACAAGCGCCTGAGCATCGGATAGCGCGATGTGCATTGATGCGCCCTAACGTTGGAGTTGAGCGGCGGGACGCAGTGGGCGAAGCCCACTGTGGCACGTCCGCTCGAATGACGGGTTAGACCGGTGGTTTGCAGCACAAGGCCCAGACGACGCAGACCATGCGCACCGCGGCCGGCGTGACGCCGACTCCTGCTGCTGGATGTGAGAACAAACTTCGACCACGCGACCTCCCCAGGTGCTGTTTCGTTCTTGCTCAGGCCTCTACTCTACGGCACCGCCCGAACACTCTCCACCGCCCCACGTTCGCAGCGAGCGACCTCACGTGCAGCGCATCACACCGGCCGCCCGCTGACCGCCAAAGGACGGGCAGCCCGCGCCGATGCAGAAACGCAGAGCCTGGCCGCAGCGAGGCCTTTGAACACGACTTCGCGGAGAACCAGACAGACCATGCGCGACCTCAGCTGGCACGCCTGAGCGGGCTGTGGCATTTGGTATTTCGCTGCTCGCACCTCGCTGACCAGACGCGGAACACGCCGGTTCACCGCATCGACAAGCACACGAGCGACGGCATGGCACGGCCCCACTGGCTCGCGGGCTCTAACGTACTACTTGAGCGGCGGGACGAAGCTGGCGAAGCCAGCTTTGGCGCGTCCGCTCGAAGGACGGGTTAGACCGGTGGTTTGCAGCACAAGACCCAGCCGACGCCGACCATGCGCGCAGCAGCCGGCATGACGCCGATGCCTGCGGCTGGATGTGAGAACAACCTTCGATCACGCGACCTCCCCAGGTGCTGTTTCGTTCTTGCTTAGGCCCCTACTCTACGGCACGGCCCGAACACTCTCCAACGCTCCACGTTTGCAGCGAGCGTCCGCACGTGCAGCGCTTCACGCCGGCCGCCCGCTGACCGCCGAAGGACGGGCAGCCCACGCCGATGCAAGCATGTGGAGCCTGCCCGACGCGAGGCCTTTGAACTCGGCCCGTCCCACTTCGACACCGCCACAACGAAGCCACTGATCTTGCCCTTCTAGCGAGCGCCACTGACAGCGCAGTGCGCATCTGAAAGCACACGGGCGCCGGCATGACTCGGCCCCACTGGCTTGTGGGCTCTAACGTTTGACATGAGCTGCATGCCCCGGCTCGCCGGGGCATGTCAGCTCGATGGAAGGGTTAGGCGCCACTGCAAGCTGCCTATCGGATGGAAATTGACTTTTCTTCGCGAATTAGGTCTAGCGTGAAGCTCTCTTCTTGCTTAGAACTTGGCTCGATGACGCGCCAACGCAGCCAAAAGCCACCGGCTCCGCTATTGAATTTAATCTTTCGAACTTCTCCAGCGGAAAGGGGAAGCACTTGTTGCTGGATGAGCAGGTCTGGTGTGAAAGCTTTTGGTCGCGTGCCATCGAAGCCGTGCGAGTGGAACTGGCCAATTTCAACTACGACCGGATTAGCCGTTTGGTTGGCTACGAGTACCTCGAACTCCACAACGCATCCCCCAAGGCAACTCAGACACAAGGTGAGAAGAGAACCAAGTAGTGTGCGGCGATTCATCTCGTGGCGCCTAACGTTTGACATGAGCGGCGGCGCCAAAGTGGCGAAGCCGCTTTGGAGACGTCCGCTCGATGGATGGGTTAGGCCGCCGACTCACAGTTCGTGCTGCTGCCATTGAGGCAGGAATTCTTCAATGACTGTTTTTGCGGGAACTTCCAGCGACCTCAGCGCTTTGCGTAGGAACTGGAGACCTGCCTTTCTGTCTTTGATGTAGACGTCGAGCCCGCAGTACAAGATCTCGTTTCCGTTGCCCATTTGTTCGCCACCGCCTGCGACTTCTCCTAGCCCAGCACCCTTGAGTGCTGCATCAAGAGGCTCCTCGAAACGATTCTCGCGCTCGAGCGGATTGATGTCTCCTGGGATGCGAACATAAAAGAGAGTCTCTCCAGTCCTCTGCGCGTCAACTGCCATTTCGGTCAGAAAAGCGATTCGGCTTGACATGGCGCTCGACTGACTACTCATGTGTTCGCTCCTCTACGGCCTAACGTTTGACATGAGCGGCGGGACGCGGTGGGCGCAGCCCGTCGTGGCACGTCCGCTCGGTGGATGGGTTAGGCGCCATTGTGTGCATTCATTTTCTCCTAGCAATTTTCTAGTGCCTGCCTAGGGAACGTGCATTGGCTTCGGACTGAATCCAGGTTACGTGGTGAGCCGCAAGACCGAATGCAGCGAGAACTTCCTCGATGGCACTCGCAACTTCTCGAGCTGCCAGATCGGCGTATTCGAGCAGCACAGTAGCTCCTTTTTCCCCGAGATGCTCGCGTGCGTGCTCTAGTTCTTGGACTAAGACTACGAAGCCGGATGGAAGGCGGCACGCGAAGCCATGGGCTTGACCAAGGCCGTCTTCACTCCAGGATTGAAGGGGGATTCCAAATGCCTGCGCGAGCTCGGATGCCGAGACGCTCAGCGAGAGAAGCGGAAGCTCAGGAGAGCTCCATTGATGCTCGGTGACAGCGACGGGCGTATTCATAGCACCTAACGTTTGACATGAGCGGCGGGACGCGGCGGGCGAAGCCCGCCGCGGCACGTCCGCTCGATGGAAGGGTTAGGCGCTCGGCACAGAAAAGCCGACGATTCGCCGTGGGTCGAACGACTATTCAACGTCCCAATCTGGAAGCTCAGGGCGCATGCCGAGTCTTGCTGGGGGAATTGTCTTCTCATACTCAGAGAACCAATCGGCGCTCCTGGGGCCAGGGCAATAGACCTCTCCGTTGACTCGATCGACAAATATTGGGGCATTTCCAACAAGAGCCTCCTCGTCTCGGGATCGATCGGCCAGGTAAGTCTTGCTGTTCCAGCAGAACAACCATCCGTATGGCTTGACTTTCGTTCGCTCTCGGTCGAGGGTGCCACTGCCATCCGAGACGATATCGACCCATGCCTCGGCGATCTTTCGTGCTTGAACAAAGGTGACCATATGGTTGGAGCGCCTAACGTTTGACATGAGCGGCGGGACGCGGTGGGCGAAGCCCGCCGTGGCACGTCCGCTCGATGGATGGGTTAGGCCTCATTGCTCGACCTGGCAGTGCCAGTACGTCGCAGCGAAGACCACAAGCCCATGACAGCGTAAAACAAAAGGATCGCAACTCCTGAAATTCCCACGATAGCGGGCCCCGTCGCATGGAACCGATCCACTGTGAGAGACAGACCAACGGGAGCGGCTGCAACGACGCCCAGCAGTGCTTGTGAAAGCAGTTTCAACGGAGCGCCTCCCAATGCCCAGCAGCGAACTAGTTCGGCAAGCAGAATCATTGCGACAACAGCTGCAGCAAACATCATGGCGAGGACTAGGAGAACACCTGGATCCATGTTGGGCAAGTACCCGCTTGCGGCGTTGGCGACCCTGCTCGCATCAACTGCGGCGTCAACCGGCGCGACAGCCCCCGCCCACACGCCGACGAGTGTGGCCGCGATCCGCGACGCGCTCGCGGCCGCAGAACGAATCATCTCGGCAGTAGAAGCGATGTAGGCCACCCGCTGCGCCTAACGTACTACTTGAGCGGCGGGACGAAGCTGGCGAAGCCAGCTTTGGCTCGTCCGCTCGAAGGACGGGTTAGACCGGTTTGCAGCACAAGACCCAGACAACGCAGACCATGCGCGCCGCCGCCGGCATGACGCCGATGCATGCTGCTGGATGTGAGAACAACCTTCGACCACGCGACCTCCCCAGGTGCTGTTTCGTTCTTGCTCAGGCCCCTACTCTACGGCACGGCCCGAACACGCTCCACCACTCCACGTTTGCAGCGAGCGCCCGCACGTGCAGCGCATCACACCGGCCGCCCGCTGACCGCCGAAGGACGGGCAGCCCGCGCCAATGCAGGAACGCAGAGCCTGGCCGCAGCGAGGCCTTTGAACACGACTTCACGGAGCACCACGCAGACCATGCGCGACCTCAGCTGGCACGCCTGAGCGGGCTGTGGCATTTGGTATTTCGCTGCTCGCACCTCGCTGACCAGACGCGGAACACGCCGGTTCACCGCATCGACAAGCACACGAGCGCCGGCAGGAGGCAGCGCACTGGTTCGCGGGCTCTAACGTTTGACATGAGCGGCGACGCAAAGCCGAAGGCTTTGGGGCGTCCGCTCGATGGAGGGGTTAGGCTTTACTTTGCTCTTCCGTGCCATCAACTGCCTCGTTGGAAAACTTGCCCGTTTGACAAAGCAAGGCAGACATAGAAGTCAAGGGCCGGGTCGGCACAGAGTTGCCCCTCTGTGAGATCGATGGGAACAGGAAGCGATTGGCTCACTCTGTGCCTTCTGACAATCTCGTCGTGGCGGCGGCTTGCGTAGTCGCGAAAATCTTCGGGGCTGCCATGAAGCGCGAGCGCCTGATAGTAGGCGGACACAACTTGGAATGCCGCTTCGCCAACAAGAATGAATTTACTTCCAACCCTCACTGACTTATCGGGGAACTGCTGCTGAACACCTGTACGCCTCACATTGAGATCATTGCGTTCTTCTGGCCCACAGTGGTACAGCGCGAAGTAGTATCGCTCGAAGGCAGCATCGGACCCATCGAGAGCTTGTTCAAGCGCGACTGTTGACGCGAAGACAAGGCTCTTGGGCACCTCGTCCGACTTGGGCGATGCGGATTTCCGGCTGAAGAGATTCTCGAACATAGCGCGATGACTGTTTGCGGGGCCTAACGTTGTACTTGAGCGGCGGGACGAAGCTGGCGAAGCCAGCTTTGGCACGTCCGCTCGAAGGACGGGTTAGACCGGTGGTTTGCAGCACAAGGCCCAGACGACGCAGACCATGCGCACCGCGGCTGGCATGACGCCGATGCCTGCTGCTGGATGTGAGAACAACCTTCGACCACGCGACCTCCCCAGGTGCTGTTTCGTTCTTGCTCAGGCCCCTACTCTACGACACGGCCCGAACACTCTCCACCGCTCCACCTTTGCACCGAGCGCCCGCACGTGCAGCGCGTCACACCGGCCGCCCGCTGACCGCCGAAGGACGGGCAGCCCGCGCCGATGCAGAAACGCAGAGCCTGGCCGCAGCGAGGCCTTTGAACGCTGCATCGCGAAGCACGGCGCAGACCATGCGCAAAGTTTCCACGCCCCGTTCTAGCGAGCGCGGCTGACAGCGCGGAGCGCCTCTGCCAGCGCACGGGAGCAGGCATGACACGGCCCCACTGTCTCGTGGGCTCTAACGTGAGATAGACATTTTGTTTTCCTTCCGACCGCACCGCCTATTCAGCTCTGCCGTCGCATAAGCCGCCAGCACAAAAGCTCAAAGCGACCGCACGAATCCTACAGCCCCGCCGGACTCGGGAGCACGCGTCGTTCCCCCTAAGTGTTTAGGCGTAGCAACATAGGCTGCCTAAAATTTCTCGGATGGGATCGCGTGACGATCCATGGAGGTTTGCCGCTCGGTCGAGCGGTCCAGCGTGTCGACCGGCGCACTGTCCGGACTCGCTCGCTGCAGCAGAAGGCCCACCTCTTTCACTTGCGCCCCCCCCGGCCCTGCTCGAAGTTCAAGCAACAGACCAGACTCCGTGTGAAACAGATCCCCCGCCGAGGGAGCGTTCAGGCGACCTGGTGACTCACCCACACCACCAGCAACACCGCACCCACGGCGAGTTGCACGCGCAGACCCCAACGCACCACCTGCCGGGCAAGCGGCCGGGCCCGTGCCAGCCGGCCGGCCCCGAATCCCAGGACGGAAACAAGGAGGAAGATCACGGCCCAGGCGAACCATGCCACGCCGATGCCGGTGCAACCGAACCCTTCGCACCGGAGGTGCCAGACGTACGCGGCCGACATCAGGAGCGCTGCCACCAGCAGCGCATGCAGGATGGCCAGCGTGTCGGCGAGAGCGCGGCTCACAGGCATGGGGCGGTCGGCAAGCGCACGCCTCGGGCCCCACCCCGCCCGAAACCCACCGGCGTCAGTCCAGCGGCGCCGGCATCGTCGGCGCATGCACCCGCACGCACGCCCCCGACACGGCCACTTCCTGGCCCGCGCGCACCTTGCAGGTCTTGCGGAGTTCCCGCTCGCCGTCGACCGCGACGAGGCCGTCGGCCACCATGGCCTTGGCGGCACCGCCGCTGCCGGCCATGCCGGTCGCCTTCAGCAGGGCGTCGAGGGGGATGAATTCGCCACGCAGTTCGAAGTCGATGAAGTTCATGATCAGGTCCCGCTCGTCAGGTCAAACTCTCGCGCCAGCAACTCGTAGGAACGGCGGCGCACGGAAGGATTGTGCGCCCAGCAGTTGATGACGAGTTCTTCGAGCTCGAAGTCCTGTGCCAGTTGTCTCAGTTTCTGCGCGACCTGTGGCCCGCTGCCCACGAATCCGCGTTCGCGCATCGGCCCCACGGTGGCCATCTCGGCTTCGGTGAACGGCTGTTCGGCCACCACCGCCGGCGACTGCAGCGGACGCAGCACGCCCCGGCCGCGATCCACCCGCCAGCGTTCGCGGCTCAGCGCGTGGTACTGCGCCTCCGCCTCCGTGTCGGCCGCCAGCGCCCAGACGCACAGCGTGGGTGATGCCTTCGGATGGCGTTCGCTGCCGCGGTACAGCTGGCGGTAGAGGTCGATGGCCTGGCGCGCGCCCTGGCCGTCGGAGAAGAAGTACGCGAAAGCGTAGGGGAGGCCCATGTGAGCGGCCAGCTGTGCGCCGTAGTCGGAACTGCCCAGCACCCACACCTCGGGCGAGAACTCCCCGCGCGGGTGGGCGTCGATGCCCTTGTGGCGCCGGCCGCCCGTCCACGCGATCAGGTCCTGCACCTGGCCGGGGAAATGGTCGGCCGTGCCGAAGGTGTGCGGGTTCAACGCCTGGGCGGTGCGCATGTCGCCGCCGGGAGCACGCCCCACACCCAGGTCGATGCGGCCCGGCGCCAGCGCCTCCAGCACGCGGAACTGCTCGGCCACCTTCAGCGAGGCGTAGTGCGGCAGCATCACGCCGGCGCTGCCGATGCGGATGCGGCTGGTGCGAGCCGCCACCGCGGCCATCAGGATCTCCGGCGCGCTGCCCACGATGGTGGGCAGGCTGTGGTGTTCGCTGAGCCAGAAGCGGTGGTAGCCCAGGCGCTCGCAGGTGACCGCGAGGTCGAGGGTGTCGCGGATGGCCGCGTCTTCCGTCGAGCCCGCGAGGGACACCGACTGGTCGAGCACCGAGAGCTTCATGCCGACAGCTGCTTCGCGTGGTGCGCCATGTGGTCGCCCACCACCGTCTGGATGAAGTAGTAGCCGTGGTCGCAGCCCTCGTGCCGGCGCAGCGTGAGCGGCTGGCCGGCCGCGCGGCAGGCCTCCTCGAACAGGTGCGGGTGCAGCTGCTCGGCGAGGAACTTGTCGGCGAGGCCCTGGTCGACGAGCAATGGCGGCGCCTTGGCGCCCGACTTCACCAGTTCGGTGGCGTCGTGCGCGGCCCACGCCGCGCGGTCGTCGCCCAGGTAGCCCGAGAACGCCTTGTGCCCCCACGGGCACTGCGACGGCGCGGCGATGGGCGCGATGGCCGACACGCTGCGGTACAGGCCCGGGTTCCTGAGCGCGAGCGTGAGCGCGCCGTGCCCGCCCATCGAGTGGCCGAAGAGGCCGGTGCGGGCGGTGTCCGCCGGAAACTCGCGCGCGACGATCGACTGCAGCTCCAGCGTGACGTACGTGGCCATGCGCCAGCGCTGCGCCCACGGCGCCTGCGTGGCGTCGAGGTAGAAGCCCGCACCGTCGCCGAAGTCCCACGCCGCATCGGCGCCCGCCACGCCCGTGCCGCGCGGGCTGGTGTCGGGCGTGACCAGCATCAGGCCGTGGCGTGCCGCGTGTTCCTGCGCGTGCGCCTTGATCGCGAACGTCTCCTCGGTGCACGTGAGGCCCGCGAGGTAGACGAGCACGGGCACGGGGCCTTTCGCCGCCTGCGGCGGCAGGTACACGCCGAACTTCATCGGCAGGCCGATGACCTCGGAGTCGTGCCGGTAGAAGCCCTGCGTGCCGCCGAAGCAGGCGTGTTCGCTCAGGCGCTCCACGTCAGAACTCCACGACGGAGCGGATCGACTCGCCGCGGTGCATCAGGTCGAAGCCCTCGTTGATCTGCTCGAGCTTGAGCTTGTGGGTGATCAGGTCGTCGATGTTGATCTTGCCGTCCATGTACCAGTCGACGATCTTCGGCACGTCGGTGCGGCCGCGCGCGCCGCCGAAGGCCGAACCTTCCCACTTGCGGCCGGTGACGAGCTGGAACGGGCGGGTGCTGATCTCGGCACCAGCTTCGGCCACGCCGATGACGATGCTGCGGCCCCAGCCCTTGTGCGTGCACTCGAGGGCCTGGCGCATCACCTTCGTGTTGCCGATGCACTCGAAGCTGTAGTCGGCGCCGCCGTCGGTCAGCTGCACGATGGCGTCGACGACGTTCTCGGTGTCCTTCGGGTTGATGAAGTGGGTCATGCCGAACTGGCGGGCCATCGCCTCGCGCGCCGGGTTGATGTCCACGCCGATGATCTTGTCGGCGCCCACCATCTTGGCGCCCTGGATCACGTTGAGGCCGATGCCGCCGAGGCCGAACACCACGACGGTGGCGCCCGCCTCCACCTTCGCGGTGAACAGCACGGCCCCGATGCCCGTGGTGACGCCGCAGCCGATGTAGCAGACCTTGTCGAACGGCGCGTCGGACCGGATCTTCGCGAGCGAGATCTCCGGCGCCACGATGTGGTTCGCGAACGTGGACGTGCCCATGTAGTGCAGGATGGGCTTGCCGTCGAGGGAGAAGCGGCTCGTGCCGTCGGGCATCAGGCCCTTGCCCTGCGTGCCGCGGATCAGCTGGCACAGGTTGGTCTTGCGGCTCAGGCAGAACTTGCACTGGCGGCACTCGGGCGTGTAGAGCGGGATCACGTGGTCGCCCTTCTTGAGCGACGTGACACCCGGACCCACGTCCACGACCACGCCGGCGCCTTCATGGCCCAGGATCGCGGGGAACAGGCCTTCGGGGTCCGCGCCGGAGAGCGTGTACGCGTCGGTGTGGCAGATGCCCGTGGCCTTGATCTCCACCAGCACTTCGCCGAAGCGGGGGCCGTCGAGGTCGACGGTTTCGATGGTGAGGGGCTGGCCAGCCTTCCAGGCCACGGCGGCGCGGGTCTTCATGGGGAATTCCTTCGGTTCGGGGGATCGGCGCATTGTGTCAGCGTCGCGCCGATGCTGCAGGCCACGCGTGCGAACTGCGGTTTGTGCGGGGATCGCCCGGACGATGGTGTATGATTCCGCGCACAGGGACCCGCAAGTCGGTTCTGGTGAGTGATTGATGTGATGCCGCCTGGCCCCCCCAGGCGTTTGTTGGTAAATCCCCCCCCGATCCATCCTCTTGAGTGTGACTGCACGCACGGCATGTTGCTGCGCGTGACTTCGTGATTGATTGACAGAAAGACATCGTCCCATGACGACCCAAATCCAAACCGGTACCGTGAAGTGGTTCAACGAGAGCAAGGGCTACGGCTTCATCGCTCAGGACGCCGGCGGCGCCGACCTCTTCGCGCACTTCCGTGACATCGCCGGCTCCGGCTTCAAGACGCTGCTGGAAAACCAGCGCGTCGAGTTCGAAGTGAAGCAAGGCCAGAAGGGCCTGCAGGCCGCGAACATCCGCGTGATCTGATCGCGCGTTCGCCTGGCGAATGAGAAACGCGGCCTCCGGGCCGCGTTTTTTTTCGCCCGGGCGCCGGGTCAAAGCGCCTTCGAGCGGTCCGGCGGTGCCGGGATCGTCGCCGTGGGCGGCGGCACCACCGCGTGCGGCGTGCGCACCAGGCGCTCGACCGGGTAACCCGCGGCCCGCAACTGCTCGATCAGCGAGTCGTACACCGCGGCGTCCATGGACGGTGCCCGGGCCAGGATCCACAGGTACTCGCGGCCGGGCTCGCTGACCACCGAGTAGCGGTACTCGGGATCCAGCAGCACGACCCAGTAGTCGCCCCGCCCCAGCGGGAACCACTGCAGCCAGCTCGGCAGGAAACTCACCTTCAGCTGGGCGCCGGTGTCCACGCCGGGCGCGGGTGTCGCGCGACCTTCGCTGACCTGGTACTTGCCGCTGCTTTCGCGGCAGCGGTTGACCACCCCCACGGACCCGTCCGGATTGGGCGTGTACGTGGCCGTCACGTCGCCGGTGCACCGCTCCTGGAAGCGGTTCGGCAGCCGGGCCAGCTCGTACCAGGTGCCGGCGTAGCGGGCGAGATCCACCTTCGGCACGCTGGTGACCGGCGGCGCCGCGAACACCGCGTTCAGGGCCAGCAGCCCGGCGAGGGTCACGGCACCGGACAGGCGCTGCAGGAAGGTGGTGCTCATGGGGGAAGTCCCGTGTTCTGGTGATGGCTTCGACTATAGAAACGAAGGGTGCCCGGTGGTGTCGGGCGCGCGCGCCACCCGGTGTCGGCGTCCTCTGACATCTGCGCGACACGGCGCCCCCGGTGCCACCGCTACCATCCCGCACCCCTCGTCAGAACCTTTGCCGGAGACCCGCCCATGGCCACCTCGCTGATGAACCACCAGATCCGCCTCGCCGCCCGGCCCACGGGCCTGCCCACCCGCGCCAACTGGCAGGTCACCGACGAACCGGTGCCCGCCCTCGCCGACGGCGACGTGCTGATCAAGGTGCTCGTGCTGTCCCTCGACCCGGCCATGCGCGGCTGGATGAACGAAGGCAAGAGCTACATCCCCCCGGTGGGCATCGGCGAGGTGATGCGCGCCGGCGGCATCGGTGTCGTGATCGACTCGAAGAACCCGGCCTACCAGGTGGGCGACCACGTCACCGGCACCATGGGCGTGCAGACCCACGCCCTCGTGCCCGCGAGCGAGATGCGCCGCAACGGCCTCGCGAAGATCGACGCGAAGGCCGGCTCCCTCACGCAGTGGCTCAACGTGCTGGGCATGCCCGGCATGACCGGCTACTTCGGCCTGATGGACGTGGGCCAGCCGAAGGCGGGCGAGACCCTCGTGGTGTCGGGCGCCGCCGGCGCCGTGGGCCAGACCGTGGGCCAGCTCGCGAAGATCCTCGGCCTGCGCGCCGTGGGCATCGCCGGCGGCAAGGCCAAGTGCGACTGGGTCGTCGACGAACTCGGCTTCGACGCCTGCATCGACTACAAGGCCGGCCCCATCAAGGACGCGCTGCGCCAGGCCTGCCCGAACGGCGTCGACATCTACTTCGACAACGTGGGCGGCGAGATCCTCGACACGGTGCTGACGCGCATCAACCGCAAGGCCCGCATCGTGATCTGCGGTGCCATCAGCCAGTACAACAACACCACGCCGGTCAAGGGCCCGTCGAACTACATGTCGCTGCTCGTGAACCGCGCGCGCATGGAGGGCATCGTCGTGTTCGACTACGCGGACCGCTACCCGCAAGCCATCGCCGAGATGGCGGGCTACCTGCGCGACGGCCGCATGAAGAGCAAGGAGGACGTGGTCGACGGCATCGACACCTTCCCCGAGACCCTGCTGAAGCTCTTCAACGGCGAAAACTTCGGGAAGCTGGTGCTCAAGGTCGCGGACGCCTGAACACGCCCCCCGGGGAGTTGCACACTTGTTCACATTCCCCGGGTCATACAACGACAGAACACCCGTTTCGCGGGGGCTTCCCCGGGGGAACGGGTGAGTCGAAAGGACTAGACTGGCGCGGCGTCACCACTCCACGAACCGCGCCTGTTCAATGGCCTCACCTCGCCTCACTCCGCCTGCGAGCATGGCCCTGCCCGAGGGGGCCGCACTGCTCGATGCGGTGTCCGACCTTCTGGCACTGCTCGACGCCGAAGGCCGCGTGCTGTGGGTCAACCGCAGTTTCGAGCGCATCGGCGGCCGCCCCGCTGCCGACGTGGTGCAACGCCCGTTCGTCTCCCTGCTGCACGCCGAGATGCCGCCGCCGGTCACCAGCGAACCCTGGGACCCGGTGCAGGCCGCGCTCGACGGCGGTGACGCCCTGCCCCCCGACCACCTCGTTCCCTGGACCGACGGCACCGGCGCCCGCCGCTTCGGCACCCTCACGCTGACACCCTTGGCGGGCGGCGCGGGCCTGCCCGAGGCCGCCCGGTGGTACGCGGTCCTGCGCGACACCACCGCGCACCGCGAACTCGACGCCCACGCCACCCACCTCGCCGAGCTGCTCGACACCGCCCAGGACTTCGGCCGCCTGGGCATCTGGGAGCGCGAACTGCCGCTCGGCAAGGGCCGCTGGGACCGCCACATGTACCGTTTCTTCGGCCTCGACCCGGCCGACGGCGTGCCCGACTTCGAGGTGGTGGCCAGCAAGATCCACCCTGACGACCGCCCCGGCCAGCGCTACCGCGCGTCCAGCAACGCGGCCGGCCGCTACTCCAGCCGCTACCGCATCGCCCTGCCCGGCCAGCCGCACCGCCACGTCCACGCCCAGTGGGAAGTCAAGAACGGGCTCGACGGCAGCCCGGCGCTCGTCACCGGCATCATGGTCGACGACACCGAGGTGTACGACCTCGCCGAGTCGTTCAACAAGACCAGCGCCCAGTTGAAGATGGCCGTCGACCTCGGCAACATCGCCATCTGGCGGCACGACCTGCGCAGCAACCGCTTCTTCTACAACGACCGCGCCTTCGAGGTGGTGGGCATCCCGCCGCGCCCCGAGGGGCTCGACGCCGAGGAAGTGCGCGCCCTCATCCATCCGGACGACCTGCCGCAGGTGTTCGCCGCCGCCGAGGCCGCGCTGCACTCCGACCGCCCCGTCGACATGGAGGCGCGCTACCGGCGCTCCGACGGCAGCTGGCGCTACGTGCTCACGCGCCGCATGCTGCGCCGCGACGAACACGGCGACCCGGTCGAGTTCGTGGGCGTGGCGCTCGACGTGAGCGAGCAGGTCGAGAAGAACCGGCACGCGAGCGAGATGGCCAAGCGCCTGGAAATCGCCGCGTCGGCCTCGGGCATGGGCGTGTGGAGCCGCGACCCCGTCACCCGGCGCGCCGAGTGGAACTCGCAGATGTACGAGATCGTCGGGCGCTCGCCGGCCCAGGGCCTGCCCTCGCGCCACGAATGGGTCGAGGAGATCATCCACCCCGACGACCGGGTGCTGATGCGCAACGCCCACGCCGAGATGCTGGCGTCCAACGGCACCACCATCGAGCACCAGTACCGCATCCGCCGCCCCGATGGCGAGGTGCGCTGGCTCGTCAACCGCGCGCGCCACGAGGTGCGCGACGGCCACTCGATGCTCTTCGGCATCACGATGGACATCACGCAGCGCGTCGAGACCGAGACCGCGCTGCGCCAGGCCAACGAACGCATCGCCCTCGCGGCCCACGGCGCCGGCATCGGCACCTGGGAGCGCGACGTGCGCACCGACGCGGTCCAGTGGGACGCCCAGATGTTCCTGCTGCGCGGCCTCGACCCCGACGCGGGCGCCGACGTGGACCGCCTGCGCATCGAGCTGTGCCACCCCGACGACCTGCCGCGCATCCTCGAGGTCAACGAGACCTCCGTGCGCGACCACCGCATGTGCACCTACGAGTTCCGCGTGCGCCTGCCCGACGGCAACTGGCGGTGGCTCGCCTCGCGTTCGGTGCCCGTCTACGACGCCCACGGCGAGGCCGTGCGCCAGATCGGCGTGAACTGGGACATCCACGAACGCGTGATGGCCGAAGCCGAACGCCAGGACAAGCTCGTCGCCCAGCGCGAGAGCGAGGCCAAGTCGCAGTTCCTCGCGCGCATGAGCCACGAGCTGCGCACGCCGCTCAACGCCGTGCTCGGCTTCGCGCAGCTGCTGCAGCTGGGCGCGGGGCTCGATGCCGAGCAGCGCGAAAAGCTCGAGCACATCCACTCGGCCGGCGAACACCTGCTGTCCCTCATCAACGACGTGCTCGACCTGTCGAGCCTCGAGCAGGGCCAGCTGCGCGTGGACCTGCAGGCCGTGCCGCTGCACGACGTGCTGCAGGAATCGCTGCCCCTGGTGGACTCGCTGGCGATGCGCCACGGCGTGACCATCGCGCTCGGCTCGCTGCCTGGCGTCGCGTTCGGCGACCGCACCCGCATCCGGCAGGTCGTCATCAACCTGCTCACCAACGGCATCAAGTACAACCGCCGCAGCGGCGGCCGCGCCAGCGTGCGCTCCGAAGTGGGCGACACGCAGGTCACGCTGCACGTGAGCGACACCGGCCGCGGCATGACGCGGCAGCAGCTCGGGCAGCTCTTCGAGCCGTTCAACCGCCTGGGCGTCGAGCGCGAGGGCATCGAGGGCACCGGCATCGGCCTGGCCGTCGTGAAGGCGCTCGTCGAGCGCATGGGCGGATCCATCTCGGTGGAGAGCGAACCCGGCACCGGGTCCACCTTCACGGTGAGGCTGCCCCGGTTCAAGGAGATGCCGCCGGTGAAGGCCAGCGACCTCCCCGCCGCCGCCGCCACCGCGCCGGCCGGCCCGCGCCGCGCCGGGCAGTTGCTCTACATCGAGGACAACCCGATCAACCAGATCCTGGTCGAGGAACTGGTGCGCGGCCACGCGGGCCTCGCCATCGAGTCCAGCTCGAACGGCATGGCGGGCGTGCGCCGCGCGGCCGAGCTGCGCCCCGACCTGATCCTGATCGACATCCAGCTCCCCGACATCGACGGCTTCGAGGTGATGCGGCGCCTGCGCGAACAGCCGGCCACGGCCAACATCCCGTGCATCGCGCTGTCGGCCAACGCCATGCCGGAAGACATCGCGCGGGCATTGGCCGCGGGGTTCGAGGACTACTGGACCAAGCCCATCGCGTTCACCAACTTCCTGTCGGCGCTGGAGCGCCTGTTCCCCGAGGGCCTGGCGGCGGTCACGCGCTGATCTCCTGGGCCACGCGCCACAGCACGCCGGTGGGGTCCACCAGCGGGAAGTCGCGCAGGCCCCAGGGCTGGTCCTGCGGCGGGTCCACGCGCACCCCGAAACGTTCGACCACGCCGGACGCCATCACGTTCGCGTACCAGTCGTCCACGTTCTCCACGATGAGGTGCATCATGAAGTTGTGCGCGTGTTGCTCCACGAAGAACTCCTGCAGCAGGAACGCGGTGGACCCGAAGCGCACGAAGGCCATCGCGTCCGACATCCGGTCCACCTCGAAGCCGAGGGCACTGTAGAAGTCGGAGGACTGCGTCAGGTCGCGCGCGGGCACGTAGGCCTTCATTTCGAGGGTCTGCAAGTTCATGGCGGCTCCGGTGAAGAGGACGTGGCATTGTCGCGCCGCGAGGATAATGGACGCCCGTTCACCGCGTTGCCCGCCATGTCCGACCTCACCTCCTTCGCCGCCCTCCTCGCCGCCCGCACCCACGAGGCCGGCAGCGCCAGCGTCACCTTCACGATCCCCGAGGACTGGCAGCAGGGCCGCACCACGTTCGGCGGCCTGATCGCCACGCTCGCGGTGCAGGCCATGCGCGACGTGGCCGGTGGGGCGTGGGACGCCGGCGTGAAGCTGCGTGCGCTGCAGGTGAGTTTCATCGGCCCCGTCGACAAGGGCCCCGTGCGCGTGGACGTGCAGGTGCTGCGCGAAGGCAAGAGCGTGCGCCAGGTGCAGGCGCTCGTGGTGCAGGGCGGGCAGACGGCCGCGTTGCTGCTGGGCGTGTTCGGCGCCGCGCGCGAGACCACGGTGCCGGTGATGGCGCCCGAGCGGCCCGCGGTGGCCAGGGCGCCGGACGATTCGCAGCAGCTGCCGTTCATCCCCGGCGTGGCCCCGAACTTCACGCAGCACTTCGACTTCCGCTGGGCCGAAGGCCGCCTGCCGTTCACCGGCGCCGACAGCTGGTCGAGCCGCATGCACCTGCGCCTCAAGAGCGAGCCTGTCGATGCCGAGCTGCTCACCGTCCTGCTCGCCGACACGCCGCCCTCCCCGGTCATCAGCCGCTTCACGCGGCCCACGCCGGCGAGTTCGGTGTCGTGGGAGCTCGAGTTGCGCCCGGTGGCCGACGCCGCGCAGGGCGAAGCCTGGTGGCGCGTGGACACCGACGTGATCGCCGCGGCCGGCGGCTACGTCAACCAGGTGACGAAACTGTGGACGCCGGCGGGTGAACTGGCGTCCATCGGTTACCAGGTGGTGGCCGTGTACGGCTGAGGCCCTACACTCGCGCATCGACACATTCCGAACCCCGCACGCCGACGGGGCTTCCGAGGGAGAACAGGCTCATGCGTCTTGGTAAATGGCTGCTCGGCGTGCTGGTGCTGGGCCTTCTGGTGGCGGCCTATTTCGCCATCGTGATCAACTGGAACTACGCGAGCGGCGAACGCGCCGGCTGGGTCCAGAAGCTCTCGAACAAGGGCTGGCTCTGCAAGACGTGGGAGGGCGAACTCGCCCTGGTCTCGCTGCCGGGCAGCACGCCCGAGAAGTTCCAGTTCACGATCCACGACGACGCCGTGGCGGCCCAGGTCAATGCCGTGATGGGCCAGCGCGTGTCGCTGCACTACGTGCAGAAGGTGGGCCTGCCCACCACCTGCTTCGGCGAGACCCGCCACTACGTGACCGGCGTGCGCGTGCAGGACGAGATCCCGCTGGCGCCGGGCGTGGTGGTGCCGAAGCGGCCGCCCCCCGCCGCCTCGGCGCCCTGAGTCGGCGGCTCAGCCGAGCCCCTTCTCGATCGCCTGCGCCACGAGCGCATTGACGCCGCCCTCCGTGGTGGCCGCGCGCTCGTTGAGGCGCCGCACCAGGTCGGCCGGCAGCTTGCACGCGAACGGCACGAGGCCGGCGGCCGCATCGAGGCGGCGCTGCTCCCGCTTGTCGACCACGGCGTTCGCGCCTTGCGCGAACCGGTCGGGCACACCCGCCCCCTTCATCCGGCCCTCGATCTTGTGGGCCAGGTTCTTGGTCAGGTCGAACTTCTTCATCGTCATCGGTATACCTGCATGTCCATCGTCGTCAGCCTGCATTGTCGCCGGGCGGCGGAGGCATCTGGTCTAATCCCCGATCCTTTCTCTCCACCGACCGGTTCCGCCATGGCGCTCAAGGCCACGATCTACAAAGCCAACCTCCAGCTCGCCGACATGGACCGTAACGTCTATGGCGACCACGGCGTCACGATCGCCCGGCACCCGTCCGAGACCGACGAACGCATGATGATGCGGGTGCTGGCCTTCGCGCTGAACGTGCCGGCCGACAACCACAACGGCGACCTCGACTTCGCGAAAAGCCTGTGGGACACCGACGAGCCCGACCTCTGGCAGAAGGACCTCACGGGCCAGATCGTCCACTGGATCGACGTGGGCCAGCCCGACGACAAGCGCATGATGAAGTCGAGCCCGAAGGCCGAACGCGTGTCCGTGTACGCCTTCGCGTCGAGCACGCCGGTGTGGTGGAGCGGCGTCGCCACGAAGATCACGCGCGCCCGCAACCTCACCGTGTGGCAGGTGCCGGCCGAGCAGAGCCAGGCGCTCGCCGAACTGGCGCAGCGCACGATGCAGCTGCAGGTGACGGTGCAGGACGGCACCGTGTGGATCGGCGACGGCCAGCGGTCCGTCGAGGTCACGCCCGAGCGCCTCACGCCGGTCTGAACGGCGCGGCCACCGCACCGCGGTCAGGGAAAAACCGGGACCCGGAGGGGGTGTCCCGGCGGGATGGACCAGAATGGGCCCCTCACCGACCTCGACACGCCATGCCAGACACCGCACCCGACGTCATCCACAACGCCCACGAACAACGCTTCGAGTCCACCATCGACGGCCACCTGAACGTGGCCGACTACGTGCTCTCCAACGGCACCCTCGTGATGACCCACACGGCGGTGCACCCGTCGCTGCGGGGCCGTGGCGTCGCCGCCGCCCTCGTCGAACGCGCCCTCGAATTCGCGCGCGCCGAGGGGCTCAAGGTCGACCCGGTGTGCTCGTACGTGCAGGGCTACCTGCAGCGGCACCCCGAGTCCCGCGGCCTCGTCGCCTGACTGCGCCGCGCACGTGCCCCGGCCGATGCCGGTCCCTTTCGTCCGCCGGGCCTTCGGGCTCCTCGCGGGCGCCCTTGTCCTGTCCGCCTGCACCCACATGACGACCTCGCCCGCCGCTCCCACCCCCACCGCCCCCGACGCCGATCCCCTGCTGTGGCTGGAGGACGTGTCGGGTGACGCCGCCCTCGACTGGGTCCGCGGACAGAACCAGCTCTCGCAGGCCGAGCTCACCGCGCGGCCCGAGTACGCCCCCACGCGTGCTCAACTGCTCGAGGTGCTCAACGCACGCGACCGCATCCCGTACGTGGTGCGCCGCGGCCCGTGGCTCTACAACCTGTGGCAGGACGACGTCCACAAACGCGGCCTCTGGCGCCGCACCACGCTCGCCCAGTACAAGCTGGCGGCGCCCGACTGGGAGACCGTGCTCGACCTCGACGCCCTCGCCACGTCCGAGAACGAGAACTGGGTCTGGGGCGGCGCCGCGTGCCTCGGGCCCGACTACCGCCGCTGCCTGATCCTGCTGTCGCGCGGCGGTGCCGACGCCAAGGTCATCCGCGAGTTCGACGCGGTCGAGAAGCGCTTCGTCGACGGCGGCTTCTTCCTGCCCGAGGCCAAGTCCGATGTGGACTGGATCGACGAGGACACGCTCTACGTCGGCACCGACTTCGGCCCGGGCTCGCTCACCGACTCCGGCTACCCGCGGGTCATCAAGCGCTGGCGCCGCGGCACGCCGCTCGCGGACGCCGTCACCGTGTTCGAGGGCGAGGCCCGGGACGTGGCCGTGGGCGTGTCCGTCGACAAGACGCCGGGCCACGAGCGCACGCTCTTCAGCCGCGCCACCGACTTCTACAACCAGAAGTACTTCCTGCTCGACGGCGACCGCCTCGTGCCGCTCGACATCCCGAGCGACGCGTCGCCCAGTTTCCTGCGCGACACGATGCTGCTGGGCCTGCGCTCCGAGTTCCAGGGCTTCCCGAGCGGCGCGCTGCTGCACACCGACGCGGCCGCCTACCTGCGCGGCGAACGCCGGCTGCAGGCGATGTTCACGCCCAGCGCCACCCGCTCGCTGTCGGGCTACGCGTTCACGCGCGACCACGTGGTGCTCAACGTGATGGACAACGTCGCGAGCCGCCTCGAACTGTTCCGCAAGGACGGCGCCACCTTCACGGGCCGCCCCATCGAGGCCCCCTTCCCCGGCAGCCTGGGCGTGAGCCCGCTGCACGACCCGCTGCTGCCGTCCGACGACCTCGCCGAGAGCTACCTGCTCACGTACACCGACTTCCTGACGCCCGACTCGCTCTACCTCGGCAGCACGCGCGACGACCGGCGCGAGCCGCTGAAGTCGCGCACGGCGCTGTTCGACTCCGGCGGCCAGCGCGTGGAGCAGCGCTTCGCCACGTCCAGGGACGGCACCCATGTGCCGTACTTCGTGGTGTGGCCCGAGGGCGCGCAGGCCGACGGCACCAACCCCACGCTGCTCTACGGCTACGGCGGCTTCGAGATCTCGCTCAAGCCCTGGTACTCGGGCGGCTTCGGCCGGGCGTGGTACCGCCGCGGCGGCGTGCTGGTCGTCGCCAACATCCGCGGCGGCGGCGAGTTCGGCCCGGCGTGGCACCAGGCCGCGGTGAAGGAGCACAAGCAACGCAGCTACGACGACTTCATCGCGGTGGCGGAAGACCTCGTCGAGACCGGCGTCACTTCGCCCGCGCAGCTCGGCATCATGGGCGGCAGCAACGGCGGCCTGCTCGTGGGCGCCACGTTCGTGCAGCGGCCCGATCTGTTCAACGCGGTGGTGTGCCAGGTGCCGCTGCTCGACATGCGCCGCTACCACACGCTGCTCGCGGGGGCGTCGTGGATGGCCGAGTACGGGAACCCCGACGTGGAAGCCGAATGGTCCTTCATCTCGAAGTACAGCCCGTACCAGAACGTCAAGGCGGGCGTCACGTACCCGAAGGTGCTTTTCACCACGTCCACGCGCGACGACCGCGTGCACCCCGCCCACGCCCGCAAGATGGCCGCCCGCATGATGGCGCAGGGACACCCGGTGCTGTACTACGAGAACATCGAGGGCGGCCACGGCGGCGCGGCCGACAACGAGCAGCGGGCCCACCTGCAGGCGCTCGAGTTCAGCTACCTCTGGCAGCAGCTCGGCCGACGCGTCAGCGAAAAGTGAACCCCCGTGTTTTCCGCAGCTTGAGGAGCGTCGGGTCTCCGTCTTAGACTGGACACGCAGCGCCGCGCACGCGCTGACATTCCAAAAAAGACGGAGACTCACAATGAAGGTTATGCCCGCCACCCCGGGGTTGGGGAAGTTGATCCTGTCGTGCGCACTCGCCGCATCGATGTCCGCCACGCTCGTGGCCTGCGGTGACGACGACGAGCCCGCGGCGCCCCAGGGCCCCCTCGTCACCACCACCTCCGGCGCCGTCCGCGGCAACGACGGAACCACCTCCCAGTCCTTCCTCGGCATCCCGTACGCCGCGCCCCCGGTCGGCGCGCTGCGCTGGGCGCCGCCGGCCGCCGTCACCGCCTGGACCGGCGAACGTGAGGCCAAGCAGTTCGCCGCGCACTGCGCGCAACCGGCCAGCCCCTTCGGCGTGGCGTCCACGTCGGAAGACTGCCTCTACCTGAACGTCTACACGCCCAAGACCGCCGGCCCGCACCCGGTGATGGTGTGGATCCACGGCGGCGCCTTCTACCTCGGCCTGGGCGACGGCTACAAGCCCGACGCGCTGGTCGCGCAGAACACCGTGGTGGTCACGCTCAACTACCGCCTCGGCGCGCTCGGCTTCATGTCGCACGCCGCGCTGGCCGCGGAACAGGGCGGGAAGTCCGGCAACTACGGCCTGATGGACCAGCAGGCCGCGCTGAAATGGGTGCGCGACAACATCGCGAAGTTCGGCGGCAACAAGGACAACGTCACCATCTTCGGCGAGTCGGCCGGCGGCTTCAGCGTCAACGCGCACCTGGCCTCCCCGGGCTCGGCGGGCCTGTTCCACAAGGCCATCGCGATGAGCGCCGCGTACCCGTTCAGCCTCGGTCAGGACGCGCCCGCCGCGGCCGAGGCCAAAGGCACCAAGGTCGTGGACGCCACGTCCTGCAAGGCGACCCCCACGACCGCCTGCCTGCGCGCGCTGCCCGTGGCCTCGCTGCTGCAGGCCCAGATGGCGGCCTGGCCGAGCGGCCCCATTCCCTCCGTCGACGGCGTCGTGCTGGCCAAGGACGTGAAGACCGTCTTCACCGAGCAGACGCAAGCGAAGGTGCCGGTCATCCAGGGCACCACCCACGACGAATGGCGCCTGTTCGTGGCCCAGAGCGAACTCGCCAACGGCCCGCTGACGGCCGCCACGTACCTGCCCACCATGCAGGCCACGCTCGGCCCCATCGCCAACGCCGCGCCGTACTACCCGGTGCCGGCCACGGCCGACGGCTACAGCGTGACGCTCGGCGCCATCGGCACCGACGCCGTGTTCGCCTGCAACGGCCGCCTCGCCACGAAGCTGCTGACCGCCGGCGGCAACACCGTCTACGCGTACGAGTTCAACGACCCCAGCGCCCCGCAGACCCTGCCGGGCACGCTGAGCTTCAAGACCGCGGCGGCGCACACCAGCGAACTGCAGTACCTGTTCTCGATGGGCGGCGCCTCGACGTTCACCCCGGCCCAGAAGTCGCTGTCGGACACCATGGTCGGCTACTGGTCGCGCTTCGCGCGCACGGGCAACCCGAACGGCGGCACCGCCCCGGGCTGGACGGCCTACGTGTCCGCGCAGGACACCTTCCAGAACCTGGCCCCGACGGTCGCGCCCATCGGCACGTTCGCGGCCGACCACAAGTGCACGACGATCTGGACGCCGGGCGTCTGACGGCAAAACGCCCCGTCGCGACGGGGCGTGAGGAACAGGGAACCGGGTGATCGAGAACCCACCCGGTCCCGACGAGGTATCGAAGGTGCAGGGGAAAGCTCGGCGGACCCTTCACCTTCCATACGACGGCAAGTTCACCTTCGCGGTCCCACAACGGGCCGCGAAGGTTTTTTTCTGGTGCGAGCCGGAGCCTAGATCCTGCCGAGCAGCAGCAGCACGATCACGATCACCAGCACCAGCCCGACACCGCCGGTGGGACCGTAGCCCCAGCTGCGGCTGTGCGGCCAGCTCGGCAGCGCCCCGATCAGCATCAGGATCAGCACGATCAGCAAAATGGTACCCAAGGTCATGGTCTCGCTCCGGTGGTTGTTTCAGGCCTCCACGGTAGGCATTCGGCACCGCACGCGACAGCCCGCGGCGGCCCGTCCGGATGTCGGTGCGCGGCCTTCCCCGGTGTCGCTGCCCTCCTACATCCGTGACGTCTGCCGCAGAAACATGGGTTTCCACTCGTCCGATCCGCGGCGGGGTTTCGTAACCTTCGGTTAACGTGCGCCATCCGCGCTCCTGCCCGAAAGCCCAGTCGATGTCTCCAGCGATCACCCTCGACGACACCCCGTTCGAGCCCTCCTCCGGCGCCAGCAGCCCGGCCACCACGGCGGGCACGCTGGCCAACGGGTCGGAGTTCCTGACCTTCAAGCTCGGTGGCGAGGACTACGGCCTGGACCTGCTGCGCGTGCAGGAGATCCGCTCGTTCGAGGAGCCCACCCGCATCGCGAACGCCCCGGCGGGCGTGCTGGGCGTGCTCGACCTGCGCGGCGTGATCGTCCCCGTGGTGGACCTGCGGGTGCACCTCGGTTTCCCGCAGGCGCCCCGCGACGGCAACACCGTCGTGATCGTGCTGGCCATCACCGGCCGCGTGGTGGGCGTGGTGGTGGACGGCGTGTCCGACGTGATCGCCATCGGCCCGAAGCAGCTGCGCCCGGCCCCCGAGTTCAACGCCCGCCTCGAGCGGCGCCACGTGATGGCCATCGGTGCGGTGGACCGCCGCATGCTGATCCTCGTCGACATCGACGCCCTGCTCGGCGAACCGTCGCTCGGCCTCCTGTCCGTGTAGGCCACGGAGGGTCCCGGCCGGCCTCACGGGCCACGCCAATTCAAGTCCCGGCCCTTTCGGCCGAAGAATCTGCCAAGCCCTGTCCGCCCACCGGTCGGCAGGCGCGGCGGGTGTTCATGGGGAGCGTCCGACCGAGGTTTTCTACCGGTCGGTGTGAAAGCGCTCCGTGAATTTCAAGACCCTCAGCATCGGCAAGCGCCTCGGCCTGTCTTTCCTGGCCACACTGACGATCACCGCCCTGATCGCCGCCACCGGTGTGTGGCGCCTCGAAACCCTGAAAGACGCCAGCGCGCACCTGGCCACCGTCGAGATGGAGCGCCAGGCGCTCACCCAGGGCTGGGCCGCGCTGATCCGCATGAACTGGGTGCGCGCCTCCGCCGCCCTGACCTCCAGCGACCGCGCCGTGCAGGACGCGCTCAAGATCGAGATGGACACCGCCTCGGCCCAGATCGGCGAGAAGCAGAAGCGCCTCGAGGCGATGGTGGACGACGACACCGGCCGCAAGCTGCTGGACGAGGTCGCCCGCACCCGCGAGGCCTACCGCGTCAAGCGCGCCGCGCTGCAGAAGCAGAAGCAGGCCGGCGAGGACGTGGTGGGTGCGGTTCACGGCGAACTGCGCCCGCTCGCGGACACCTACCTCGCCTCGCTCGACGCCATCGAGAAATCCATGAGCGACCGCCTGGCCGAAAGCCAGGCCGCCACGGCCTCGGCCGCCACCGCCAGCCAGTGGCTGCTGGGCCTGGGGGCCGGCGCGGCGATCGCGCTCGGCGTGCTGCTCGGCTGGCTGACCAGTCGCTCGATCATCCGCCCGGTGCGGCATGCCGCCCGGTCCGCCGAAGCCATCGCCCAGGGTGACCTGACCCTCGCCATCGACCCGGTGGGGCCCACCGAGACGCGGGTGCTGCTCACCGCGGTGCGCGACATGCGTGACCGCCTGGCCACGATCGTCCACGGCGTGCGCCAGAACGCCGAGTGCGTGGCCATGGCCTCCGGCGAGATCGCCGACGGCAACAACGACCTCAGCGCACGCACCGAGGAACAGGCGAGCGCCCTGGAGGAGACCTCCTCGTCGATGGAACAGCTGTCGGGCACGGTACGGCAGAACGCCGACAACGCGGCCCAGGCGAACCAGCTCGCGATGCACGCCTCCGACGTGGCCGCGCAGGGCGGCGAAGTCGTGTCCCGCGTGGTCGAGACGATGAAGGGCATCAACGACAGCTCGAAGAAGATCGTCGACATCATCGGCGTGATCGACGGCATCGCGTTCCAGACCAACATCCTCGCGCTGAACGCCGCGGTGGAAGCCGCCCGGGCCGGGGAACAGGGCCGCGGTTTCGCGGTCGTGGCTGGCGAGGTGCGTTCGCTCGCGCAACGCAGCGCCGAAGCGGCCAAGGAGATCAAGACGCTGATCTCGACGAGCGTGGAGCGCGTCGAACAGGGCACGAACCTCGTGGACCAGGCCGGCGGCACGATGGAGGAGGTGGTCACGGCCATCCGCCGCGTGACCGACATCGTGGGCGAGATCAGCTCGGCCAGCAGCGAACAGAGCCTGGGCGTGTCCCAGGTGGGCGAGGCCATGGCCCAGATGGACCAGGCCACGCAGCAGAACGCCGCGCTCGTCGAGGAGTCGGCGGCCGCCGCCGAAAGCCTCAAGGCCCAGGCCCAGCAGCTGGTGGCCGCGGTGGCGGTGTTCCGTCTCGCGTCCGGCGGCACCCCGGCCCCGGTGGCGGCGCCCGCCCCCGCACCGCGCGCACCCGCGCCGGTGATCCAGCGCACGATGGGCGGCGCCCCGCTGGCGCCGGCACCTCAGCCGGCCAAGGTGGTGCGTTCGACGGTCAAGGCACCGGCAGCGCCCGCCCCGGCACCGACGCCCGCCCCCGCCCTCGCGACCACCGCGGCAGGCGACGACTGGGAAACCTTCTGATCCCCACGGCGGACCGGCCCGCGGCTGAACCTCAGCCCTTCTCCTGGTCCTGCAGCAGGCGCCACATGACCTTGCCCGAGCCCGACTTGGGCAGCGAGTCGACGAACTGCACGATCTTCGGCACCTTGTAGGCGGCCATGTGGTCCTTGGCCCAGTTCGTGATGTCGTCGGGCGCGGTCTTGCCCTTGGCGTCGGCGCGCAGCACGACGACCGCCTTCACGGTCTCGCCGCGGTAGCTGTCCTGGGCCGAGATGATGCAGGCCTCCTGCACCGCGGGGTGCTTGTAGAGCAGCATCTCCACCTCGGCCGGCCACACCTTGAAGCCGCTCGCGTTGATCATGCGCTTGAGGCGGTCGGTGATGAAGAAGTAGCCTTCCTCGTCCATGCGGCCCAGGTCGCCGGTGCGGAAGAACTTCTTGCCCTCGAACTCGACGAACGCGGCCGCCGTGGCCTCGGGCTGGTTCCAGTAGCCCTTGAAGACCTGCAGGCCGTGGCTGATGATCTCGCCCACCTCGCCCACCGGCATCTCCTTGAGCGTGACCGGGTCCACCACGCGCGAATCGACGCCGAAGGTGGGAATGCCCAGGCACTGCTGCTTCGCCCGCTCGGGCGGGTTCGCGTGCGTGGCGGCGCAGGTCTCGGTGAGGCCGTAGCCTTCGGCGAACACCAGGTCGAACTCCTTCAGCAGGCGCTCGGCCACGGCCTGCGGCATGGCCGCGCCGCCGCCGTTGAGCGCCTTCAGGCTGCTCAGGTCGAAGCTCTTGTAGTTCGGGCTGCCGAACAGGTCGATGATCATCGTGGGGATGCACGTGAAGTGCGTGACCCGGTACCGGGAGATCATGCGGCCGGCGAGTTCACGGTCCCAGCGCGGCAGGATCACGACCGTGCTGGCGGCGAACACCGCCGCGCACACGGTGCCGGTCATGCCGGTGATGTGGAACATGGGCACCACGCCCAGGCTCACCGCCTCGGGGCCGCCGTGGGCCCACTGGATGCCCACGGTGTTCGACATCACCGTGGCGTGCGTGTGCATGCAGCCCTTCGGGTTGCCCGTGGTGCCCGAGGTGTAGGGCAGCACGGCGAGGTCGTCCGGACCGGCCGTGTGCGGGCCGGGGACGCGCTTCGCGGCGAGCACGTCGGTCCAGCGCACGTACTGCGTGGCCGGGGTGGATTCGGGCATCGGCGGGTCGAGGCGCAGCCACGCCTCGACCGGCGCGGGCGGCGCGAGTTCGGGATCGATGGGGCCCTCGGGCATCGCATCGGTGAACCGGCTCACCAGCACGTGTGTCAGGCGCTGGCCCTCGGGCACCGCGGCGTTGGCCGCGGCGACCACCGCCGCGCCGTCGGCCGTGCAGATCGCCACGCGGGCCGCCGGGTCGGTGATGTAGTGGCCGAACTCGTCGGCCTTGTTCATCGGGTTGACCGGCACCACCACCGCGTCGGCACGCAGGATGCCGTAGTACGCGGCGACGAACTGCGGGCAGTTCTGCATGTAGAGCGCCACGCGGTCGCCCTTCTTGACGCCGACTTCCTGCAGCCACCCGGCGATCGACTCCGCCTGCTGCTGCAGTTCGGCGTACGAGAGGGGCTTTCCGAAGAACACGTATGCGGCTTTCTGCGGGTAGCGGCGTGCCGAGACCTCGAGGTTGAACCAGAGGGACGTGGACGGCACGACGAGTTCGCGCGGCAGGCGCTTGGGCCAGACGGCTTCGTGCGGACGGGGGGCTTTCACATCGGCGGACACGGGCATCTCCAGAGCGTTTTTGTGGGTCCCTGAGATATATCCGAATGCAGCGATTTCGCGTGTCACGGTCACGACCCGAAGCCCTGGTAAAAACCCGGAGAAAGCACCCTCAAGCGCCTTTGCGAGGCAGGGCCTAGAACATCTGGTTTCCCGAGCCTTCGGGTTCTGTGGCACAACTCCGGACCCACCCTTCCGTTCCACGAGCACGCAGCCCATGAAACCCACCGTCTCCCGCTTTCGCCTGATCGCCCTCAGCGCCTGCATCGGCGCCCTCATGGTCGCCTGCGGTGGCGACGATGCCGCACCGCCCGACACCACCGGGGGTGGCGGTGGCGGCGGTGGCGGTGGCGGTGGTGGCGGCAGCACCGGGGGCAGCGGGGGTGGCGCCGACAACGTGAAGCCGGTCGCCCAGCTGACCTCGCCCGCCAACCTGGCGGACGCGCTCACCGGCACCCTGAACCTGCAGGCCACGGCCACCGACAACGTGGGCGTCGCCTCGGTGGAGTTCCAGATCGACGGCGTGGCCATCGGCACCGCCGACACCACGGCCCCGTACGCCGCCACGGTCAACGTGGCCGACCACCCGGCCGGCCAGCACATCCTCCGGGCCCGCGCACGGGACGCGGCGGGCAACCTCTCCGACTGGTCGACGTCCACCGTGCGCTTCGGCGGCTCCGCTACCGTGCCGAAGGGCTTCTCGCAGAACAACGCCTGGATCACCGGGCTCCACAGCGCCACGTCGATGGCGCAGGCACCCGACGGCCGGCTCTTCATCGCGCAGAAGGGCGGCACCATCCGGATCGTGAAGAACGGCGCGCTGCTGCCCCAGCCCCTCGTGGACAACAGCGTCAACACCGACTCGGCCGGCGAACGCGGCTTCATCGGCATCGCCATCCACCCGGACTTCGCCACCAACGGCTACGTGTACGTGCACTACACGAACACGGCCGGCGGCTCGCACGGGCGCATCAGCCGGTACGTGGTGAGCGGCGACGTGTCCGACGGCGTCGAAACCGTGCTCGTCGACCTGCCGGTGCTGAGCAGTGCCACCAACCACAACGGCGGCGCCATCCACTTCGGCCTCGACGGCAAGCTCTACGTGGGCGTGGGGGACAACGCGGACCGCACGCGGTCGCCGCTGCTCACCAGCGTGTTCGGCAAGGTCCTGCGCTTCAACGACGACGGTTCGATCCCCACCGACAACCCCCACTACGCCACCCAGACGGGCCAGGCCCGGGCCATCTGGGCGCGCGGCCTGCGCAACCCGTTCACCTTCGCGGTCCAGCCCGTCACCGGCACGCTCTACATCAACGACGTGGGCGAAGGCACCTGGGAGGAGATCGACGTCGGCGCGGCGGGCGCCAACTACGGCTGGCCGTCGAGCGAAGGCCCCACCACGGATGCCGGCATCACCGCCCCGCTGTTCGCCTACAACCACGCCGCGGCCACCCCGCCGGGTTCCGGCCCGGGCGGCTTCCTCACCGGCTTCTCGATCGCCGGCGGCGCCTTCTACCCGGCCAGCGGCCCGTTCGCGGCCAACTACCGCGGCAACTACTTCTTCGCCGACTACGTGAGCCGCTGGGTGGGCCGCCTCGACCCCGCCAACGGCAACGCGGCCAGCACCTTCGCCACGCTGGCGGCGAACCCGGTGGACCTGCTCGTCGGGAACGACGGTGCGCTGTACGTGCTCGGCCTCTCGGGCATCACGCGCATCGCCGTCAACTGATCCACCCGGGCCGACTTATTGCTTTGCAGGACCATGGCCGCCGTCATCGCCCCCGCCCCCACCCCGCCGCGCACCCGCGCCGGGGTGCCGGCCATCCTCGACATCGAGGCGTCGGGGTTCGGGCGGGCCAGCTACCCCATCGAGATCGGGTACATCCTCGCGGACGGCAGCACCTTCTGCACGCTGGTGCGTCCGGCCCCGGGCTGGACGCACTGGGACCCGTCGGCCGAGGCGGTGCACCACATCTCCCGCGCGGCCCTCGAACGCCACGGCCGGCCGGTGAACGAGGTGGCGCGGCTGCTGAACGACCGGCTGCGTGGCCAGACGCTCTACACCGACGCCTGGGGCCACGATTACGCGTGGCTCTCGTCGCTGTTCGAGGAAGCGGGCCTGGTGCCGCTGTTCCGTCTCGACAGCCTGCGCAAGCTGCTGACCGACGACGAGGCCGCCCGCTGGAAGCGGGCGAAGGACCAGATCACCGGCGAGTTCTCGGTGGCACGCCACCGCGCGAGCGTGGACGCGTGGCTGCTGCAGCAGACCTGGCTGCGGCTGCAGCACCGGCCGGGTGGCGAATGCCTCTTCTGCGACCTGCCCGAGTAGGTCACTGACGCCGGGTCGCCCCGGACGTCCAGCCCGCCGGCTCGTACACATCGACCATCGGCAGCCGGTTTTCCGTGTAGTGCACCTCGGTGAGCACCGGTGCACCGAGCGTCGGCAGCACCTGCCGGAACAGCGCGCGGGCCGAGGCCAGGTCGTTCACGTCGACGTCGATGCGGTGGAAGGCCACGCGGCGTGCACCGTCGGGGCCGGAGTCCCCGAGCGACTCGCCCGAGCTGATCACCTCGCCCAGCCGGAGGTCGGCCAGCGCCTGTGCCACGCCATCTTCCAGCGTCCGGTCGCGGACCTCGGCATGGCGGGCGGCGGGCACCTTGATGTAGACGAACGGCATGAAGGGCGACTGTACGCCCGTTGCCGTCCGCGTGCCGGTCAG
Source organism: Piscinibacter gummiphilus (assembly GCF_002116905.1). NCBI lineage: Bacteria > Pseudomonadati > Pseudomonadota > Betaproteobacteria > Burkholderiales > Sphaerotilaceae > Rhizobacter > Rhizobacter gummiphilus. The sequence continues at coordinate 4,255,415 of NZ_CP015118.1, forward strand.
CCGCTCACCACTCCGAGTCGCGGCGCAGCTGCACGCACTGGGGATGGTCCACCAGGGCACCCTGGGTGCAGACGCGCTGCATGCAGCTCGACATCGACCCCGTGGCGCGGGCGTTGCACACGTCGCGCGGCGTCTGGGCCGCGGCCGCCGGGGCGGCGGGGGTGGCGGCCGGCGTGCGGGGGCGCGCGGGCTGCGGATTGGCGCGGGGCGCCGGCGTGGGCGCCACCGCGGTCACGGGCGGGGGCGTCACCGGGGTTGTCGCGGGCGGCGGGGCCACGGCCGGGGCGACCGCGCTGGCGGACCAGTTCGGCACGGCGACGACGGGCGGCGGGGCAACCGCCGCTGGCGCGGGGTCGACCGCCGGCGTGGCGGGCGTCGCCGGCACGGTGGCCGGGGCCACGATCACCGGCACCGCGGCCGACGCGGCCACGGCGGGCGGCGTGACGGGTGCGGCCGGCTTGCCCAGCCGGTCCTTGAGCAGCAGGTAGCCCAGGGCCACCACGACGAGCAGCACGGCGCCCAGCACGCCCAGCATCAGCCCGGTACGCGAGCCCGACCCGGTGGCCTCGGCGGGTGCATCGGCCCCGTCGAACATCGGTGGCAGCGCGCGCGACGTGCGCGGCGGCGGTGCGGGAGCCACGGGCGGGGCCGACACCGCGGGCGGTGCCGGCGGCGGCGGCGGCGGTGGCGGCACGGGCACGGCAGCCGCCGGCGGACGCACGGGTGCCGTCCCGGTGGCGCCGCGGGGCGGTGCGGCGATGGTGGCATCGGCCGGCGTCGCGGCCGGCTTCGTGACCACCGTCAGTTCGAGGTCCACCGGGGCCGCATCGTCGGTCTGCTGGGTGCGGTCCCAGCCCGCGGCCGGCGGGGACACCGGAACGGCGGGGGCGGCCGGCACGGGGGCGGGCTGCTCGGGCGGGTCCACGCGCCCTTCGAGCGCATCGCGGAACTGCTGGACGTTCTGGGGCCGTGTGTGCGGGCTCACGGTCAGCGCCCAGTCGATGGCCTTGAGCACCTTGAGCGGCATGCTGCCCGTGACTTCGCGGGGCAGCGTGGTGAGCGGCACGTGGTCGTCGTGCACCGCCCGCGACGCCGACGGCTTCGGCGGGCGCCCGGTCACGACGAAGTGCAGCACCGCGCCGAGCGCGTACAGGTCGGTCCACGGGCCCTGGCGCAGGTGGCCCACGTCGGCGTACTGCTCGATGGGCGCGTAGCTCGGCTTGAGCACGGCCGTCAGCGACTGCGTGCGGTCCCCGATCACGGCGCGCGCGGCGCCGAAGTCGAGCAGCACCGGCGGGCCGTCGGGCAGCAGCAGGATGTTGTCGGGAGCGATGTCCCGGTGGTACACGCTCTCCTTGTGCAGCACCTCCATCGCCCCGAGCAAGGGGTCGACGAGGCCGCGCAGCCAGCTTTCATCGGGCGTGTGCAGCATCGCACGGCGCTCGTCCTTGAGCGTGCGGCCCGGGTAGAACGGCATCGCCATGTACGCCGTGCCGTTCGCCTCCCAGAACCGGTACACCTTGACGAGCGACGGGTGGTTGAAGCGGGCGAGCAGCTTGGCCTCGTTCACGAACGAACGCAGGCCGATGTTGAACGTGTCCTGGTGCATGCTGGAGCGCAGCGACACCTCGGTGCCGCGCCCGCGGGCCGCCATCATCGACGGCATGTACTCCTTGACGGCCACGAGGCGGTCGAGGGCGTGGTCCATCGCGAGGTACACGATGCCGAAACCGCCCACACCCAGCACCTTCAGGATCTCGAACTCGCCCAGGCGCGTGCCGACGGGCAGCGCGTCGTGCTCGTCCTGCAGGGGCGCGCTGCCGGTGCTGGTGGTGGGGGGGAGACTGCTGGTCATGTGGCGCGCGGGGCGGGTCCGGACATGGGGCGAGAGCTTATCGCAGCGCACCCGCCTCCCGGCCCCCTCTTTCCGGTGTCTAGAATCGCGATTTCCTCACGAAACCGCCCACTGTCATGAGCAACATCACCCAGAGCCTGGCCGGCAAGGTCAGCACCAAGGCCAACGTCTACTTCGACGGCAAGTGCGTCTCGCACAGCATCGAACTCGCCGACGGCACCAAGAAGAGCGTGGGCGTGATCCTGCCCGCCACGCTGAACTTCGGCACCGGCGCCCCGGAAATCATGGAACTGATCGACGGCAGCTGCCGCGTGAAGCTCAAGGGTGAGAGCGAGTGGAAGACGTACTCGGGTGGCCAGTCGTTCTCGGTGCCCGGGAACTCGTCGTTCGACATCGAAGTGACGACCGCCCTGCACTACATCTGCCATTTTGGTTGAGCCCCCCAGTCGCTTCGCTCCTGCCCCCGAGGGGCGCCACGGGTCGCCCGGGAAACCCGGGCTCGCGTGTGGCTTGATGGCGGGCGACGCTTCGCTGGCCCTCAGCGCGCGGGGGCCCAGGCCTGGAGGTGGGGCAGCATCCAGCGGTACGGCAGCAGCAGCACCGCCGCCATCAGCCACTTGATGCCCAGGTCCCCGGCCGCGAGCTGCATCCAGTCCATCCCGGTCCCCGCGAACGCGATCGAGAAGAACACCGCGGTGTCGACGACCGACGCCACCGCCGAGCCGATCAGCGGGGCCTTCCACCAGCTGCTCTGGCGCCAGCGGTTGAACACGGCCACGTCCATCAGCTGGGCGATCAGGAACGCCGCGCCCGAGGCCACGCCGATGCGCCACGGCGCAAGCGCCAGCGACACGGCCACCGCCACCGGGAAACCGATCCACACCACCCGCCGCGCGCCCTGGGCGCCCACGGCCCGGTTCGTCAGGTCGGTGACGAGGAAGGCCACGGGGTACGTGAACGCCCCCCAGGTCAGCCAGTCGTTGATGGGGAACTGCACCAGCCAGTTCGAGGAGACGATCACGGCGACCATGGCCGCGATGGGGCGCCACAGGCGCACGAAGGTGTCGCCCATCGTCAGACCACCACCGGTTCGGGTTCGAGGCGGATGCCGAAGCGGCCGTACACGCTCTCCTGGATGGCCTTGGCCAGCAGCATCACCTCGGAGCCGATGGCACCGCCGCGGTTGACGAGCACGAGCGCCTGCTTCTCGTAGACGCCGGCCTTGCCCACCGACTTGCCCTTCCAGCCGCAGGCATCGATCATCCAGCCCGCCGCGAGCTTCATGGTGCCGTCGGGCATCGGGTAGTGCACGATCTCGGGGTCGCGGCCGATGATGTCGCGGCACTGCTCGGGCGTGACCACCGGATTCTTGAAGAAGCTGCCGGCGTTGCCCACCACCGCCGGGTCGGGCAGCTTGGCGCGGCGGATGGCGCAGATCCAGTCGAACACCTGACGCGGCTCGGGCCGTGTCACGCCGTGTTCGGCCATCTTCCGTTCGAGCTCCAGGTAGCCCAGCACCGGCTGCCAGGGTTTCGGCAGGCGGAACCTCACGCGGGTGATGACGACCCGTCCGGCCAGCGAATGCTTGAAGACGCTGTCGCGGTAGCCGAAGGCGCAGAACTCCCCGTTCAGCGTGACGCTGCGCCCGGTGAGCAGGTCCACGCCGTCGAGCGACTCGAAGCGGTCCTTCACCTCGATGCCGTACGCCCCGATGTTCTGCACCGGCGACGCCCCGACGGTGCCCGGGATCAGCGCGAGGTTCTCGAGGCCCGGCAGTCCCTGGTCGAGCGTCCACGCGACGAAGTCGTGCCACGTCTCGCCGGCGCCGGCCTCGACGATCCAGGCGTCGGCGCGCTCCTCGACCACGCGGAGGCCGCGCACCTCCACCTTGAGCACCACCTGGGGCATGTCGCGGGTCAGCACGATGTTGCTGCCCCCGCCGAGGATGAACTTCGGCGTGGTGCCCAGGTCCGGGTGGTCGACGACCTGGCGCACCCCGGCATCGTCCGTGATGCGGACGAGTGTCTGGGCCACCGCCGGCAGGCCGAAGGTGTTGTAGGGTTTCAGGCTCACGCCGGACTCGATTTGCATGGCAGAATTTTCGCTGATTAAGCGAACCCGAGAAAATTCCATGCCCAGCTTCGATGCCGTCCTCGATCCCAACCTCGTGGAAGTGCGCAACGCCGTCGACAACACCGCCAAGGAAATCGGCACGCGTTTCGACTTCAAGGGCTCGTCCGCCAAGGTCGAACTCAAGGAGAAGGAACTCACCGTCTTCGCCGACAGCGACTTCCAGATCGGCCAGGTCCTCGACATCCTGATCGCCAAGCTCACGAAGCGCAACGTCGACATCCGCTTCATGGACCGCACCGCCAAGATCGAGAAGATCGGCGGCGACAAGGTCAAGCAGGTGATCACCGTCAAGAGCGGCATCGACGCCGACACCGCGAAGAAGATCCAGACCGCCATCAAGGGCAGCAAGCTCAAGGTGCAGGCCTCGATCCAGGGCGACACCGTCCGCGTGACGGGCGCCAAGCGCGACGACCTGCAGGCCGCGATGGCGCTGATCCGCGCCGACGTGCCCGACGCACCGGTATCGTTCAACAACTTCCGTGACTGACGCCGTGCGCCGCCTGGCCGCGGGCCTCGCCCTCGCGGGCTGCGCCGGCCTCGCGGCCGCCCAGCAGGTCTCGATGAGCGGCAGCCTCGGCGCCAGCAAGGCGCTGCTGATCATCGACGGCCAGCCGCGCACGGTCGCGGTGGGCAGCACGGTGGGCGGCGTGCGCCTGATCAGCACCGGCCCCGACCAGTCCGTGGTCGACGTGGGCGGCCGCCGCCTGACGCTGATGATCGGCGCCGCCCACGTGGGCAACAGCCCGGACACACCCGGCGACGGCACCCGCATCGTGCTCTCGGCCAGCACCGGCGGGCACTTCTTGGCCACGGGGTCCATCAACGGCTCGAGCACGCAGTTCATGGTCGACACCGGCGCCACGTCGGTCGCGATGAGCCAGGCCGAGGCCGACCGCCTCGGCGTGAAGTACCAGCAGGGACGCCAGGGCAAGGCCCACACGGCCGGCGGCGAGGTGACGCTGCACCGGGTGCGCCTGGCCGCCATCCGCATCGGCGACGTGACCGTGCGCGACGTGGACGCGGTGGTGCTGCCCACGCCGATGCCCTACATCCTGCTCGGCAACACCTTCCTGTCGCGGTTCCAGATGACCCGCCAGAACGACATCATGACCCTCGACCGGCGCTTCTGACCGGTCTTCCTCGGGACGCCGGATTTCATTCCTTAGAATGGACCGGAGATGCCCCTTGCCTACCTCGTCCTCCTCCCCTTCCTCGGCAGTGTCATCGCGGCACTGCTGCCTGCCAACGCACGCAACCGCGAGTCGACGCTCGCCGGCCTGATCGCGCTCGCCGGCGCGGTGCAGGTGGCGATGCTGTTCCCGCGCGTCGCGGCGGGCGAGGTGATCCGCGAGCAGATCGCGTGGCTGCCCTCGCTGGGCATCGACATCGTCTTCCGCATGGACGGCTTCGCGTGGATGTTCTCCATGCTCGTGCTGGGCGTGGGCGCGCTGGTCGTGATGTACGCGCGGTACTACATGTCCCCCGCCGACCCGGTGCCGCGCTTCTTCGCGTTTTTCCTCGCGTTCATGGGCGCGATGACCGGCGTCGTGCTGTCGGGCAACCTCGTGCAGCTCGTGCTGTTCTGGGAACTGACGAGCCTCTTCTCGTTCCTGCTGATCGGCTACTGGCACCACCGCACCGACGCCCGCCGCGGCGCCCGCATGGCGCTCGTGGTCACCGGCACCGGCGGCCTGTGCCTGCTGGTCGGGGTGCTGCTGATCGGGCGCATCGTCGGCAGCTTCGACCTCGACGTGGTGCTGAAGTCCGGGGACCTGGTGCGCGCCCATGCGTTGTACCCCGTCGCGCTCGTGCTCGTGCTGCTGGGCGCGCTCACCAAGAGCGCGCAGTTCCCGTTCCACTTCTGGCTGCCACACGCCATGGCCGCGCCCACGCCCGTGTCGGCGTACCTGCACTCGGCCACGATGGTGAAGGCCGGTGTCTTCCTGCTCGCGCGGCTGTGGCCCGTGCTCTCGGGCACCGACCTCTGGTTCTGGACCGTGGGGGGCGCCGGCGCGTGCACGCTGCTGCTCGGCGCGTACGCGGCCATGTTCCAGAACGACATGAAGGGGCTGCTCGCCTACTCCACCATCAGCCACCTCGGGCTGATCACGCTGCTGCTGGGCCTCAACAGCGACCTGGCCGCCGTGGCCGCGGTCTTCCACATCATGAACCACGCCACCTTCAAGGCGTCGCTGTTCATGGCCACCGGCATCGTGGACCACGAGACCGGCACCCGCGACATCCGCCGCCTGAACGGCCTCTTCAAGGCCCTGCCCATCACCGGCACGCTCGCGATGGTGGCCGCGGCCGCGATGGCGGGCGTGCCGCTGCTCAACGGGTTCCTGTCGAAGGAGATGTTCTTCGCCGAGACGGTGTTCGTGTCGTCGGCCCCGTGGGTCGAGATCGCGCTGCCGCTGGCGGCCACGCTCGCGGGCATCTTCAGCGTGGCCTACTCGCTGCGCTTCACGGTGGACGTCTTCTTCGGCCCGCTGGCCGAGGACCTGCCGCGCACGCCCCATGAGCCGTCGCGCTGGATGCGCGTGCCGGTCGAGCTGCTCGTGCTGGGCTGCCTCGTGGTGGGCATCGCCCCGGCCTGGTCCGTGGCGGGCTTCCTGGCGACGGCGGCCGCCCCGGTGGTCGGCGACCACCTGCCCGCCTACAGCCTCGCGATCTGGCACGGCTGGAACGCGCCCATGTTCATGAGCATCGTCGCGCTCGCGGGCGGCACGGTGTTCTACCTGCTGCTGCGCAAGCAGCTCAAGCGCGGCCGCTTCCCCGCGCCCCCCGTGGTCTCGCTGCTGAGCGGCAAGCGGTTCTTCGAACGCACCCTGGTGTTCCTCAGCTGGTTCGGCCGCCGCGGCCTGCGCGCCTTCGGCACCGCGCGGCTGCAGTCGCAGATGTTCCGCATGGTGCTCGTCGCGGTCGTCTTCGCCATCGCCTCGCTGTGGGGCCAGCAGCTCGTGTGGGGCGACCGGCCGCGCATCCCGATGTCGCCAGTGTTCGCGGGCATCTGGGTCATCGGCATCGTCTGCGCCATCGGCGCGGCCTGGCAGGCGAAGTACCACCGGCTCGCCGCGCTCACGATGATGGCCGGCGCGGGCCTGTCCACCTGCATCACGTTCGTGTGGTTCTCGGCGCCCGACCTCGCACTCACCCAGCTCACCGTCGAGGTGGTGACCACCGTGCTGATCCTGCTCGGGCTGCGCTGGCTGCCCAAGCGCATCGAGGTGAACGCCCGCGAGCTGCGCACCGACCTGCGCGCCCGCGCCCGCCGCACGCGCGACTTCGCGCTGTCCGCCGTGGTGGGCGTCGGCATGGCCGGCCTGTCGTACGCGTTGCTCACGCGCGCGGCACCGCAGAGCATCTCGCCGTTCTTCTTGTCGCGTGCGCTGCCGGAAGGCGGCGGCACCAACGTCGTCAACGTGATGCTGGTCGACTTCCGCGGCTTCGACACCATGGGCGAGATCACCGTGCTGTCGGCCGTCGCGCTCACGGTCTACGCGCTGCTGCGCCGGTTCCGCCCGCCGGGTGAAAGCATCGAGCAGCCCGCGCAGCAGCGCGCGGTGCCGCGCGACCTGGTCACCGACCTCGTGAACGCCCGCACCTCCAGCGACACCGCCCAGGGCTACCTGCTCGTGCCGGCCGTGCTGGTGCGGCTGCTGCTGCCGCTGTCGTGGGTGATCGCGATGTACCTCTTCATGCGCGGCCACAACGAACCGGGCGGTGGCTTCGTCGCGGGCCTCGTGGTGGCCATCGCGTTCATCGTGCAGTACATCGTGGCCGGCACCACGTGGGTGGAGGAGCACATGCGGCTGCGTCCACCGCGCTGGATCGCCGTCGGCCTGCTGTTCGCCCTCGGCACCGGCCTCGGCTCGTGGTGGTTCGGCTACCCGTTCCTGACCACGCACACCGCCCACCTGCACCTGCCGCTCGTCGGCGAGATCCACGTCGCGAGCGCGATGTTCTTCGACATCGGCGTGTTCGCCGCCGTCGTGGGGTCCACGCTGCTGATCCTCACCGCCATTTCCCACCAATCGGTCCGCAGCCACCGCAAGGACCGTCCCGCCCCAGGAGCCGCCTGATGGAAGAAATCATCGCCATCGCGATCGGCGTCCTCGCCGCCTCGGGCGTGTGGCTGCTGCTGCGCCCCCGCACCTTCCAGGTCATCATGGGCCTGTCGCTGCTGTCGTATGCCGTGAACCTCTTCATCTTCAGCATGGGCAGCCTGTCCATCGGCAACGAACCCATCATCCGCCCTGGCCTGCCCGCGGACCTCGAGCACTACACCGACCCGATGCCCCAGGCCCTCGTGCTGACGGCCATCGTCATCGGCTTCGCGATGACCGCGCTGTTCCTCGTCGTGCTGCTCGCGTCGCGCGGCTTCACCGGCACCGACCACGTCGACGGCGACGGGGGGCACGGATGATCCATCCGACGCTGCAGGCCCTCGCCCCCGGGCTCTGGCCCCACCTCGTCATCGCCCCCATCCTGCTGCCGATGCTGACGGCGGCGGTGATGATGCTGCTCGGCGAAAAGCGCCGCCGGTTCAAGGGCTGGCTCAACATCGCCTCCACCCTGTGCGGCCTCGTGCTGTCGATCGTGCTGATGCGCTGGGTCGACCACTCCGGCGTGCCCGGGGTCGTGGGCGTCTACCTGCCGTCGAACTGGGACGTGCCGTACGGCATCGTGCTCGCCGTCGACCGCCTGAGCGCGCTGATGCTCGTGCTGGCGGGCGGCGTCGCCCTCGGTGCGCTGCTGTTCGCCGTGGCCCGCTGGGACCGCGCCGGCGTGCACTTCCACCCGCTGTTCCAGATCCAGCTGATGGGCCTGTACGGGGCCTTCCTGACGGCCGACCTCTTCAACCTCTTCGTGTTCTTCGAGGTGATGCTGTCGGCGTCCTACGGGCTGATGCTGCACGGCTCGGGCCGCCAGCGGGTGAGCGCCGGCCTGCACTACATCGCGATCAACCTCGTGGCGTCGTCGTTCTTCCTGATCGGCGCGGCGATGATCTACGGCGTCACCGGCACGCTGAACTTCGCCGACCTCGCGGTGAAGATCCCGCACATCCCGGTGGACGACCGCGGCCTGCTGCACGCCGGCGCCGCCATCCTCGCCACCGCTTTCCTCGCGAAGGCCGCCATGTGGCCCATGAACGCGTGGCTGGAGCCCGCGTACTCGGGCGCCAGCGCGCCGGTGGCCGGCCTCTTCGCCATCATGACGAAGGTGGGCGTCTACGCGGTGCTGCGCCTGTGGACGCTGATGTTCTCCGAGCAGGCGGGGCCGTCCGCGCAGTTCGGCGGCAGCTGGCTCGTGGTGGGCGGCCTGCTCACCGTGGGCTTCGGCTCGCTCGGCATGCTGGGCGCCAAGCGCCTCGGGCGGCTCGCGAGCTTCAGCGTGCTGATCTCCTCGGGCACGCTGCTCGCGGCGTTCGGCTTCGGCCAGCCCGCGCTCACCGCGGGGGCGCTGTACTACCTCGCGAGCTCCACGTTCGCGGTGAGCGCGTTCTTCCTGCTCGCCGAACTGGTGGAGCGCTCGCGCGTGGCCGCCGGCTCGCGCCCCGAGGGGGACACCGTGCCGGGCGCCGCCGACGACGAGTCGCAGTTCGAGGGCATGCACATCAACCTCGACGAGGACGAGGAGCCGTTGATCGGCCGCGCCATTCCCGCGGCCATGGCGTTCCTGGGCCTGAGCTTCATCGCCTGCACGCTGCTGCTGAGCGGCATGCCGCCGCTGTCGGGCTTCATCGGCAAGCTGGCGATGCTCACCGCGCTGCTGAACCCGGTGGAAGGCGACACCGTGCCCGTCGTGACCGCCACCGGCTGGGGCCTCGTCGTGCTGATGGTGGGCTCGGGCCTCGTCTCGATGATCGCGCTGTCGCGCGCCGGCATCCGCCACTTCTGGGCGCCCCAGGACCGCCCGGCGCCGAAGCTGCGCATCGCCGAATGCCTGCCCATCGCGATGCTCGTGACCGCGTGCTGCGTGCTCGTGGTCCAGG